>JAYVYR010000215.1:0-6437 GCA_043784065.1 Acidimicrobiaceae bacterium
GGGTCTGTTTCGGGACCCCGTTCCGGCTCCGTTACACTCGCCGACGGAAGGGTGGCAGAGCGGACTAATGCGCACGCCTCGAAAGCGTGTGAGGTGAAAGCCTCCGGGGGTTCGAATCCCCCCCCTTCCGCCAGATGATTCCCGCTGCACCAGCGGCCCACGTCAAATGGGGGCCGGATCGTAGGGGCCCGATCTCGGGTCAGAGCATTTCAGGTCGCATCCCACACCTGGAACTTCAGGCTGTCTGAGTTTGCGCGCCCAGGCTCGCTTCGACGGGCTCCACGTCGACCTCCGCCCCCAGGGTGGGCACCACCCTGTCGAGCCACGGTGGCATCCACCAGTTGGTTTCACCAAGCAGCTCCATGACCGATGGCACCAACACCATCCGCACGAGGGTGGCATCGATGAGGATGGCCGAGGACAGGCCGAGGCCGAACACCTTGAGCACGTGGAGCGGGTCGCCGAAAACGAACGACCCGAACACGCAGATCATGATGGCGGCAGCCGCTGTGATGACCCGGGCCGTCTTGGCCAATCCATCGGCCACCGCTGTCGAGTTCTCGCCACTGAGGCGCCACTCCTCGCGGATTCGGGTCAGCAGGAAGACCTCGTAATCCATGGAAAGACCGAAGAGGATGGTGAACATCATCAACGGAATCCACGGGTCGATCGGCCCGGTAGCCCCGATTCCGAAGAATCCACCCAGCCAGCCCCACTGGAACACAGCCACGATGACCCCGTAGGCGGCGGCTACCGACAGGAGGTTGACCACCACTGCTTTGGCAGGAATGGCCAGCGAGCGGAACGCCGCCATCAACAGCAGGAACGAGAGCAGTAGTACGGTGCCGATCACCCACGGCAGTCGGCTGGACAGGTAAGCGGAGGCATCGACCGAACCTGCCGTCTCACCACCGACGTACGCCTGGACCCCGGTGCCCGACGTTGCCGTCGGGATCACCTGGTCACGCAAAGTGTGCACAAGCGCGTGCGTCTGCGCCGCCTGTGGCGAGGTTGTCGGGTAGGCCACGATCAGGGCTGCCGTTCCCGAGGTGCTGAGCTGCGGGGGCGAAACGAAGGCGACACCCGGCGTTGCCCGGAGTCTGGTGTCGAGCTGCTCCAGCGCGGCACGCTGTCCAGCCGGCACCGAGGCTGCGATGATCAAGGGTCCGTTGAAGCCCGGTCCAAACCCTGTGGCCAGGGCATCGAAGGCCTGGCGGGTCGTGGTGGTGGCTGGATCATTGCCAGCATCGGTGAAGGCCTGACGCATCGAGAACATGGGTAGCGCAAGGCAGATCAGCAGGGCCACAGCAGCGAGGGCGAAGATCAACGGGTGACGCTGGACGCTCCGGCTCCAGCGGAACCAGAAGCCGCGTTCGTCGGGCTCGGCACCGCTCTGGAGCAGTCGCTTGATGGCAAGGCTGTCGATGGCCCGGCCCGAGAAGCCGAGCATGGCCGGCAGCAGCGTGGTGGCGGCAAGCATCACCAGCACCACGGCGGCGATGGCCCCGACGGCCAAGCCCCGCATGAAGGGGAGCTGGAGGATGAACAGTCCGCACAATGACAAGATTACGGTACTGCCGGCAAACACCACAGCCCGGCCCGAAGTGGCGAGCGAGATAGACACCGCACCGCGCGGGTCGCGGCCTTCGGCCAAGCCCTGCCGGTAGCGGGTGACGACGAACAGGGCATAGTCGATCCCCACCCCCAGCCCGATCATGGCCATGATCTCGGGGGCGAACACCGGTGTGGTGATCACGTGGGACAACAGGTCGAGAACGGCGAAGGCCACAGCGATCCCGAACAGGGCGGTGATGATGGGCAGACCCATGGCCACCACCGAGCCAAAGGCCAACAGCATGATGATGATGGCGGCCAGGATACCGATGCCCTCGCTCGGACCGGGCTTGGCCCCGGCCACCAGGGCGATGGCCTCGCCGCCGAGGGCCACCTTGTAGCCCGGTGCCCCAAAGGACAGGGCCGTGTCGACGACCTTCTGGATTGGGGCCGTTGGCAGGGTGCCGGCCGACTGGTCAAAGCTGATCCGGACATAGCCGATGTGGCCGTCCTTGGAGATCTGAGCAGCCCCCTGGGGACTGAAGGGGCTGGAAACAGCCGAGACGTGGGCCAACGGGCGCAGTGCGGCAGCCAGCTTTTCGGTGCGGGCCTGATTGGACGGTTCGTTGAATGACCCGGAGGTGGTGATGACTACCTGGGCCGGGCTACCCGACGCCGCAGGAAATTGGGAGTTGAGGATCTGCTGAGCTGATTTGGTGCCGCCCGACAAGTTGTTGGAGAAGTTGCTGCCGGCCGACTGGGCCAACACGTTGACGGCCACGAGACCGACTATCCAGGCGATGAGCACCCACCAGCGGTGGTCGTGACACCAGCCGGCCAGCTTGGCAAGGCCGCTGTGCTGAGCGGGCTTGGATACGGGCTGGGGACGGGACGTCGTAGTAGGACGCTCCTCAGTGGTGGTCACTCCACTGCCTCCGGAAGTGCAAGGGGTGCGCCGAGCGCCGGACAGATCATCCTCTCTGTTCTATCCGGCGCGGCCCGCTGACCGGACATCGACGCCCACCGGTTCCGCCGGGGCCCGTCAGTCGCTCGCCTCGGGGCGGAGCATCGGGAAGAGGATGACGTCCCTGATCGCATCCACCTCGGCAAGCAGCATGATCAACCGGTCGATACCGATTCCGATGCCGGCCGTCGGCGGCAACCCGTACTCGAGGGACCGGACGAAAGCCCGATCGGCAGGGTGGGCTTCGGCGTCACCGCCGGCCTTGGCCGCCGCAGACACCTCGAAGCGGGCGGCCTGTTCCTCGGGGATGTTGAGTTCGCTGTATCCGTTGGCGAACTCACGGCCCACGATGCACAGCTCGAACCGATCAGCCATGGTCGGGTCGTCCACCGTGTGACGGGCTAGGGGCGATACTTCGACAGGGAACCCGCAGACGAAGACAGGCATCGACAGTTCAGGAAGCAGCACCTGGTCGTAGAGCTCGAATACCAGCTTGCCCGGCCCCCAGCCGGGCAGCGGGGTGATCCCGTGGGCCTCGCACACGGCCCGAAGTTGGTCGACCGGATCAGTCGGGTGCACCCGTCGGCCGAGGCGATCCTCCAGCATGTCGAGCAGCTGTAGGCGCGGCCACGGGGGCGTGAGGTCGATCTCGTGATCGTCGAAAGACACCGTGAACCGGCCGATGGCGGCCTGGGCGGCCCCGCTCACTAGGGCCTCGGTCAGGTCCATGCCGTCGGTTACGTCGCCAAAGGCCCGGTAGGCCTCGAGGGCTGTGAACTCGGGGCTGTGCCGCGTGCTGACCCCCTCGTTCCGAAAGTTCCGGGCGATCTCAAAGACGCGCTCGTAACCGCCGACCACCAATCGTTTGAGGTATAGCTCGGGGGCGATGCGGAGGCTCAGGTCGATATCCAGCGCATTCGAGTGGGTGAAGAACGGGCGGGCGATAGCGCCACCGGCCTGGGGTTGCAGGATGGGGGTCTCGACCTCGAGGAAGTGCTCGGACTCCATGTGGCGGCGCATAGCGGCGATGGCCTTGAACCGGATATCGAACACCCGGCGGCTGTCCGGGTTGGCCAACAGGTCGACTTCCCGCTGGCGGTAACGGGTGTCTGTCTCGGTCAGGCCATGCCACTTGTCCGGCAGAGGCCGCAGCGCCTTGGACAGGAGCCACAGACCCGTGGTGTCGACGGACAGCTCCCCCCGGCGAGACGAGATGACCTCTCCCTCGGCGCCGACCCAGTCGCCGAGGTCGACGGCGTCAAAAACGGCGGCGGCCTCTTCGAGGAGAGAGGTGGCCTGGAGCAGAAGCTGAATCGAACCGGATGCGTCGGTCAACGTGGCAAATGAGAGCTTGCCGTGGCGGCGCACGGCGGTAATCCGCCCGGCCATACGGACATGCTCTTCCGTGCGGGTGTCCGGGACGAGTGCGGCGTGGCGCTCGCGGAGGTCGTCAGCCAATGCCGACCGGTCGAAGCGCGACGGGTACGGGTCAATGCCCTGGTCGACCAGCATCTCGCGCTTCTTGCGCCGCTCGCTGATCAGGGCGTCGATCGTTGGCGCGTTCGACTCGTCAGACGGCTGGTCGGTCTCGTTGGTCACGGCGGAGTCTGCTTTCTGGTGATACCGGGTCGGAAGGCTGGTCCCGCACCGGAGACGTCATCTTAGAAGACGCCGTCTCCGGACTCCGGCCCGGGATGCGTATGCTTCACAAGCGCCCCTAGCTCAACGGTGGAGCACCGGATTCTTAATCCGGAGGTTGGGTGGTTCGAGTCCCCCGGGGCGCACCAGGTCAGAGGCAGTTTTTCGATTTGAGACTTTCGCTAGTGACTACAAACTGACTACAATGGTCCCATGAAGGGAACTAAGCAGGAGGTGTCACCGGGGGTCTGGAGGCTGCGCGTGTTCATCGGACGCCGACCATCTGGTTCACCGATCCAGATCACCAAAACGATGCATCTTGGCGATGGCAAGCGAGGCTCGGGTTCCAGGCTGGCCGACCGTGAACTGGCCCAGATGGTCGCCGGTGCCAGCAAGGGAAACGGCGCCGCCGGGGCGACTTCGATGAGCGAGCTACTAGACCGCTGGCTGGACCACTGCGAGAGCCTTGGCCGCTCCCCTACGACGATGCGGGAGTACCGCAGGATTGCCGAACAAGTAGTCAAGCCCTCGATCGGGAACATTCAGCTTTCAAAGCTGTCTGCATCCAATCTCGATGCGCTCTACGCCAAGCTCTCGGCCAAGGGCAACAAGGCAACGACCATCAGGCGGGTCCACGCCCAGATCGCAGCCGCCCTCCACCAGGCCGAAAAGTGGGACCTTGTCGATGTGAACGTCTCCAGGAGGGCAAGTCCACCGCCGATTCGCACAGTGCCGGTGCGATCGCCAAGCCCCACTGAAGTCCGGGCCATTGTCGAAGCCGCCGAGGCCATCGAGCCAGCCCTCGGGGCAATGCTCCTTGTCGGTGCGCTGACCGGCGCCCGGAGGGGCGAACTGTGTGCATTGCGTTGGACCGACGTGGACTTCGCCAATCGGAGACTGACCATCGCCCGCTCGGTCTATGAGACCGAAGGTGGCGGGTGGGCCGAAAAGGACACCAAGACCCACCAGGCCCGTTCGCTAGGTCTGGACGACATGGCGGTGGCCGTCCTTGAGCAACACCGAGCCAGTGTCGACGCGCTGGCCGGCGAACTCCGGCTCGAGATTCCCGCCAACGCATTCATCTTCTCGCGGTCACCCTCCGGATCGGCGCCGTTTCGACCGGATGTAGTCAGCAAGCTCACGAAGAAGGCAGCCAAGACCGCCGGAGTCGATACTCACCTTCACGCCCTACGGCACTTTTCCGCTACCCAGGCCATTGCTGCGGGCTTCGATCCCGTGACCGTTGCCGGTCGCCTCGGACATCGCGACTCGTCGATCACCCTCAAGGTGTACTCGCATGTTCTCGAATCACGAGACCGCGAGCTAGCCGATGCACTCGGCCGGGTGCTTGCACCCGAGCTCACGTCGTAGGGAGTCAGGAGCGTTCGTTCCTGGTGGCGCCGATGTCCTCGGCCGGACCGTGCACAAGGGTCAGGAACCGAGGCACCGAGATCCGCCACTGGCCACCGACCTTGAAGGCTCCAGGAATCTGGCCGACGGCCGCAAGTCGATAGGCGGTCGAGGTGCCGATGCCGAGTTGCTCCGCGGCCCAGGGAAGGAGTCGAACGTCGGGTGGAAGAGTGGTCGACGCACGCCGCATCGGGGTCACACGATTGGTTTCGAGTTCCATGATCGACTCCCCCGTCATTGCCCAGCCCACGGAACGCGATCGACGATTGGCGTGGACGGAGGAGCAGGGGATATCAGCTGCTCCGAACTCGACGGGCCTGCAGCCGTGTCTTCACGGGCCAGCCAGCGCCCGAGCCGGAGTTCTTCCTCGAGGTTCCGGGCGAGACAGACGTCACCGACGGTCGCGTACCCGGACCCTTCGTACTGCCAATCGGACACCTCGATCTCGTCCGGCGCACCATCGTCTGGGACTAGCGGATCCGGGGCGGTACCGGAGCCGCCCACACCGTCACTATTGTTGGCCAGCCGCCACCGTTGGCGTTCGGCGCGCAGGGCCCCGAAGGTGGTCGAGTAGCGCCGGGACTTCGTCAAGAAGTGGCCCCGGAATCCGCAGGTGTGGGCCCAGAGTTGCAGGCGAACGTTCGCGTAGGCCGCAGACTCGCCAAGGTTCCAGGCCGTCTCGACCAACAAGCGAAGATGCTCCGGCAGTCGCCCATCACGGGGAGTCCCCGCCTGCAGCCGATGGTCGAGAACGCCGTGTTCGTCGGACCCTTTGGCTGCGTATTTCGCCAAGTAGGCGGCCGCGCGTCGCCGGCCGTTCTCCGCTTCTGCCACCACAGCCGCGTCCAACTGTTGACCCCAGACCATCCGG
>JAYVYR010000216.1:0-7139 GCA_043784065.1 Acidimicrobiaceae bacterium
ACGGGGGCCGACGAAATGAAATCGATGACGGGCGCCACCTCGAACCGGCTGGCGAGGAGATCGAGCAGATCGGCGGTGGCGGCCAGGGCGGCGTTAGCCGACCGTATCGACCGATCGGCGATGCGGTAGCGGAGGAGGGGCCGCCCGGGCAGGCCGACTGCGTCTTCGGGACCGGGGAAGGCCGACGGACCGAACGCCGCCTCGATGAGTGGCGCGAATCGATCCAATCCTGGGCAGACCACCAAGATGTCGTCTTCGGTGAGCCCCGGGTCACGGCTCAGACAGTGCAGGAGAGCGTCGCGCGTGGCCTGCACTTCGCGCATCGATCCGTAGCAGGCGTGGAACTCGATCGAGCGGTCGTGAGCATCGACGGCGGACGGCTCGGAGCAGACATTGGACCTGATGTCGTCCTGCAGGCGCTCCAACAGGGACCGTGCCGGTCCAACCGATTCCTGGGGTCGCCTGACGGACTCCACTCCGACGGCATCGGGCCCGTGCTCGTTGGCCAACAGGATGCTCGTCTCTCGCGCCGGCCGACCCCACGCCTTGAGCAACGGCTGGTGCACCAGCTCGGCGGTACCGTCCGACTGGCGAAGGCGCATTCGCCCTACTCCGGTCATCGGCCACTTCGCGGCGAGGAGCGTCCCGTCAAACCGGCAGGGCTCGAACAGGAAGAGGTGCACATCCCGCTGCCCAGATGTTGCCCGGATGAGGTCGAGGAAACCTCGGCCCGGTAGGGACGTGAATCCGAACAGCATCAACCGCGACGGGAGACCCGGTTCCAGGACCCCGCGCCCCAAGTCTCGGAGGAGGGCGTCGAACACTTCGGGGGGGCTGGGCTCGCCGATCTCCCGACGAAGCAACCTCCACACCTGGGGCTGCCAAGCCGCATGCGCCGAGATCGGCTGGAGCGATCCGTCGACATCGGCACCCTCGGACCAGGACCTGATCATTTCGGGCCGATGGAGGTGATAGCGGTCGAAGAGATCGGCTACGGCCCGGACCCGCGTGAACCTCGAGGCTCCTTCGGTCAGAGCCGTGAACTCCCGCAGGTCGCCGGAATCGTCGAGGCGCTCGAATACTGTGAGTAGGGACCACACCATCCGATCGATCTCCCACCGGTCGGGCCTGTCGTCAGGCCTAGCGGCGTTCAGGACGGTGGAGCGGAGCGTGCCCGGATAGGCCCGGATCATGTTGGCCGCCACTCCGTCACCTACGTCGGGCCCCGATGATCCCAGGTGACGGGCCAGTTCGAGGAGAAGCCACCGCCGCATCCCTTCCGTCGGCACAGCAATCCACTCCGGCGCGAACGGATCATCCGGGATGTCACTGAGGACAGTAGCGAGGCGCTCCGCCAGGTCTTCCGCCCGCTCCGCCGAGTAGAGATGCATCACAGAGTGGGACACTACTCACGAGGTGCGACGCCTTCCGGGCGTCCACATGCATCGCACCCTGTCGCCCGGTCAGGTGGCACCATGTGGTCGACGTCCCGACGGCGGGGCGACGACATCCAGGGAGTATCCATGGGACTGCTGACAGCGGCTACGTCGAATGCTGGAGGGGCGTTCATCTTCCTCGTCCTCCTTCTCCTTTTCTATGTGCTGTTCACTTTGCCCGTGTGGGGCACCTATCAGAAGGCCCAACCACAGGGTGACCCGGCCTGGGCCGCCTTCGTACCGATCTATCAGTTCATCGTGCTGCTCCGCGTCGCGGGGCGGCCGAAGGCGTGGGCTTGGTTCCTCCTGCTCTACTTTCTCGGATTTGTCGTGCCCTTCATCGGGTTCATCCCGTTCTTCGTGATCTCGATCATCGTCCTCAACGACGTCTCGAAGAGCTTCGGCCATGGCGGCGGCTTCACCACCGGCCTGGTTCTCCTACCCATCATCTTCTGGTTCATCCTCTGGCTCGGGAAGAGCACCTATCTCGGGCCGAAGGGGCCAGCGGCCATGGCCGGTTCCTACGGCGGCTACCCGCAGCCCGGCTACCCACCTCCTGGTTACCCGCAGCAGGGATACCCAGCCCCCGGCTACCCGCAACAGGGCTACCCCCAGCCCGGTGGCTACCCGCCGCCTCCTCCGGCACCTGGTGCCGCATACCCGCAGCCCGGCGGGTATGCGCCCCCTCCTCCAGCACCTGGCGTCGGTTATCCGCCGCCGCCCCAGCCAGGAACGGCCTATCCCCCACCACCGGCTCCTCCTGGCGCTGGCATGCCCCCCGAGGCCCCGCCCCAACCCCCAACCCTCTAGGAGCTACGTCCCCCCGGGGACATACGGGCCCACTGGCTCCGAATCAACTCGCTCGGTGGCGGCGACCGATGCTGCGACAGACACCACCACCCCCGATGGAGGCCTCGAATCTGAGCGGCATCCACACCGTTCTGACATAGTGAGCCCATGATCACTCACGTGGTCGGCAATTGCCGTATCACCCGCGTCCCCTAGTTCGACGTGCCACTTGATGCTGCAATCATCGGCCTTATGGCTGACCAGGTCACCTCGGTTCCGTGGGGAACTCCTGACTGGGCCACCCCCGAGAGTCGAGATGAACAGGGCCATCCACTGATAGTTGGCCGGTAACGCGTCGGGGTTGCCGCGAAGCCGTGCTTCACGACCGCTGGGGCCAAGCCGGTCATCTCTCGGAACTGCGGACTGCTCGGCGGTCATCACCCTTCCCGCCTGTCCGATCGGCCGGACCCGCATGGTCGTGTCGGACCCTGGACGTGCGGATAACGCAATGATCGGCAAGATCAAGGGGAGCCCACGGACACCGATTGCCCACCGCAGGGTCGGTGTGCGGGCCTATCGTCTGGGCTATGACACGGATGCCGCCACTGGACCGCCCATCACCGGTGCCCTGTTGTCGCATCCGCAGGCATCTGTCGGCGCTGTCCGTGGCCGGGCTCGGGCTACTTGCCGGCTGCGGCACGTCGCTGCTCGGCACGACGACATCAACAGGCGTCACATCGACGTCGACCGCTGGGGGCGCCACTCCTCCCACCACCGTCCCCATCAACGGCGAAGTGGCCGTGGCCTTCCCGGTGATCGCCTGCATCGACCCCGCCAGCGGCGGGTCCACCATCAAATCCTCGTCAGGCTGGAACCCCACCATCATCTTGGCCCCGATACCCACGTCCCTCGTCGGGAAGGTCACCTTCTACTCTGACGGTGTCCACACCCTCCTCGCCCCCTCCGGGTGGACGTGTGCGCTGGTGCAACGCGATGCGGCCGGTCAAAGCACTTCGACGACGACAACCACCGTTGGCACCGGCGACGGTACGACGACGACGACGACGACGACCCAACTCGGTGTCCCCACATCCGGCCAGGGCGCGGCCATTGGTGCTCAGGGCGCGACCACGTTGGCCGTCTACCCGTCCAACGCTCCGAACCCGCCCTCAACGGGGGCGCCCGCCCCCGGGACCGAAGGCGTGTTCGCCACATGGGCAACCACAGGATCCAACGCCGGCGTCGACATGGTGTGCCCGTTGTTCGCCATCCCTACCTGGCAGTCCCAGTCGGCCGGCTGCTCGACGAACAAGCCGTCGGGGGAGTTCACCAACATCTTGACCCCGGACGTCGTCGCCGTGGCCGACCCGGCGGGCGTGGTCGGCAGCCTGGCCGCATCGGGTGGGCAGATAGTGGCGTCCGGCGTGGTGCTGTTCCCTCAGATTCCTTCGGCCATCTCCTACGGCTCCCCGATCGCCGTGGCTGGCGAGTCGTGCGTGGTGTCGAATCCCTCGCTGTGCCCGACGGTGCTGTCGGACTTCGAGGTTCGCGAATTCCCCACCCCCAAGTAGGGGTCGGCCGCCGAGCCTTGTGCAACTCGGGTTGTCCCCTTGGCGATTCACATCCGACCTACACCGAGGAGCAGCGTTGGACGCCGGAACGCCCACCCAGCGTGACCGTTCGGTTGCAGTCTGGCCCGTTCGCACCGGTTCGGTCACCCTGCGTGGATTCGGTTGACCAGCCGCACAACTGCCCCGTAGGTTCCCTTCAGGTCAGCGTCGCCGATGCGTGCGTTCGACCGTGCCCTGCAGCGGTACGTGGTGCTAGCCGCAGTACCGGGGGCAGGGGCCCGGAGCCACCAGGCGCCGGTGACACAGGACGGAGCGAGGCCATGGCGTCACCGCAAACCACCGGAACCGATGGATTGGGAGCACTCTCCGCCTCGGGTGTGGCCACCATGGCCTCCACCGATGTGGGGGCCCACAAGGCCCGTGCACGCTCGAGCCGCCTCCAACGTCTCGCCGTCTTCCTCGGCATCATCGCCACCCTCCTGGTGCTGCGCGACATTCTGGCGCCAGATATGGCCATCCCGACGCCGTCGATCCCGCCCTCACTGACTCCCTATATGACTCCCCTTGCCCTCATCGTCATCCTCTCGATGGTGATGGTCGTACCGATGGTGGCTGCCGGACGTTCGCCCCACATTCTCTACCGACCGGACGAGCTGACCATGACCTTCGCCGACGTGCGGGGTTCCGAAGGACTGGTCGAAGAGGTCACCAAGACTCTCAATCTCTTCCTTGCCTACCGGACGTTCAACGAGCAGATGGGTGGCACGCCCCGCAAAGCCATTCTGTTCGAAGGCCCCCCGGGTACCGGTAAGACCTACATGGCCAAGGCCATGGCTTCCGAGGCCGGGGTGCCGTTCCTCTTTGTTTCGTCGTCCGCATTCCAGTCCATGTTCTACGGGCAGACCAACCGGAAGATCCGCGCCTACTTCAAGGAGCTCCGGCGCCAGGCCCGTCGCGAGGGCGGCGCTATCGGATTCATCGAGGAGCTCGACGCTATCGGCGGCAAGCGGGGTTCCGGATCCACCCAGGGCGAGGGCGTGCCTGGTGTGGTCAACGAGTTGCTGATCCAGCTCCAGTCGTTCGAACAGACCCCGTGGTCGATTCGATTCCGCGGCAAGTTGGTTGAGGCAATCAACGCCTGGCTCCCGGAGGGGCGCAAGCTGCGCAAGCCGACCTTCACCCCGGCAAACATCCTGGTGATCGGGGCGACCAACCGGGCCGAAGACCTCGATGCCGCACTGGTTCGTCCCGGGCGCTTCGACCGGAACATCTACTTCGGACTGCCGGGAAGGTCTGGACGGCGGGACATCTTCGATTACTACCTGGGGAAGAAGGCACACGAGCCCGAGCTCGACGAGCCGGCCCGTCGCGAAACACTGGCAGCTATGACCGCCGGATACTCGCCAGTCATGATCGAGCACATTCTCGACGAGGCGCTGGTGTGGGCGCTACGCCGTGGGGCCAACCGGCTGTCGTGGCACGACCTCCAGCAGGCCAAGATGACCGAAGAGATCGGCTTGGCCCAGCCAGTCGAGTACACCGAGGCCGAACGGCGATCGATCGCCACCCACGAGGCCGGCCACGCCACTGTGGCCTGGCTGGTCGGGAAAAGCCGCAAGCTTGAGGTGCTGACCATTATCAAGCGGAAGGACGCGCTCGGCCTGCTCAGTCATTCCGAGACCGAGGAGCGGTTCACTCAGTCTAAGTCCGAAGTCCGGGCCATGATCGACATCGCATTCGGCGGGATGGTCGCCGAGGAGCTGTTCTTCGGCGAATCCTCGACGGGCGTATCGAGCGACCTCCAGGCGGCCACCCTCAATGCCTGCCAGATGATCGGGTTGCTCGGCATGGGTAGCTCGCTCATCTCGGTCGGAGCCATCGAGCACCCCGGTGGGGGTGTGGTCGGCAAGGTCCTGTCTGACGAGGCCAGCCGGTCCGAGGTCGAAACTCTCCTGTCCGACTCCAAGGCATCGGTTGCCCGCATGCTCGACGACCATCGCCACGTGGTCGAGGCTCTTCGAGATGCGCTCCTCGTGCGTAGCGAACTGATCGGCGAGGACATCCTCGAGGTCATCCGCCGGTCGCAGTCCGACAAGGACATCCTGCCGGCCAATCTTCGGGACAGTCCGCGGCTGGCCTCCGGCACTGTGAACCAGGCTCTGGCCGACGTCACGGACAACCGGACGGAGTAGTCGGACCGGCCAGCAGTCGGAGCTGATGGACGGTGGTGGCGGACTCCGAATTCGAGTGGTTCCCGGTGCATCGCATTGAGGGTTCACCGACAACGTCGACCGCCGGACGTTTGAGCGGGCGATTGTGTGGCTCCAGTTCCCGTGGAAGTCGTGATGGGCGAGCGGTACCACCGCCGACTCTGCCGTGGTGACCTTGATGCCGGCCCAGTAGGAGCTGAAGTCCCCTTCCACCCGGATGGAGAGAGCTGAGCCGGTGGTCATTGCCGACATCAGTTCGATGATGGTCCGGTGGAACACCTGCAGCCGGCCCCGCCAGTTCATCGAGATGAAGCTCCCAACTAGCGGGAGTTTCCGGGATAGTTCCGGTCCTGGCGTTTGAGCCGTCTCAGGATTTCTTGCAAACAATCGCGTAACCAGCGCGTTTGTCCTGGTTGGGTGCTCGCGCTTCGGTGGGCCAGGGTGTGGGAGCTCGATACGGCATCTATCGTCGGGAAGAAGCAGGGCGGCAGGACCTGTTACTGCCTCGTGGAGTCAGCCCGGGTGGGCGGCAAGCCGCGCATTATCTCCTCAGCGGTATCTGGGTTCCGCTGAGGAGATCGAGCACCGGCTGTCCGCGTCTGGACCTGGTGAGCCCGACCGGACGCGCCATCTCTCGTTCGGTGACCTGGCGGCCACGTGGTGGATGCTGGAACGCCTGGACGTGGTCGGGATCGTCGATGACGTAGAGGGGGGATAGCGCAGCGATGCCGCAGCATCGGTGGGGATGTGCTACGTCCTGTCGGTGTTGAACCGGGTGGTGGCACCGTGTTCGAAACTTGCCTTTGCCGACTGGTGGGCGACGAAGTGTGGGGATCGCTTGCTGAAGCTCCCTGCGTCCGCGCTCGGCCACCGGAGGTTCTGGGAGGCGATGGATCTTGTCTCCGCGGACCAGCTGGTCGAGATCGAGCGCAGGATCTTGGCGGCAATGGTCGAGTCCTTCGGTCTGGACTGCTCGGGACTCGTGCTCGACATGACCAACTTCGCCACCTACATCGACTCAGCTAACGACCGGGCGCCGATCGCTCAACGGGGACACGCCAAGCAGAAGCGCACCGATCTGCGACTCGTGGGGCTCGGGCTCGTGGTGTCCACTTTCCCTGGGGAATCTCAAC
>JAYVYR010000217.1:0-14309 GCA_043784065.1 Acidimicrobiaceae bacterium
ATCTACACTGAGGCCATCATGAGCTCCGGACAGATCGCCGTGATTGCGGCCAGTGTCGCCTGCCTCCTCGCTGTTGTCGGTCTACTGGTCGCCCTCGCCTCCCTCCGCAACCAGGTGGTCCGGCTCCGTGCCCTGGCCGACGAACTCAAACGCCAGACTGTGCCCCTGGTGGCCGACGCCCACCGAGTCATCGTGCAGGCCGCCATGGAGATGGAACGGGTAGGCGCTGTGCTCGACACCACCGAGTCCGTTCACGCCACTGTCGATTCCGCCTCGCGGCTGGCCTACCGGGCCTTCGCCAATCCCGTGGTCAAGGTCCTGGCTGTCCGGGCCGGCGCGGCAACCGGTATCCGCCGACTGGCGACAGCCGAGTCTGACGGCGCCCAGCACAACGGCACGCCCCGCACCGGGTCGGCCAGCACAGCAGACCGGAGTCGCTAGCAGTGGCCCGTCGGTCCGTATGGCTGGTGACCGGCGTGGTGGCCGGTGCCGCCTCGTCGCTCTACGCCGAACGCAAACTCCGCCGCACGGTAGAAGCCGCTGCGGCCCGGATGCAGCCAGACACCCTGGTGGCCGACGTCGGACGGACCGCCCGTAAGGCCGTGGCCAGCACCCGTGGGCGTGTGCGCAGCGCGGTGGCATCCGGTCGCCAGGAGAAGCGCCGTCGCGAAGTCGAGTTATGGTCCGAATTGGACGTGACCGTCGATGGCACAACGCGCCAACCAGTCTTCGGCCCAGTCTCCGTCCCGATGGATGGGGCCCGAGCCGACGATGCCCTGTTGCCAGCAGCTGCGGTGTCGATGCCGACCGGGTCCGTCCGCCGGTCCGTCCGCCGATCCCGTTCCCGCCTGGGCAAGTAGGATTTCCGGTCGTGACCTCCGGCACGGCGCCCGACGCCGATCATCTGCGCGACGCGTTTACCCGCTTCTTCATCGATCGCGGGCATACCGTCGTTCCGTCGGCCAGCCTCATACCTCACGACCCGAGCGTCCTGTTCACCATTGCCGGAATGGTTCCCTTCAAGCCCTTCTTCCTGGGCGACGAGACTCCGCCTTGGCGCCGAGCTACCTCCGTACAGAAGTGCTTCCGCACCGTCGACATCGACAACGTGGGTACAACGTTGCGCCACTGCACCTACTTCGAGATGCTGGGCAACTTCAGCTTCGGTGACTACTTCAAATCCGATGCCATCCCCTACGCTTGGGAGTTGGTTACCGAAGTGCTGGGCATCGACGGCGACCGCCTGTGGGTGACGGTGTACGAGACCGACGACGATGCCGAGGCCATCTGGCGTGACGTCGTCGGCGTGCCGGCGGACCGGATCCAGCGATTGGGAGACGACAATTTCTGGAAGATGGGCGAAACCGGACCGTGCGGTCCGAGCAGCGAGATCTTCATCGACAAGGGCCCTTCCTACGGTCCCGACGGCGGCCCGGCCTTCGGAGGCGCGGAGCGGTTCATCGAGATCTGGAACCTGGTGTTCATGCAGTACAATCGGAGTCCCGACGGGTCGACCGAGCCCCTGCCCCGGCCCAGCATCGACACCGGCGCCGGACTCGAGCGAATCCTCCCGGTCATCCAGGGGGTCGACTCGCTGTACGCCACCGACCTGTTCGCCCCCATGCTCGACACGGCTCAGTCCATCACCGGTCAGTCGTACGGCAAAGACGAAACGACCGATATCGGGCTGCGCATCATGGCCGATCATGGACGAGCCATGGCCATGCTGGTATCTGACGGAGTTCTGCCCTCCAACGAGGGACGGGGTTACGTGCTGCGCCGGATCATCCGGCGTGCCGTCCGTCGGGCCCGGCAGCTGGGTGTCGACGTGGCCTGTACCGAACGCCTGGTCGACACAGCCGTGCACATGTTGGGAGCGGCCCACCCGGCCCTGGCCGAGCAGCATCGGCTGATCGTCGATGTCACCGGTCGTGAGGAGGAGGGATTCCTCCGCACGTTGGCCACCGGTTCGGCCATCCTGGACGACGTCTTGGCCGCCGGCACCACCACCGTGCCCGGCGACGTCGCCTTCCGCTTGCACGACACCTACGGCTTTCCGGTGGAGCTCACGGTCGAGATCGCCGAAGAGGTCGGCTCCACCGTCGATCTCACCGGCTTCGAATTGGCCATGGACCAGCAGCGCACCCAGGCCCGGGCTGCGGCACGGGCTGGACGGGCCACGGCCGGCGACGAGGCCTACCGGTCCGTGCTGGACACCGAAGGACGCACCACCTTCGTGGGGCAGGCACCCGACGGTTACGCGGCCCCCGCCCGGGTGGTGGCCGTTCTGGTCGACAACGACCCCGACCGCGCCGGCCAGATCGAGGTCTTCCTCGACCGCTCTCCCTTCTACGCTGAGGGCGGCGGCCAGATGGGCGACATCGGCACCATCGTCACGGAGACTGGCACGGCCCTGGTATTCGACACGGTTTCGGCCCTGCCCGGCCTGACGTCCCACCGGGCCACCGCGACCGGCGAGATCTTCGCCGGCCAAGACGCGCTGGCCACCATCGACGGGCCCCGTCGTGACGCGCTGCGCCGCAACCACACCGGCACCCACCTCCTTCATGCCGCCCTCCGCACTGTGCTGGGCGACCACGTCCGCCAACAGGGTTCGCTGGTGGCGCCTGATCGCCTCCGGTTCGACTTCAGCCACCACGCCTCGGTGGCGCCCGAGGAATTGGCACTGGTAGCGACTCTGGCCAACGCCGACGTGCTGACCGATGCCCAGGTCGTGGTCCAGGAGACATCCAAGGCCGACGCCGAGGCCATGGGAGCCTTGGCCTTCTTCGGCGACAAGTACGGCGAGCGGGTCCGCGTGGTGCGGGCCGGGCCCCACTCGGTGGAGCTGTGCGGAGGCACCCATGTGGGAGCACTGGGGATGATCGGCCCCATCACCGTGGTGTCCGAGGCGTCCATCGGTTCAAATACCCGCCGCATCGAGGCGGTGACCGGAACCAGCTCACTCGAACGCATGGCCGAACGCCAGCGGTTGCTCGACGAGGCGGCCACGTTGCTCCGGACCGACCCAGAGCATGTGAGCGAGGCCATCGAACGCTTGATGGAGCGTCAGAAAGCGGCGGAAAAGTTGCTCGACCAGGCTCGTTCCCGCGAGTTGGCCGTTGAGGCGGGCTCATTGGCAGGCAGTGCTGTCGACGGGGCAGTAGTGGCTCGCCGCGACGGGTTGGCGGCCGACCAGCTGCGCGAGCTGGCGCAATCAATTCGCAGCCAGGGCGGACTTCGGGTGGTCGTGCTCGGGGGCAGCCCGGATGGTGCGTCCGCATCGTTGGCCGTGTCGGCCGACGGGAGCTCGTCTCACGCCGGCGAGTTGGTCAAGAAGATCGCCCCGCTGTTGGGTGGAGGTGGCGGTGGCAAACCCGAACTGGCCGTGGCCGGCGGCAAAGACCCGTCCGGTATCGACCGGGCGCTCGACGAGGCGCGCCGGCTGACCTCGGGTGCCTGAGCGCCCGGTGGCGGACTCGGCCATGTCGGATGACCGACCGGCCCGACGTGGCCGCGCCGTCGGCGTCGACCTGGGTGCCAAGCGGATCGGGATTGCCGTCAGCGACTCGGGCGGTCTGATGGCTACGCCGCGGGGAACCTTGAACAGAACCCGAGATGCGGCGCGGGACCGACGTACCCTGGTCGACCTTGTCGTCGAGGAGGAGGCGGTAATTGTGGTGGTGGGTCACCCGCTGTCCCTCGACGGCACCCGTGGACCAGCGGCCCGGGCCGCCGAGGACGAGGCCGCCGCTCTGACGGTGCTGCTGCAGGACCGAGACGTAGCTGTCGAATTGTTCGACGAGCGCTTGACCACAGTCAGCGCCCATCAGGCCTTGCGGGCCGGGGGCACCAAGGGTCGCAACCAGCGGGCCGTCGTCGATCAGACTGCCGCGGCCGTCATGCTGATGGCTTGGCTGGACGGCCGGCGGGCATCGTGACGGGGCCGATCGAGCCTGACGGTCCTCCGGCGCGGCCGCAGCCGTCGGTGGATGTTCACCCGCTCTCCCCCTCGGACGCCGATGGCGCCATACCCTACGGAATGGCCACCGATGGAAGGACGCCGGTTCGACCGGGGACATCCCGACCGTCGAACTACCGGGGCCATCCGGGGCGGATCGTCGCCGCCCTGGCCATTATGGCCGGCCTGGTCGTCTTGGTCGGTGGGTACCTCTGGGTGCAGCATGAAGCGAACCCGTCGGGCCCCCCCGGCCCTCAGATCCTGGTCACCGTGCCAGCCGGGGGCGGGGTCAACTCGACCGGGACCCTGTTGGCCGACCGGGGCGTGATCGGCAGTTCACTCGCCTTTCGGGTCTGGGGTCAGTTCAACAGCCTGCCTGGTGTTCAGGCCGGTGCGTACGTGTTCAATCGGCACTCCTCGTTCGATGCCGTCCAGAAGGTCCTAGCCGCAGGACCGAACGTGTTCCCCCTCGTGGTTCCCCCGGGCTTCACCGTGGCTGAACTGGCCCATCGGGTCGGCCAACTTCCCGGCCACTTCACCGATTCGTTCCTCAAGTCGGCCACCAACGGCACGGTGCGGTCTCCCTGGCAGCCGTCCGGGGTGACCAGCCTCGAAGGGCTGCTGGCCGCCGGCACCTACACCGTCATCCCCGGAGAAACGGACCGTGAACTTCTGACCAAGATGGTCGACCGGTTCGACACCCTGGCCACCAAGGTCGGGCTGGCCAGCGGTGCCGCCCAACTCGGCTACACCCCATATCAGGTAGTGATCGTGGCGTCCGTGGTGGAGAAGGAGGGGGCGCTGGTCAAGAACATGGGACCGGTGGCCCGGGTCGTCTACAACCGGCTGGCCAAGCACACCGCCCTGCAGATGGACTCGACGGTGCTGTATGCGCTAGGTCGAGATGGCGGGCCGGTCACTCAGGCAGATCTGCGCACCGAGAGCCCGTACAACACCTATCTCAACAAGGGCCTGCCACCCACGCCGACCTGTTTCCCATCCGAGGAGGCACTGACAGCTGCCCTGCATCCACCGGAGGGACCGTGGTTGTTCTTCGTGGTGGTCCAGCAGGACGGCACCGAAGCGTTCTCGACCACGTATGCCGGGCAATTGGCCAACGAGGCGTTGGCCAAGCAGCACGGCCTGGGCTGAGCAGGAGAGACTGGGACGATGGCGAATCGGATTGCGTGCGACAGCGGCCGCCAGGGCGGGCTGGAGCGGCCCGTCGCCGGCCGCAGGCTGTCGGCGGCCACCAGGGTGGTGGGCGTGATCGGGTACCCGGTGGCCCATTCGATGTCGCCTTTGCTGCACAACACGGCCTTCAGCGAACTCGGTCTCGATTGGGTGTCGCTGGGATTTCCGGTAGCTCCGGGCCATGCCACGGTGGCGCTGGCCGGAGCCTGGGCGCTCGGTGTGCGAGGACTATCGGTCACGATGCCCCACAAGGAGGAGGCAGCCACCGCTGCGGACGACTTGGCGGCGGAGGCGGCCCGGCTCGGAGTGGTCAACTGCCTCGTAGCAGTGGATGGTGGATGGCGAGGCGAGAATACCGACGGCGCCGGGTTCGTCAATGCCCTGGCTTATGGCGACCGGTTCATCCCCTCGGGCACCCGATGCCTTGTGGTCGGGGCCGGAGGTGCGGCCCGGGCGGTGATCGCCGCCCTGGGGGATGCCGGAGCGGCCGAGGTGGTGGTGGTCAATCGGACGGCAGAGCGGGCCCGCACGGCGGCACTGTTTGCTGGAGCCGCCGGTCGAGTCGGCGAGGCCGGCGAGGCCACCGGATGTGACCTGGTGGTCAATGCCACTCCGGCCGGCATGGGGGACGTCGTGGACGGACCGGCCAGTTGGCCGGTGGACCCGGCCCTGCTCCGATCCGGTCAGGTGGTCGTCGACCTCGTCTACCACCCGCCGGTCACCCCATGGCTGGCCGCCGCCGCCAAGCAGGGGGCGATCACGTGCAACGGGCTCGGCATGTTGGTCCACCAGGCCGCATTGCAGATCGGGTGTTGGACCGGACTGACACCTCCAGTGGACGCCATGTGGCGAGCGGTTTCCGGCCCGGAGCACGACGACGGCCTCCGCTGAACTCGTGCACACGCCCCGGATGGAGGCTGGCTGCGGGGTAGCCTGTTACCCCGGAGCCACCTCGTGACCTATACGACCGACACCCTCACGACACGCCCCCGTCACGTCTCCGCCCGAATCGATCCGATTCTGCTGGTGACGACGGGAATTCTGGCGCTGACCGGAATCGTCATGATATACTCCGCTACCCGGGGCAAGCTGGCTCTGGCCGGGCTCGATCCGCACTACTACCTGAAGCGCCAGATCATCTTCTTCGTGCTGTCCATGGGCGTCCTGGTGGTGGTGGGTCTCTTCGATTACCGCCGGTGGGAGCAGTTGGCCACCGTACTGTACGTCGGAATTATCCTGGCCCTGCTGGCGGTACTTGCCGGGCTCGGCTCAAGCTCCAACGGGTCGCAGCGTTGGATTCCGATCGGACCTCTGCAGCTCCAGCCGTCGGAGTTTGCCATTCTGGTGTTGATCATCGTTATCGCCACCTACTGTGCCCGGCGGCCCGAGGGGCTCGAGTTCCGTGACCTGGTGCGGATGCTATTGATGGCCGGCCTGCCCATCCTGCTCATCATCAAGCAGCCCGATCTGGGCACGGCCATCGTCTGCTCGGTCATTCTGCTGGTCATGCTGGCCGTGGCCGGCATGCCCGGGCGCTACCTGGTGCTTCTGGTGGTCGGCGTCCTCCTCGTCGTCTTGGTCGCCATCAACCTGGGCCTGGTGAAGCACTACCAGATCCAGCGTCTGACGAGTTTCATCTCGCCCAACAGCGCCTCTACCACGGTCAAGTACCAGGTCGACCAAGCGAAGACGGCCATCGCTCACGGCGGGATCTTTGGTCAGGGTCTGTTCAAGGGGGCCCAGACCAACCTGGCCTACGTGCCCTACCAGCAGACCGACTTCATCTTTTCGGCGGTGGGGGAGCAGCTGGGCTTCGTCGGGGCCGGCGTACTGCTCGTCCTCTATGGAATCCTCGCCTGGCGGATCATGCGTGTGGCCCAGATGGCCAAGGATGCCTTCGGCCGGTTGCTGTGTTCCGGCGTGTTCGCCTTGTTGATGTTCTCGGTCTTCGAGAACGTGGGGATGAACATGGGGATCATGCCGGTGGCCGGTATCCCCCTCCCGTTTCTTTCCTACGGAGGGTCGTCCATGATCGGGTTCATGGCGGCCATCGGCATCGTGACCAGTGTCCACTACCGGAGCACCCGATGACGGCGCCCGACGAGGAGTCCGGGGCGCCCGTCGTGGCGACAGGGCCACATGGTGGATCTGACGAGGTTGCGTTGGTCACGGAGCCGATAGTGGGGGATGTGGCCGCTGAGACCCCGACGATCGCCGATGTAGTCGAAGAGTCCCACTCCGGCTCCAGGTTCTCGACGGCGCCAACTGACGGTTCGCCCGACTTCCGCATGGTGTTGGTGTCCTCCATCACAGTCGACCTGCCCAATCAGCACCCGGCGGTATGCCTGCGGGAGATGGAGTCCCCCCGCCGGCAGCTCACCTTTTCCGTCGGGATGCAGGACGGGGCGGCCCTGTCGCATGCCATGCGGCGGATCCCGACGCCACGACCGCTCGCCCACGAACTCATGACCGGGGTGCTCCAGCAGTTCGACATCGACCTGGTGGCGGTGCGTATCGTTGGCCGGGTCGGTTCGGTGCACTTCGCCGAGTTGGACCTACGGGGAACGGCCGGCCGTTCGGTCCATTCGTGCCGACCGACTGACGGCCTCATCCTGGCTCTCCACCAACCCGTTCCGGTACCGATCCTCGTCGATGCCCGCCTCCTCCAGAGCGCCGACGACCTGTCCCCGCCGGGCGGCCTGTCGTGAGTGTTACCGCCTGAGCGGGTCCGACCGGACGATCAACTGCCGGTCAGCAGGCGCCGGCGTCGTTCGAGGTCGTCTTCGTACTTCGCCTGCTCGGACGTGTCGACCGCTGCCGTGCCTTCGTCGGATATCCGCATCAGTAGGGCGACCAGCACGTAGTTGGCGATGAGCGCCGATCCGCCGTAGGAGATGAAAGGCAGGGTGATGCCGGTCAGGGGTAGCAGCCGGACGATACCGCCCATGATGAAGAATGCCTGGAATCCGATGGTGATGGTCAGTCCGACGGCGACAAGTTTGGCGAATTCGGACCGGGCGGTCTGGGCGATGTGCAAGCCGGCGCCTACCAGCAACAGGAAAGCGGTGACGACCATGGTGGAGCCAAGCAGTCCCATCTCCTCGCCGATGACCACGAAGATGAAGTCGGTGTTGGCGTTGGAGACCTCGTAGGCGGCACTGCCGAGGCCCAAACCGGAGCCGCCGATGCCGCCGCTGCCCAGCGAGTACCACGATTGGACCAACTGACCGCCGCTCGTGTTGGCTAAGGGCCACGGATTGAGCCAGTCAGCCACCCGGACATGGGTCTGGCTGAAATACTTGCTGGTGAGGTAGGCCCCGATGCCGAACAGCACGAGCCCGAACACCAGGTAGCCGGTTCGGCCGGTGGTGACCCACAACAGACCGATGAACAGGGTGAACAGCAGTGCCGAGAACCCGATGTCGTGCTCGAGGCTCATGACCATGATGGCGAAGCCCCAGGCCAGCACGATGGGGACCAGCGGACGTGGGTCGAGGACCAGGCGGTTTCCGAGGCGCGCCGTCGGGATGGTCAGTAGTTCGCGCTTGTCAGCGAAGTACGATGCGAAGAAGATGCAGAGGACGATCTTACCGATCTCCACCGGCTGGAACTCGAGCGAACCGACCTGGATCCACAGCCGAGCGCCCTGAATATTGCGCCCGAGTCCGGGCACCAGGGGGAGAAGCAGCAGGATGACGCCACTGGCCAAGAGAAGGTACCGGTAGCGGTCGAGGTCGCGGGAGCGCCGCAAGATGGCGAGCGTGAGGATGTAGGCGGTCACCCCTCCGGCCGTCCATGCTGCCTGCAGAGGCGCGTAATACTGGTAGGGGTGGTGACACGTGGCCGTGGCGACGTGGCACAGGGCATGGTCGACGCGGGCGATCATCACGTACCCGAGCCCGTTCAGCAGGAAGACGATGGGCATGACCACCGCATTGGCGTCGGGGGCGAATACGCGGTTGGCCACATGGGTGACGGCCCCCAGCCCGAGGATGGCCAACAGCAATGGCGTCAGATTCGAGGGGAACCTTGTCGTGTTGCCCAAGACCATGAGGACGTAGGTGGCCACGATGATGACCCCGGCAGCCACCATCAGGCCCAGTTCCGTACGCCGACGAGCTTTTACCCCACGGCGTGCACGTCTGGTGGTCGGAGGGCGGAACACGGTGAACGGCACTAGAGGGAGCCTACTGGGGCCGATGCCTTCGGCGAGGGAGCCGGTAGGTCTACCGCCGGTGAGCCGACCGCCACGACGGATTCGGCGGTGTCCACCCTCGTTGGCGGGCCTGGACTGGAATGTACGATGAGGAGACAGTGACTTTGTTCCGCTCCACTTCCAGCTGCCCGGGTGGGGCGCAGCCATGACGGAGCCGGAGTTCGCCACAGCGCGGGACTTGTCCACGCCCGTGGTCGGTATGCCGGACGTTCCCGTGATACCGACCACGGTCGAGGAACTCGACGACTGTCGATCCGTGCCTGACGTGGTCCCCATCGATGAGTCGTTCGAGAGGTTCGCCAACCGCGAGCTGTCCTGGTTGGACTTCGCCGACCGCTTGTTGGACCTGGCTGCCGATGACAGGCAGCCGTTGTTGGAGCGGGTGAAGTTCCTTGCCATCTTCGCCGAGGGGCTCGATGAGTTCTTCCAAGTGCGGGTAGCCGGTCTGGAGGATCAGGTGGCGGCGGGGCTACGCACCCGGTCACCCGACGGTCTGGTCCCCGCCGAGCAGTTGGAGGCAATAGCGGGGAGGGTGACGGCCCTGGTTGAGCGCCAGAGCCAGGTCCTTGCCTACGGAGTGGCCCCGGCCCTGCAGGACGCCGGGATCCTGCTGACCGATTGGCACGTGCTGGATGATCGGGACCGGGCCTTCCTCGACGAGATCTTCACTCGGACCATATTCCCCATCCTGACCCCGCTGGCCGTCGACCAGGGTCATCCGTTCCCCTACATCTCCAACCTCTGCCTGAATCTGGTGCTGCGGGTGGTCGACCCCACCACCGACGAACAGCGCATCGCCCGGGTAAAGGTGCCCTCGTTCCTCGAGCGTTTCGTGGCCCTGCCCGACGGGAGCCGGTTCGTACCGGTCGAGCAGGTCATCGCCGCCCATCTCGACACCCTCTTTCCGGCCATGACGATCGTCGAGCACCACGTCTTCCGAGTCACGCGCAATGCCGACCTCACGGTGGACGAGGACGACGCCCAGGACCTGTTGGCTGCTGTCGAACTCGAACTCCATCGAAGGCGGTTCGGTCAGGCTGTGCGGCTCGAAGTGGAGCTAGGTATATCGACCGACTTGCTCGACCTGCTGGTGGGCGCAGTCGACGTCCACGAGGCGACGGTCTTCGTGTCCGAGGGCCCCATCGACTTGGGCGGTCTGCGGACCCTGGCCGGTATCGATCGGCCGGACCTCGCTCCCGAGCCGTGGACGCCTCTGATCCCGCCCCAATTGGCCGGCGAGCGCGATCTGTTCGATGTGCTCGCCGAAGGCGATGTGCTCCTCCATCACCCCTATGAGTCATTTTCCGCCTCGGTTGAGGCGTTCGTGGAGCGGGCTGCCGCCGACCCGAAGGTACTGGCCATCAAGCAGACCCTGTACCGCACCGGCACGGACAGCCCCCTCGTAGCTGCCCTGATCCGGGCGTCGCATTCGGGCAAACAGGTGACGGCCGTAGTCGAACTTCAGGCCCGATTCGACGAGCGTGCGAACATTGCCTGGGCCCGGGCCCTCGAGGAGGCCGGTGTGCAGGTCGTGTATGGCCTCGTACGCCTGAAGACCCACTGCAAGATGTCTCTCGTCATTCGAAGGGAAGGCGACCACACCCGCCGGTACTGCCATGTGGGCAGCGGCAACTACAACTCGGTCACCGCCCTCACCTACGAGGACGTCGGACTACTCACTGCCGATCCCGACATCGGGGCTGATGTGGCCGAGGTCTTCAATCTGCTGACGGGTTTCGGGTCCGAACTACAGCTTCGCCGTTTGGTGGTGTCACCCATTTCGACCCGTCGCGAGGTGATCGATGCCATCAATGACGAAGGAGCGGCCGGTCCGGCCGGCCGCATCGTGCTCAAGACCAATGGGCTGACCGACCCCGAGGTGATCGACGCTCTCTATCGGGCCTCGGGACGCGGTGCCTCCATCGACCTTGTGGTCCGGGGCCGATGCAGCCTTCGGCCCGGCGTTCCGGGCCTGTCCGAACACATCCGGGTGCGCTCGATCGTGGGTCGATTCCTCGAGCACTCGCGGATCTTCCGGTTCGGAGGCGAAAAGGGCCGCCCCCTCCGAATCTGGTTCGGGTCACCCGACATGATGGAGCGGAACCTCGACCGACGGGTGGAGGTCGTGGTGCCGGTCCTCGACTCGACGATCCAGCAGAGGTTGGTGGACATCCTCGACGGCGCCCTGCGCGATGAGGCCAACTCGTGGACCTTGGAGTCAGACGGGGCCTGGCGGCGGGTGATGCCGTTGCGGGCGCAGGGGACAGAACGGCTGGAAGGTGATGCCCGCCAGGCTGATGACTTGGGGAGTACCGGATTCAGCCTGCAGGATCGGTGCCAAGCACTGGCGCTCGACGCCCTGCAGCGTCGCCGAAGTGAGGCTCGGGTCCTACCATCGCTGCGGTCGTCCCGTGCCCAAGGGTCGGATTCTGTGTCGAAGGAGCGTTCGACTGGGGAGCAGTCGACCGCGAAGCCGTCGATGGGGGAGCGGTCGACGGTGACGTCGGTTCCGCCTGCAGGTCGCCGGTGGTGGCACCGCTGGCGCCAGCGCTCCGGTCGAACGCCCTAGCCACTGCCTGTCCGCTGCGGACCTGCGCCTCGAGGGCACGCCGCCATACTCGCTGTCGGACCGAACGATGCTCGAGCTCGAGGGAGGCATAGGCCAATCCCCCGAAGGGGATCGGGAGCCAGAAGTTGACGGCACGGTAGGCGAGGACGGCCGACAGCGCCTCGCCGTCGGTGAGTCCGAACCCGGCCAACATGGTGATGAGCACGAATTCGACCACTCCCAGACCGCCGGGAGTGATGGGGATGGCGGCCAGAATGTTGGCCAGCCCGTAGGCCGTCAGCAGGTCGATCGGCGAGATGACGTGCCCGAACGCGGCCACGAATACCCATAGCGAAGCGGCGTCGAGCAACCAGTTGGCCGCCGCCCACCCTACGGCCCGGGCCAACAGTCTTCTGTCTTCCATCAGCATGGCGAACCGGCGTGCCAGTCGTTCGAGCAGCGAGGTGAACCGGTCGGCGTCGAGGAAGCGAATGTGCGCCGACACGCCGTGGATGATTCGGCTGGCTCGTTGCTGGCCCCTGGTGAGCAGGTAGAAGAGCACGCCGAGGGCTGCGAGGAGGACCACTCCGACGGCGGCGGCCACCATCACCAGGATCGAGGCCGAGGTGGAGCCGTGCCCACTGGTGCCGGGCACCCGGAATCCATGCGTTCCGAGGAATCCGACCAGTGAGCACCAGAAGATGAAATTCAGGACTACAGCTGATCCAATCCCCTGGGTCCCGAGGGCGAACCCGGTATCGGCCCCGGTCACCCCGGACTGGGTCAGCAGCCGGTAGCCGAGGGCCGCTCCGGGGGCCGTGCCGCCGGGCGACACGTGGCTCAGAGCCAGTGTGGACAAGTTGATTCGGAACAGCCGGAAACGGGTTGGGCCGCCGTGAGGCAGCACGGCGTGAGTCAGTTGGGTGTAGGCCGCTAGGGCTGCGATCTCAAGGAGGACGCCAAGGGCCAGGTAGGCCGTGTTGATGTGAGTCAGCGCACCCACCTGCGTGCGATGGCTGGCCAACAGCGGAAGTGCTAGGTAGAAGACGAACAGGAAGACGAGTACGGTGCCCACGCTGAGCCGTACGTCGCGGCGCACGAACGGGCCACGGTGCCACCAGCGACCGTGTCGGGCCTCGCCCGCCGGTTCTTCCTCCTGCACCGTTGCCGCATCGGCCACCATCTGCCCCATGTTGGCACGGTGCGACCCCTCGGACCTGCCATGCTGAGGACGTGGCCGTGCCGAACGAGCAGTCCGAGGACGACTCCGTAGTTCCTGTGGTTGTTCCGGAAACGGTCGTGAGTGAGAGTCCAGCCGAGCGACACGATCGGACGGTAGGACGCGACGCACCTCGGCGGGACCGGCTGTTCGCCGCCGCATCGGCTAAGGGTGTGCCGTTGCGTACCATCGTGACCGTCGACCTCGTCATCATCGCCACCTGGGTCCTGTATCGATTGCTGGGCCGACTCCGCGAGGTCATCCTGTGGATGCTCATCGCCGCCTTCATCGCCCTCGTCCTCAATCCGGCAGTGGCTGCCCTGCAGCGCCATCGTTTCCGCCGGGGTGCAGCTGTCGGCATGGTGTTCGCCTCCGCAGTGCTCGTCTTCGGCGGCCTGCTCGTGCTGTTCGGCTATCCACTGGTCAATTCGCTGACCCATGTGGCCGAGCGATTGCCCACCATGGTCGACCAGGTGCAGCGGGGCCACGGCTGGTTGGCTCACACGCTGCAGCGCTTCGGGCTGCTGGACTGGGTCCAGAAGAATGCCCCGAAGCTGAAGCAGGCGGCCCACAACCTGGGCAAGCCCGCGCTGTCGATCGGGGCCAACCTCGGCAAAGCGGTCTTCTCGACCATCATTGCTCTGACGACCATCGCCTTCTTGTCGCTGTTCATGCTGCTGGAGGCGCCTCGCCTCCGTCGCAGTGCCCTCGGGTCGATGAACCCGCGCCTGCGTCAGACGGTCTCGGATATTTCAGCCACGGTGTCCCGGTCGGTGACCGCCTACGTCCTCGGGACCTTCGCCATGGGGCTCCTGTTCGGCCTGGTGGTGTTCGTGACCATGGTCTCCCTCGGCGTACCGTTCGCCCTTCTGATCGGCCTCTGGGTGGCACTGGTGGCCATGATCCCTCTGGTGGGCGGGCTCATCGCCGGTGTGCCGGCCGTGGCCCTGGCTCTGCTCCATTCACCGACGGCCGGTGTGGTCACCGCTATCGTGTTCGTCGGCTTCCAGTTGGTCGAGAACCACTTCATCTACCCGGTGGTCATGAGCCGCACCGTTCGGATGAACCCTCTATGGGTGCTGCTGTCGGTGCTGGTCGGGGCCAACCTGGGTGGGGTATTCGGCTCCACCCTCGGTGCCTTGACCGGAGCCCTGGTGGCCATCCCGGTCGG
>JAYVYR010000218.1:0-5251 GCA_043784065.1 Acidimicrobiaceae bacterium
CATGGCGCGCGCCGATTCCCCTCTTCGAGCTGTGGTGCCGCGGTCCAGCCGGATGCGCTGGTGGGCATTGGTAGTGGTGTGCCTGGCCATGTTCATGAATGCCCTCGACTCGTCGATCGTCAACGTGGCCCTCCCCGATATCCAGAAGGAACTCCACTTCAGTGCGTCCGGGCTCACCTGGGTGGTGACCGCATTCCTGATCACGTTCGGGAGCTTCCTGCTCATGGCCGGCCGGCTGGGCGACCTGATCGGCCGCCGGAAGGTATTCCTGACCGGTATCGCGTTGTTCACCTCGGCATCGGTCATGTGCGGCGTGGCTCAGAGTCAGGCCGTCCTGATTGGAGGCCGTTTCCTCCAAGGCATCGGCGGTGCCTTTTCGTCATCGGTGATCATCGCCATCATCGTCACCGAGTTCCCTGCCCCGGGTGAGCGCAGCCGGGCCATGAGCGCCTACATCTTCGTCGCCGTGGGTGGTGGCTCCATCGGACTCCTGGTGGGTGGAATCCTGACCCAGGCGCTGAGTTGGCACTGGATCTTCTTCATCAACCTCCCCGTCGGAGTGTTCACCTTCGTGGCCGGCCGGGCGCTGATCGTCGAAAATGTCGGCCTCGGCATCCGGAACGGTGTGGACGTGACCGGCTCGGTGCTCGTCACCGTGTCGCTGATGCTCGGGATCTACGCCATCTCTACCGCAACCCGGTTCGGATGGCTGTCCGCCCATACGCTGGTCTTCGGCGGGGCGTCGGTGGCCCTGCTCGTCGCGTTCTTCGTCCTCGAGTCCCGCTTGGCCAACCCGATCATGCCGCTGCGGATCCTACGAATCCGCACGCTCACCAGCTCCAGCATCATCCGGGGCATGCTGGCCACGGGCATGTTCACCACGTTCTTCCTGGGTGCCCTCTACCTCGAGGGCGTCCTCGGCTTCACCCCGGTCCAGACCGGCCTCGCCTTCCTCCCGATGTCAGTAACGATGGGGATCCTGTCGGCCGGTGTGACGGCCCGGATGGTGACGAGGTTTGGGGACAAGTGGGTCCTGATCCCGGGCATGGTGGCCGGAACCCTTGGACTGCTCCTCTTGACCACACTCGGGACCGGCACCAGCTATGCGGCGGTGATGTTCCCCGCATTCCTGCTCATCGGGGCCGGTGCCGGCACTGCCTTCGCCCCCCTGCTGTCGATCGCCATGGCGGATGTGCCCGTATCCGACGCTGGACTCGGCTCGGGCATCGTCAACGTGTCCATGCAGATGGCGTCCGCCCTGGGATTGGCCATCCTCAGTGCCATTGCCACTGGACGGAGCCACACCTTGGCGGCTGCCGGGCACAACGCGGCATCAGCCCTGACCGATGGCTACCGACTTGCGTTCCTCATCTCGGCGATCCTGGTCGGCACGGGCACGGTGGTAGCCGTCGTGGCCCTCGACAAGTCGCCCGCTCGGCCGCCGGGCACGCTCGAAGCGATCCACCTCGCCGAGGAAGAGCTGTCGGCAGCATCCGAGCCTTTTCCGCACTGACCGACGTAGTGGGGGTGCAACGGCTCCGATGGGCAGGTTCAGTTCTTGTTCACGAGTGCGATCCGTAGGCCTGGGTCTGGGTCATGGTGCCCGGTCCTTTCACCTGGACCTCCGTCGTTCCCTTGCGGACGGCGACCGCGGCTGCACTCGAGCCGGTGTCGGCGCGGACGATCACGGTCTGGATGGAGCGAGCGGAGCTCTAGGGGCAGACGGTCACCGACCCGTTGGACCGGGTGGTGGGCGCAGTGTGCATGGAGAAAGGATGGACCCGAGGCCGACCCTTGGGCCGAGATAGCTCAGTACAGACCGATGATCTCGCCGTTCTCGTCGATGTCGATGTCGAAGGCCGCCGGGTGGGATCCAAGGCCGGGCATGGTACGCATGTCGCCGCAGATGGCGTAAGCGAAGCCGGCTCCGGCCGACAGGCGGACCTCGCGGACGGGCAGGCGCCACCCGGTCGGGGCGCCCTTCAGTGCCGGGTCCGAGGAGATGGAGAGGTGCGTCTTGGCGATGCAGACTGACAGGCCGCCGAAACCGTTGGCCTCGAGCTGGTCGAGCCGCTTGGCCGCCGCCGGCTGGTAGTCGACGCCGTCGGCTCCGTACACCTGGGTGGCGATCGTCTCGATCTTCTCCCGCAGCGTCGCTTCGGCCTGGTAGAGGAACGAAAACGTGCTTGGCTCCTCGGCGGCCTCGGCCACGGCATGGGCCAGTTCGATGGCTCCCTGGCCGCCGTCAGCAAAGTGAGTGGTGACCGCACACCGGACTCCGAGCGATCGGGCAATGGCACGGATGGCGTCGTACTCGCTCTCGTGGTCGTCGGGGAAGGCGTTGATCGCCACCACCGGGGTGACACCGTGGAGCAGGACGTTCTCGAGCTGCTTGATCAAATTGGCACCGCCAGACCGGACTTCGTCAGGGTTCTCGGCGAGCAGCGCCGGCGGCAGCGGTTTGCCGGCCACGATCCGGTGGGCACCGGAGTGAGCTTTCAGCGCCCGCACAGTGGTCACCACGACTGCTGCATCCGGGGTCAATCCCGAAACCCGGCATTTGATGTTAAAAAATCGCTCCGCACCCATGTCGGCACCGAAGCCGGCCTCAGTGATGAGGTAGTCGCCAGTGTGGATGCCGATCTGGTCGGCGACGACCGACGAGTTGCCGTGGGCGATGTTGCCGAAAGGTCCGGCGTGGACCAGGACCGGTGTGTTCTCCAACGTCTGGAGCAGGTTCGGCTTGAGGGCATCACGCATGATGACGGTCATCGCCCCGGCTCCGCGTAGCGCCTCGGCCGTGACCGGCCGCCCGCCTGTGTCGAAGCCGACCACGATCGCACCCAGACGCCTGCGCATGTCGCGCAACGACGTCGACAGGGCCAGGACGGCCATCACCTCACTTGCCGCCGTGATGTCGAACCCCGACTGCCGGGGCACCCCGTCCTGTTCCGTCCCCAGCCCGATCACGATGTTCCGGAGGGCCCGGTCGTTGACGTCGAGGACCCGACGCCACGAGATGTTGTGGACGTCGAGGTCGAGCTCGTTCCCGTGGTGGAGATGGTTGTCGACGATGGCCGACAACGTGTTGTGGGCGGCCGTCACCGCATGCATGTCACCGGTCAGGTGGAGGTTGAACGCCTCGAACGGGGCGGCCTGGCTGTAACCGCCGCCGGCTGCGCCCCCCTTGATGCCGAACGTCGGTCCCATCGAGGACTGGCGGATGGCCGCCGTGGCCTGTTTGCCGATGTGTTTCATTCCCTGGGCCAGGCCGATGGTCGTCGTGGTCTTGCCCTCGCCCAGGGGAGTGGGGGTGACAGCGGTTACGACGACGTACTTGGCCCGCGGGCGATCGGCCAGCACCTCGACGGCGTCGAGGGAGACCTTGGCCACGTAGCGGCCGTAGGGGTCGAGGAGGTCCTCGCCGATGCCCATCGAGGCCGCCACCTCGGTGATCGGGAGCAGGGAGGCACCGCGTGCGATCTCGAGCGCGGTCAGCAGTTTGGTATCCGTCATGGAGTCTCCTCGGGGTCGGCCCTGGCGGGGGAGCGGGCGAGGCGGACTGTAACGCGGCCTCACCCCGAGTGAGGCAACAGGCGGGGCGGAAGCGTGGACGAGGGGATCGTAGGTAGGAATTTGGAAGTGGACACCCGGCAGCATCAGATCTGATATCGCCGGGCGGCGTGACTGAGCAGACCCCATTCGGGAACTCCACGATTGTCTCGTCTTGCCTCCTGCTTGCCGGAATGGCCGACGCTACGCTTCAGGTTGCAGGAACTCCTGCCGGCATTCCCGCCGAACGGCACCACCGAAAGGGGAGCGCCATGCCCACCGTCGAGACCGTCAGGGGTGCCGTCGACACGACTCAACTCGGGCGTACCTACATGCACGAGCATATTTTTGTGTTGACCCCCGACGTCCAGCAGAACTATCCGGAGGTGTGGGGGGACGAGGAGGCTCGACTGGCTGACGCAGTGGCCAAACTGCGTGCCCTGGCAGCCAGCGGTGTATGTACCATCGTCGATCCGACCGTCGTAGGGCTGGGTCGCTACATCCCCCGGATTAAGCAAGTGGTTGATCAGGTGCCCGACCTCAACGTGGTCGTTGCCACCGGCTGCTACACCTTTCACGACGTTCCGTTTTTCTTCCACTACCGGACGCCCGAAGTCGGAGCGCTGCTCGGTCGCCAGGAGCCCGAGCCCATGGTGGACATGTTCGTGGGCGATATCACCGAGGGAATTGCCGGAACGGGCGTGCGGGCCGGGATGCTCAAGTGCGCTATCGACGAGGCCGGCCTGACTGGCGGGGTGGAGCGGGTGATGCGGGCCGTCGCCAAGGCCCATCTGGCCACCGGTCGCCCGATCACCGTGCATACCCATCCGGAAAGTCACAGCGGGCTTGACGTGCAACGCGTGATGACGGAGGAAGGAGTGGAACCTTCAGCCGTGGTGCTCGGCCACAGCGGCGACACCACCGATGTCGACCACCTGGCAGCACTGGCCGAGGCCGGCTTCTGGTTGGGCATGGACCGGTTCGGCATCAACCTCGCCACCACGTTCGAGGCCCGGGCCGACACCGTCGTGGAACTGTGTCGGCGGGGACTGGCCGACCGGATGGTGCTGTCCCACGATGCAGCTTGCTACATCGACTGGGTCGACCCCGATGCCCTGGCCTTCCTGCCGCAGTGGCACTACCTGCACATCGAGCAAGACGTGCTTCCCTACCTCCGACTGCACGGAGTGACTGACGAGCAGATCACCACGATGCTGGTAGGCAACCCACGCCGGATCTTCGAGGGAGTCTGAGCTCTCACCGGTCCGTGCGGGTAGGCGCATTGGGTTCAGGGCGTCAGGTCGGTCAGTGGCGGCGGTGGGGACGAAGCCCTTGCAGGGGTCAGGTGGTGGGCGACAATCGCAATCGCCACCTGGTCGGAACATCCCTTGGTGACCTCGGTCGAGGCGAAGGCTGCGCCGGCGCTGGTGAACACCGTCGACTCGGGTAGGTCAGCGTAGGTCTGGGTCCAGGCATTAGGAGGTGGGGATGCTGTACAGCAGGAATTGGGCCCCCGTTGGGGTGCCGAAAATGGAGATCAGGGTACTCAGTCCGGTGGCTGGAGCAGCGGCAACCACGCCGAACACGTGGAGCTCCGGTGCGTATGTCGGTGCCTGCTCGCCGGCAAAGAGCGCGGCATGCCCGCCTTGGGAGTGGCCGTAGATCACCACGTTGTTCGCCGTTCGGAGGCCGGCGATGT
>JAYVYR010000219.1:0-3074 GCA_043784065.1 Acidimicrobiaceae bacterium
CTGCGCTACTACGCACATGCGCTCGATCTCTTCGCACAGACCACCGACCTTGGTGCGGTTCTCGGACTCGACCTTGCTATCGGGCTCGGTACCGCCCAGCGTCAGACCGGGGACCCCGCATTTCGCGACACCCTCCTCGCTGCTGCTCGTCGGGCAGCCGACCTGAGTGACGGCGAGCGACTTGCCGCCGCCGCACTCGCCAACGACAGGGGAATGGTCAGTTCCATCGGTTCTCTCGACGCCGAGAAGGTCGAGATTCTGGAGATGGCCCTCGACCGGTTACCTGCCAAGCACCCTGACAGGGCGCTCGTACTTGCGACCCTGTGCGCGGAGCTCCACTGGGGGAGCCCACTCGAGCGTCGCCAGGCCTTGGCCGAGGAAGCGCTCGACATCGCTGAATCCTCCGGTGACGACGCGACCATGGTGCGGGTTCTGAACCACGTCTTTACTCCGCTCTTCGTGCCGGCCCTGCTCGAACAGTCGCTGGCCAGGACAGCAGACGCCCTCGTCAGGGCCGAGCAGATCGGCGACCCGACCCTCCTGTTCTGGGCGGCGGACTGGCGCGATGTCGTCTCCGCCCGTGCCGGCGATATGGAGGAGATGGACCGATCTATCGGGATCGCCGAATCGATCGCCGAGCAGCTCGACCTGCCCATCCTGAAGTGGGGCATCACTCTCGACCGTGCCATGCGGGCCCTCATCGCAGGGAACACCGATCAGGCTGAACTTCTAGCCACGGAAGCCTTCCAACTCGGTATCGACAGCGGCCAACCCGATGCCGACGTCCTATTCGGTGGACAGCTCATGATGGTGAACTTCCAACGCGGCTCGGTGGGCGATCTCATACCGCTCATTGAGGAATGGGCCGCCGAAACCAACGGGATCGCTTCAGGGGTGATGGCTGGGATCCTGGCGGCCGCGCATGCCGAGGGAGACCGTGTCGATGACGCACGTGGCCTGTTGGCGGAGTTCGCAGAAGTAGATTTCGATCTACCCTTGGATCCGCTCTGGCTCACCGGAATGGTCTGCTACGCCGACGCCACTATCGACTGTCAGTCACCGCAATACGCTGGGCCGTTGTTCGACCGACTCGTTCCATGGGCCGGTCAGCTGTCCACGACGGGTGGCGTCACGGCTGAAGGCCCGGTCAGCCACTTCCTCGGCGGCCTCGCCGCGGTCCTCGGCCGCTTCGACGATGCGAACAGGTACTTCGCCCAAGCTGCGGCGATGAACGAGCGCATGGATGCCAAATTCTTCGCTGCCCGGACAGACCTCCTGTGGGGAAAGATGTTCGTCGAGCGCCAGGCTCCAGGCGACCTCAAGAGGGCACGGGACCACCTCACCAGGGCACAGATCGCGGCAGCAGCCCATGGTTACGGGACCGTGGAACGACGTGCGACGGCCGCTCTGCTAGGCATGGATTGAGCCTCATTCGCCGATTGCCACCACAATCTCGGGGACACCTCCGAGTGGGATCGGCGAACACCTTGAAGGAGACATCCAGAGGCGGAGTACGGCAAGTGGCCGTTCACCTTCCAGCCTGTCCGACTCCCCATTCGGACACCTTCCGGCCGGGAATTTCGACAGCCGCTTGCCGACGCGAGTAGCCCACTTCCTTCCGTGCACCACTAGGCGGGGATTCGGACGTCGGCGTCTTCCTCGGCAGGGAATTGCCAATGAAATACCGCTCCTGACCAGGGAACACGTTCCCGAGAGAACGTTGTATTTCCCACAACATCGGTGGAGGCGATGGGACTTGAACCCCTTCTCAAACGTTGCCAGAATTGAGCGGTCCTGGCGCCGACCAGATGGGGGAGCGGCTGACTAGATACCGGGTCCTGACAAGGCCCGAGAGCCAAGTCTCATGGACGCTCGCCGAAGGTACCTTCCCCTGAGCGAGTGGGGCACACGCGGAGATCAGGTCACTGTGAGAACGTCGAACATCCCCGCGGCGTAGTGCCACGGCTGGTCGCAGACCAGTTCGTAGCGGCCTGGCTGGAGGGTCACCGTGGTCCACGTGGTGCTCCCTGGGGCGATTCCGTCCCCGGTGCCAGCGCCACAAGATCGGGATGCCTCGCCCAGGCTTCGGGCCTCGTCGATCTTGCCATCGGGCCCTATGGGCCGGGTGCCTGGACCGTCGGCCGGGAGCGGAAGAATCACCAGCTCGTGAACGAGGGCGCCGGTGTTGGCGATCACGAACGAGACCTTCCCGGCCGGGACCTTGGCGGGTGTCGCCACCATCGTGGCCCGCATCGGGGTCTGGCCCATCATGGAGTCGCCTGCATCGGTGACTTGGACGTCGACCGCGGCACCGGGGAGTGTTGGTGCGGTGCAGGTGATGGCCCCATAGGCACCGTTTGCCCGGGTGGCGGTCTGGTCCACATTGAGAGCGACCAGGGCACCGGATCCGATCAGCAGGGCTGCTCCGGAGACGATTGCAGCGATGATCAGACCCGTATGGCTTGCTCGGGCACTCACCCGGACCCTTCGATCAGTGACCGCCGCCGGGTGTACTCGTCTGCGTCAATGTCACCCCGGGCCAGTCGCTCGTTGAGGATGCCGAGTGCGTCCGAGCCAAGTGGCGTCGAGCCCGATCCGGAAGCCAAGGGGATCGAGCTGGCCGGCGTCCCACGGTCGCGTACCAGAGTGACGATGATCCAGGCCAACGCACCCCAGAAGATCACCATGGCGACGATCATGAGGACCCACAGCCCCCAGTGGTTCCCGCCCCCATATCCGTAGCCGTGGTCCATCATGGCGTCGCCTTCCGAAGCGTGGTTGCTCCAACTCAAGTGTTGGCCACGGGGGTGACACCCGATAGGGCCGAAGGTCCTCCGGTGGGCTCGAGGTAGGTAGGCGGATGCGGTGGGCGCCGCAGCATGTCAAGAAGCCGGACATCAGCCGCAATGTCACACTGAAGTGATGTATCCCTGCGTCCCTGCCGGGTCTAGGAACCACCGGGCAGATGGGGACTACGTCGGCTCAGCCTTCGCCGCTTCCCTGACGGCTGCTACCAGCTGCGCCACAGTGGGTGCACCTGCAGCACCATCTGGCGTGGAGTACATCCGAGATGT
>JAYVYR010000220.1:0-5653 GCA_043784065.1 Acidimicrobiaceae bacterium
GCTGGTGGTGCTGGTGCCACTGGGGGTGGTGACGGTCACGTGGACCGTCCCGGTGCCCGCTGGGGCGGTCACGCTCACCGAGGTGGCGGTGTTGGCGGTAATTCCCGTGCCCAGGTTGCCGCCGAAGTGCACGGAGGTGGCTCCACCGAGGCCTGATCCGGTGATGGTGACCACTGTCCCTCCCACGAGTGGCCCGCTGGCCGGGAGGATCGAGGTCACGGTCGGAGGCCAGGTGATGACGACCGGGGCAATGACGGCGGCCTCCGCTCCGAAGGAGAGGGCGCCAGGGGGACAGGGGCCCGAGGAGCACGAGTCGAATTCGGCGACGTAGCGGTGCGTGCCTGTGGCCGCGGTCACGGTGGAGGTGACGGTGGTGCCGGTCCCGACATGGGTCAGGGGAACCGGGGCCGACGCGTTGGTCACGTCGATCAGGGACATCCCAAAGGTCAGTGGACCGACATCAGATCCAGCCGTCGCCGTCAATGTGGTGCCCAAGGGAAGTGACGCGGGGGAAGTGGAAGGAGAGGTGAATACCAGGGTGTTCGGGCTCGGCGTCGCAGTTGTGTTGAAGGTGTAGGTGAACTCGTCACCGACACCGGTGGTGCTCGTCCCACTCAGCGTGGTCACCGTGACGTCGACTGTGTTCCCGACGGTATTGGTCCCGACCGCCGGCGACGTGACGGTGATGGAAGTGTCGGTGTTGCCGGTCAGCCCGGTGCCCGCATTGGCGCCGAAGTTTACGGCGGTCGCCCCGGTCAGCCCGGTGCCGGTGATGGTGACCAAGGTCCCGCCACTAGCAGGACCTGAACCCACGTCCAGGCTGGTCACGATCGGCTGGATCGCGGCCAGCGCGGTCGGCGCGGCCAGCGCGGGGGTCGCGGTCACGGCGACGAAGGCGCCCGCGGTCGCAAAGGGAAGCGCCACTGAGCAGAGGATCCGCGCCAAATTCCTACCATGGGTCCGTCGAGTCATTTCTTTCCCCTCAGAAATCGGTTCCTGGCAGGAATCTGGGCTCCGCCTGATTCGACGGTATATCCGATCGAGTGGAGAACACAACTTGGATCCGGTCCTTCCCGGACCGATTGTTGGGGTCCTGTCCTCGCTTGAGTCGCACGCCCCCTCTGATCGGGTGCCCGGTGCGTCGCCCCTTTGTCCGGGCGGAGGGAAGTTCGTGGTGTTGCCGTGGTAGCAGCGCCGATATCACGCTGGCGGTCGTCAGCGTGCTCGATGGGTTGTTGAGGCAGGGTGACGAGGTGGTTCTCGAGGATGCTCATGGTGGGCACCGGCACTCTGGTTGGTTCGAGCGCTTTCACGGCGATGACTGCCGGCGCCGCCCCGGCGCGTCCGATCAGGTCCGCTTCGACCTCGGACAGCTGCCGGCGTCGAGGTGATCGGTAACCGTCCGCTGCGTGACCGGCGTAACGCGTTCGACGATGTCGATCAGGGCGGCGCCGGGCACATCGTCCAGGTGCCGAAACGCGATGCTGCTCTTGCCGGTGAGGAACGGCGCCAGCACCTCGCCGTGACGCTGCCGGAGTACCGCCAACCCGTAGAACGGCATCATGTGGAACGAGCTGTTGGTCTTGCCCTTCGGACCGATCGCATAGACCCTCTGGCCTGAAGTCGAATAGAAGAGGAATCCGTCCAGCCAGCGGCCGGTGGTCACGGCTTCGTCGAGCCTGGTCGAGTGGCTGACCACCAAGGCCCGGAGTCCGGTCAGGGCCGAACGCTGGTCGTCGCCGAACGGGGCGATGAAGACCTGGAATTCGCCTTCGATCATCGTCTCTCTTCGTTTTCACGCTAGTCAGGCCTCCTCGAGGCGGCTCGGTTGGTCGAGTACCTGGGCAGTCGGGTCGGAGAGGGATAGCCTGCCGCCATGACCACCGACGAACTCATGGCCCATGCCTGCCCGATCATTCGGGACATCGGCTGGGCCCACTACTTCGCACCCGAAGCCGAGGCCGCGGCCGCCAAGATCGGCATCGATCTGTTCACCCTCTATGCCATCGGCCGGGGGGGAGTGCTGGGTGACGTAGAACCTGTCGTGGTGGCCAGCGCGTTCGGGTACTTCAACCCGGAGGTCGTCGAGGCGATGTGGAACGCTGGAAAGGGTGCGATCGCCCCTCGCGAAGCGGCCCGCGTCTACTTGGACTGCGCGGCCGAGGTGGGTCGGCGGACGCTCGGCCAGATCGAGGGACTCGACGAGATGGTGGCAGCGGCCGACGCCGTAAACCAAGCTGCCGACCCGGTCGGCCTTGCCTTGTACGCCGGCTACCGGGGCGAACTTCTTGTCAGCGACGTTCCCGGTAGGGCCATGCAGATCGTCAATGTCCTGCGTGAGTACCGGGGTAGCGCGCACCTCGTCGCCTTGCGGGCCTGCGGGGTGGACGCCCGGACCGCCCACTTCATCAAGCGTCCGGGTGACGGCGCCATGTTCGGCTGGCCTGCCGACTTCTTGCCGGAAATTAGCGACGAGCAGCGGGCGGCGGCGGGGCGGGCCGAGACCTTGACCGACGATCTGGTTCGGCCGGCCTATGCCGTGCTGGATGAGGCCGGGGCGGCCGCCCTCATTCGGGGGCTAGACGACATGTCCGTGGCACTCGGAAGTGGCACCGTCTGACGGACCGATAGCCGCAGTTGCGACCGGTGTGCGAGCGATGTGCTGGTAGTGCTCCTACGGTCAGCCCGCAGGGGTGTGGCGGTCTGACGGTTCGCTTGCTAGTGCTGCCGGGGGTCAGTCCCGCAGAAGTCGGGGACGTTCGATCCGGACATCAACTCCGGGGGACCACCGGGCATGTGGCTCGCCCCGGGGAGGGCGGAGTCCGGCCGCTTCGAAGTAGGTCTCATCCACGTGATGCACCTCGGCCCGGTGCAGTGGCCATTCCGGATGGTCGACCCGAGCCCAGGCCAGACGCCTGCCGAACGCCGTCCCCAGTGCCCATCGGGCGCTGAGGAATCGGTCGAGCTGGTCTACTGTTCCAGGGTCGATCGCCGGTCCGATCCGAATGCCGATGCGGCAGTGGGGGGCGCCCGACGGCCACCGGCGCACCGATTCGATGGTTCGCTCACCGCCGTCCCCGTCATCGCGGCCGCTGAGGGTCATGGCTGCCCAGCAGTAGGGGAGCCGGTAGGTGGCACGGGCCACCAGTGTGGGTAGGAGCGCGGTGACATCGAGACTGAGAAACCACACGCCCCGTCTACCGGTCCGGTCGACGATATAGGTGCGGACGTTCATTTCCGGGAAGCTGGAGAGCCGTCCGAGCGAAGGTAGCCCGGGAAGCCGGATCCGGTGCATGCGAAACGGGATCAGTCCTACCCAGGCCGACCCGTCGAAGGCGTCGACACCGAATCCGTCCGGTAGCAGCCGCTCGACCTCGGCGATCGGGTACCGCCAGTGCAGAGCGGTGAGGTCGTGCCAACCCTGCAGCATCACCGGATGGAGCACTGGCCGAGGCGGACGGGACGAGATGGGTCCGGGAGCGCGGTCATCGTCACCCCAGGGGAGGCCCTGTGCTGTCCCCGCCACTTGGTCCCGATCCGGCCCATAGCGCGCTCGGCGGCCACGCATCGCGGAAGGCATGCCTCTGTTCTACCCGCTCGAAGGATCCTGCCCGGTATCGACAGTGCTGTAGACGACCGTTTCGGAATCCTCGCTGGAAACAACTCCGCCCGTGCATCCGAGCAGAAGTCCAACGTGCAACGTGCGGATTGCCCACCAAGGCTCGCCCCGAACGGGAGGTCGAAACATGTCGATCGACCTGACCACCGGGTACTAGGTGCGACCGGAAGCTGTTGAACGCGTGAAGGAAGCCATCACTGAACTCGTTCGGTATGTCACGGCCAAGGAGCCGGGACCTTCGATGTAGGTCGCATGGCAAGTGGTCGGAGACGACACGAAATTCAACCGCCCGTTCGTCTGCGACGACGGAGTTGCCCACCAGCCCCATGGTCAATCTGACGCGGTCCGAACGTTCGAGTCTGTCTACTGTCCGGTACTGGTCGGTGGTCCCGTGGCCCTCACCGACTACAACATCGTGGCGGCGAACCAGTAGTACTCAGGCCGTGGCAAGGAACGAGGCAAGGGTGGCTCGGAACGCCTGTTACGAAGAATTGCAGATCGATTGACTGCGTGTGCTGAATCGCCATTGGCGAGTGGCACGGGTGCCGCAGAAAAGCTCGTCGATCGGTACCTCAAGCGGAGTATCCGAGAACTGGGGCAGCCGTGATCAGTCCGAGCAACATGGCCGCGAGGTACATCCAGCTGCCACCTGAACGCAGCCGCCCGACGGCGCCAAGACCGGTAGTCATCAGGCCGATGGCGACCGTGGCCAACGTAAGTGCAGTGGAGCAGACCGTCCAGTGGGTCGTCTGGGTGATGACGACGACGAGCACGACCTTCGAAACGATTCCGATTGCCGTGGCGGACAAGGAAGCCGACGGAAGCTGATCGTTCCAGTCACCGAACTGAGCGGACCAGCGGGATTGTCGAAACCGTGGTCCGGTGTGACCGTTGCCCCCAACGTCTGCGTCAGATCAACGAGTCACGGAGGCGAAGTTGCCCAGTGCCCTATCGATGTCGAATTCCAGCGATTGCCGCGTCGCTCCGACTGTCAGCTCCAATCCCACGTTCTCCCCCAGCTCCAGAATTTCGGGCGACCGTCGCAACGGGGGTTCGGGCAGCACTAACGGATGCAGAGCAGATCGGGGCTCCATGTTGCGATGGGCAGGAAGCGGTGCCGGGCGCCCGAGAAAGAAGCCCTGACCAAGCGGACACCCGAGTGAACGGAGCGTCTCGTATTCGCTTTCAGTCTCGATACCTTCGGCCACGAAGGAGGCGTTGTAGGCGTCGATCCCGAACGTCAGGAGTGCCCGACCTAGTGCACGGCGAGCGGGATCATGGTCGATGCCGCGGGTCAAGCTGATATCCAGCTTGATGACGTCGGGCTGGAGGTTGAGGATGTGGGCCAGCCCGGAATAGCCTGCGCCGGCATCGTCGACGGCCAGCCGGATCCCGGAGGATCGAAGGCGTTCGATCCGCTCCTCAAGGAGGACATAGTCGACGACCTTGGTGTGCTCGGTCAACTCCAAGACGATTCGCTCGGATGCTACATCGGCGATTGTTTCCCGGAACCGGTCCGTGAGCATGGTTTCGACAGACGCGTTCAAGGAAAGGTAGACGCTGGAGGGAAGTAGATGGAGTTGGTCCAGAGCGTTCTCCATTGCGATGAGCTCGAGCTCAATACCCAGTCCAAATGAAGCCGCTTCGGCAAACCATTTGTCGGGCGCCCGGACCGGAAGCTGGGCAAAACGCGACAGCGCCTCGGCGCCGATTGGCTGGCCGCTGCGAAGATCCACGATGGGCTGGAAGTGTGTCTCGAACGCCCGGGTGGCGATGGCATGCCGCACCACCTCTTCGCGTTGCTCCATCAGGATCTTGGCGGCCTTCTCCTCGCGCCGGATCATCTTCGTCGACCTGGCGTTGTCGGACGCGGAGGACTTGTGCAGGCTCTTGCCGTTGAATGTTCGGCGCTTCCTGCTGTAGGTGTCGTGCCCTAAGGGAGGAGATCGTCTCATTTGCCGCCCAGCCTCGATGGTCGATGCACGTTGACCTGCGCTCGGTCAGCGCGGCATGTCCGCGGTCGAATGACCTGAC
>JAYVYR010000221.1:0-6528 GCA_043784065.1 Acidimicrobiaceae bacterium
CGACCTCGACCTCGACCTCGACCTCGACCTCGACTACCACCGCCCCCTGACTGCCCGGCATTGCGCCAGACGGGAATCGGATGTTGGGTTCAGCCAGGAGCGGCGTCCGCGTACGGCTGGAGCCCGATGTCGGCCAGGCCGAGAGCCTCGAGGATGAAGGCGTAGACGAATGCCTCGTCCTTCCACGCGTCGTACCGGCCGGAGGGGCCACCGTGGCCGGCGCCCATCTCCATCTTGAGCAGGACTCTGTTGGCGGGGTTGGCGGCTCGCAACTTGGCTACCCACTTGGCCGGCTCCCAGAAGCCCACCCTCGGGTCGGACAGGCCGCCGGTGGCCAGGATGTCGGGATAGCGGACCGGGGAGCCGTCAGGTCCCGCCGCCACGACGTTGTCGTAGGGGGAGTAGGACTTCATGACCTCGTAGATGGCGACGTCCTCCACCGGATTGCCCCACTCTTCCCACTCGAGCACGGTGAGGGGCAGCGTCTCATCGAGGATGGTGGTCAGGCAGTCGACGAATGGCACCTCGGCAACTATGGCCCGGAAGAGATCTGGTGCCAGATTGGCCACCGCACCCATGAGTAGCCCGCCGGCACTACCGCCCCTGGCCACCAGGCGATCGGCCGTCGTCCATCCGCCGGCCACCAGGTGACGGGCACAGGCCACAAAGTCCGAGAACGTGTTCGGCTTGGTCGCGAACTTGCCATCCTCGTACCAATGGCGGCCCATTTCACCTCCGCCCCTGACGTGGGCGATGGCGAAGACGAACCCTCGGTCGAGCAGGCTCAGCCGCAGCGAGGAGAACATTGGATCCATCGATGCCTCATACGATCCGTAGCCGTACAGGAGGCAGGGGGCGCCGACCCCACCGTCGGACGGGTCGCCCACCAGGTCCGGCCGGTAGACGAGGGAGATGGGAACCCTGGTGCCGTCCCCAGCAGTCGCCCACTGACGCTCGGTGCGGTAGCGGACGGGGTCGAAGCCGCCAAGTACCGGTTGACGCTTGCGCAGTTCGAGCTCCCCACTCGTGAGGTCGAGGTCATAGACCGATCGGGGGGTGGCGAGCGATGTGTAGCCGTAGCGCAGTACTTTGGCGTCGTATTCGGGGTTGGCCTCGCCCCACACCGTCGACGGTGACTCGGCCTGGACGACTGGGGTCGAGACGCCGCTGGCGAGCTCGATCACCCGCATCCGGGTTCCGCCGCCCTGCCGCTCGTATACGGCCAGGTAGTCGGCGAAGGGGTCGACGGCGTCGAGGCGTATGCCATCGCGGGCCGGAAGCACTTCGCTCCACTGCTCTCGTCCCGGTGCAGCATCGGGGGCTTCCATCAGCCGGAAGTCCTCGGCACCGTCATTGGTCACGATGAGAAACCGTGCCAGCCGGCCGCTGGCGGCGTCCCCGCGGTCGTGGTCGACGCTGTACTCGATGCCATGGCGGCGAGGCTCGATGACGCGGAACGCTCCGTCGGGGTCGTCAGCATCGAGCACGCGCACTTCTGAGGTGACCTTGGAGTCGAGGACGCAAAGTATGAACCGGTCGTCTTTGGTGCGGCCGACGCCGAGGTAGAAGTGTTCATCGGGCTCCTCGATCACCAAGACATCGGTGGCGGGGTCGCTCCCGACCCGATGGCGCCACAACTGGTGCGGCCGCATGGCCTCGTCGACCCGAACGTAGAAGACAGTGACGTTGTCGTTGGCCCACGCCGCGCCGTAAGAGGTATCGGCGATCGACTCGGCCGCCTCGGTTCCCGTCGACAGGTCCCGGAAGCGCATGGTGTACCGCTCGCCGCCGGTGGTGTCGGTCGAGTAGGCCAGCCAACGGTGGTCGGGACTGATCGAGAAGTTCCCTAGAGCGAAGTAGTCATGGCCATCGGCCAGCCGGTTCTCATCGAGCAACACCACTTCGGCGTCTTCGGGTCCGTCGGCTGCCCGTCGGCAGTGGATCCCGTAGCTGCTGCCCTCCAGGGTCCGGCTGTAGTACGACCACGGCCCCTTGCGGACGGGGACCGACAGATCGGTCTCCTCGATGCGGGCGACCATTTCGGCGAAGAGGACCTCCTGGAGCGGTCGCGACCCGGCCATGGCCGTCTCGGTCCAGGCGTTCTCGGCCTCGAGGTGGGCGATGACCGCCGGGTCGTTCTTGTCTCGGAGCCAGAACCAGTCGTCGGTGCGCACGTCGCCGTGGGCCTCGAGAGTGACCGGCCGGCGTTCTGCCACCGGTGGTGCGGTGAGGTTGACGGAAGCGTGCGGGGCGGGATCGGCGGGCATGCGCCCACAATGGCACGCCCGGCCGGCGCAGAGCGCGTCGGACCAGGTGGATGGCGAGGCGACGCGACTTCCGTCCTACTCCCCTTGCATTGGTGCCTTGGGTCAGATCGCTCACGCACCGCCCTGTGCAAGGGTCGAATCGGGCCGGCCCGGCCACCGCCGAACCGGTTCTCTCATCCTCGCGTCAGGTGGGTGGGGCATGGTGCCCGTGGCGTACGTCATCGGCCAATGACCGGCGGACACCTAGCGAGGGTACCGTCGTGAGGTGGTCTGGCGGCAACGATCGGGCGGTAGGAAAACGGATTAGGTCATGGGACGGTTGCAGAGCCTCACCACTCTCGGGCTACTGGTCCTCGTTCTCGCCACAACGCTGGTGACGGCCCGTCCGGCCCCGGCCGGTGCGACGGTCCTGTCCCCGTCGATCTCGGTGGGGGCGAACGTCAACCTAAGTCAGGAGGTCGGCAACCAGTTCGAGGGTTCCGTGGCCGTCGACCCATCCAGCCCATTCCGGATCTTCGTCCTCGGCCGGGACGAGACGGGCAACCTCATCGGGGCCCGGACCAACGACGGGGGTAGCACCTGGACCCACTCCAGAATGGGCACCTTCGTGGATTCGACTGATCATCTGCCGCCCGCCTGGGGAAATACCTCGGTCACCTTCGACAACTACGGGAACCTGTTCGTTACGCACCTCAGCACCACTGCCCACGCCGATACCGACGTCGCCATGTCCACCGATGGCGGTGCCACGTTCACCCACGCTCAGGCACTGGCCCAGCTCACCGATCAGCCGGTTGTGGCGGCCGGCCACGGGAGTGTGTGGGTCACCTACAGCCTGGGCGGAGTGAACTTCGCCCAGGGGGCGGCCGACACCGGGCCGGGCGCCATCGGGGCCTTCGGCACTGCCGAGGTCATGCCAGGGGCCAACGGCGGAGCGTTCGGCGACCTGGCCATCGGCGCCCAAGGTCTGGTCGTCGCGACGTTCGGCAACCGCCCAGGAGCTGGTCCAGTGACACTCAGCATCGACCCGGACGGACTCGGACCGCTCGGATTCCAGAGCGCAGTGACGGTCACCACTACCAAGGTGAGCGGGTTCGACTTCATCCCGGTGGCCCCTACTTGGGGCATCAACTCCGAGGTCCACCTGGCCTGGGACCGGAGCGGCGGCCCTCACAACGGGCGCCTCTACCTTGCCTACCTCCACGCTCTGGCTGCCGACCTGGCCAACACCATGCTCTACGTGGTGCACTCCGATGACGGAGGCGCAACGTGGTCGGCTCCGGTGCCGGTCAACGACGATGGAACGAACGCGTCCCACTTCATGCCCGGGTTCGCAGTCGACCAGACGACAGGGACCATGGGTGCCACATGGTGTGGCACCCATGGTGACCCGACCCGGGTCAGCGCCCGGTACAACGGATCGGTCAGCGCCGACGGGGGCGGCACCTGGAGCCCCAACTTCCCGATCGCCACTGGCACTTCCAATGCCACACTTGCGCCAACTCCGTTCCCCATCCACAACACCAATTGGGGCGACTACACCGGCCTGTCCTTCCAGAACGGGGTGGTGGAGCGACCCGACCGGCGCCACCTCGACCACGTTGTCGACCACGGCGACTGCCGCCGATAACGGCGCCGAGTTCCGGGCCGTGTTCACCAACTCCTCGGTCACGACCATGACCTCGGCGGCCACCCTGCCCGTGATCATTGCCCCGTATATCGTGTCCTCGCCGATCGCTCAAACGATTGACGTTGGGACGGGCTACACGATCACAGCTGTGGCCTCTGGCCTGCCCTTTCCCAACGCGCAGTGGCAGCGATCGAACGATGCCGGGCTCACCTGGTCCGATGTCACCGGAGCTACCGCCTACACCTACCCGATCACCGTGGCGCTCGGTGACGACGGCGCCCAGTTCCGGTCGGTGTTCGCAAACTCGGTGGGAACGGCCACCACCGCCGTCGCCATGCTGCACGTGACCACCACTACGTCGCTGGCGTTCAAGGGCGCCCACACGAAGCTGAAGGGCGGGAAGAGGGGCGGCCTGACCGCGATGGTCACTTCGCCAGTTACCGGCAAAGGCAAGGTGACAGGCGGGACCGTCGCCTTCTACGACGGATCGATCTTGATAGCCAGTGTGCCCGTGGCCACAGGAAACGCCACGGCCGTGGTGACGCTGGCCAAGGGCAGTCACCCGCTCCGGGCTGGCTACAGCGGATCGGGAGCGGTTCTGGCCGCCCAGAGCACGATGGTGACCGTCACCGCCACCTGACGTGGTAGCTGTGCGACTGGGGTCTCCGAGTTGTTACTATCTGGATAGGGGTAATTATCGACTCGTCCCCTTCAGGAGCCCACATGACGTCCACCGACCTCGATCTCGGAAAGTACAAGCTCGGGTGGTCCGACGCTGAGGACTACGTCTTCAAGCCTAAAAAGGGCCTGTCCGAGTCCATCGTGCGTGAGATGTCGGCCATGAAGAAGGAGCCCGAGTGGATGCGGGACTTCCGCCTCCGGGCACTTCAGCGTTTCGAGAAGCGCCCGATGGCGGAGTGGTTCGCCGTCAACATGCCTGACCTCGACTTCGACGACATCTACTACTACATCAAGCCGACGTCGGGGCAGGTCGAGGACTGGAACGATCTTCCGGATGCCATCAAGAACACCTACGAGAAGTTGGGCATCCCCGAGGCGGAGCGGAAGTACCTCGCCGGAGTCACGGCTCAATACGAGTCCGAGGTGGTGTTCCACCGCAATCGCGAGGATCTTGAGTCGCTCGGAGTCATCTTCACCGATATGGACACTGCGGTGCGTGAGCACCCGGACCTCGTCCGCAAGTACTTCGGGACCATCATCCCTCCGAATGACAACAAGTTCGCTGCGCTCAATTCGGCCGTCTGGTCCGGCGGATCGTTCATCTACGTCCCGCCGAACGTCATCGTCGACCAGCCACTGCAGGCCTACTTCCGGATCAACGCGGAAAACATGGGCCAGTTCGAGCGCACACTGATCATCGCCGATGTGGGCGCCCAGGTGCATTACATCGAGGGTTGCTCGGCCCCCGTCTACACCACCGACTCGCTGCATTCGGCTGTTGTCGAATTGGTCGCCCTCGAGGGTTCACGTATTACCTACACGACTATTCAGAACTGGTCGAACAACGTCTACAATTTGGTGACCAAGCGGGCCCGGGCCGAGGCCGAGGCTCATGTCGAGTGGATCGACGGGAACATCGGCTCCAGGCTCACCATGAAGTACCCGAGTGTCTACCTGATGGGGCCGAAGGCCTCCGGTGAAGTGCTCTCGGTGGCGTACGCCGGCGCCGGCCAGCACCAGGACGCCGGGGCCAAGATGGTGCATGCCGCCCCGGAGACGACTTCGACGATCGTGTCGAAGTCCATTTCCAAGGATGCCGGAATCACCACCTACCGCGGACTTGTCCGCGTCGACGAAGGCGCCAAGAATGCCAAGAGCTTCGTCCGATGCGATGCACTGCTGCTCGACGACATTTCGGTGTCCGAGACGAAGCCCTACATGGAGGTCGGTGAGCGGGACGCCCGGATCGGTCACGAGGCCACCGTGTCCAAGGTCGGCGACGATCAGCTTTTCTACCTGATGAGCCGCGGACTGTCGGAGACGCAGGCAATGGGAATGATCGTGAACGGCTTCATCGAGCCGATCACCCGCACCCTCCCGATGGAGTATGCCGTCGAATGGAGCCGGCTCATCGAACTCCAGATGGAAGGTTCCATCGGCTGAGGCCCGGTGGTGCTAGGGCAGGTCGAGCTTGGGCCACAATGGTCACCGAAACGAGAAGGGGCCGCCCATGCCGATGCGTGAAGAGTGCAAGCATTTCCAGAGCCGGACGTACGATTCCGGCGAGGTCGCTCGATTCTGCGTGCTCGACCTGGCGCCTGAGGCGCCCTGGAAGTGCCCGGACGACTGCCCGTCCTACCAACCCCGCCTGGCCGACGTCGGGTGGGCTCACGGCTCACTTGTCGAGCCGGCACTCGAGCCGATGCCTGACGTCCCCGGCGAAGAGGCCGCCGCCGTGCTCGACCAGGCCGAGGACATCGTCAATACCGTCGCCCCGGGAATCCTGGCCGAGGTCCGCGAAGAAGACGCCAACGGCGACCGGAAGTGGTGGCGCCGCAAGCGCTGAAATGCCGGCCCGGTTACGTGTGGACATGGTCAATTCCCGGTGAACGTCCCCGGCCGCTTCTCCATGAAGGCGGCCATGGCCTCCATCAGGTCGTCAGACGACAG
>JAYVYR010000222.1:0-3674 GCA_043784065.1 Acidimicrobiaceae bacterium
TCGCCATCGCCGGCCCGATCGGATGTGCCGTCGTCCCGCACCCCTTCTTTCACGACGGCGAGATGGTGGAACGCCACATCCTCGGGCTCCAGTGGGCCGCGGCCGCTGGCAACCAATTCGCGTTCCGTCCGCAGATCGACGATCGTCCGCAGATCCAGATGTCGAAGCTGGACGACATCGGCGGGCGTCAATTCATGGAGGGCGTCGGCCCGATACAGCCGACCCCAACGGGTCAGCCGGCCACTGCTACCCGGATAGCCCCCCAGATCCCGGAAATTGAACGAACCTTGGAGCGGGACCAGGCGAGATTCGGTGTCCATCCGCCCATCTTGGCCGACCGGCAGCACCGGGCGTACCGATCGGGTGCGTCCATGAGAGAGAATGGACTCGCGATGCGTCGATGGACCTGCGTAGGCCCCAGGTCCGGTCCCCGCCTTCCCCTGAGCGGTCGACGATTCACCCCGTACCCCCGCCACCGAACAGGAGTGACACCCCATGAAGTCCCTCGCCACCTGGTGCGTCCGCCGCCGTCTCGTCGTGGTGCTGCTCTGGCTTGCCGCGCTGCTCACCATGTCGCTTCTGTCCAAAACGGTAGGCACCGACTACTTCAACGGGTTCACGCTCCCCAACACCGAGTCGACCCAGGCCCTGAACCTGCTCCTGAAGGCGGCGCCGAAGCAGGCCGGCGACCAGGAGCGCATTGTCTTCCACACCACCGACGGCACGCCGGTGACCGACCCCCTGGTCCAGTCCTCCATCGAGACCATGCTGGGCAAGGTGGCCAAGCTGCCCCACGTGAGCAACGGGCAGAGCCCCTACTCGTCCCCCGGTGCCCACCAGATCAGCACCGACAAGCAGACGGCCTTCGTCAACGTCACCTTCGACGTCCAGACCGTGCCGACCCAGCAGGCCAAGGACTTCGTGAACACGGCCCTGACCGCACAGGGGTCCAACATCCAGGTGGCGGTGTCCGGTCAGTTCGCCGAACTGGCCGACCGTCAGTCATTGGGCGGCCTCCTGCCGGGCATCATCCTGGCGGCCATCGTCCTCCTGCTCGTGTTCGGATCACTCTTCGCCATGGCCCTGCCGCTGCTGTCGGCGATGGCATCGCTCGGCACGGCCATCGGTACGATCGGGCTCCTCAGCAACGTGCTCAAGATGCCGGTCTTCTCCACCGAACTCGTCCTGCTCATCGGGCTCGGCGTCGGAGTCGACTACGCACTATTCATCGTGACCAGACACCGCCAGGGCCTGATCGCCGGCGCCAGCGTGGAGGAGTCGATCGTCACCGCGGTCAACACCTCGGGTCGGGCCGTTCTGTTTGCCGGGATCATCGTGTGCATCGCGCTGCTGGGGATGTTCGCCCTGGGGGTGGCCTTCTTAAACGGCCTGGCCATCGCCGCCGCCATCGGCGTGCTGTTCACCATGATCGCCGCCCTGACCCTGCTACCCGCCCTGCTCAGTTACATCGGACCCAAGGTACTGAGCGGCAAGCAGAAGAGGGACCTGGCCGCCAACGGCCCCCGGATCGTCGGTTCGGGCACCAAAGGCTTCTGGCCCAAATGGGCAGACTTCATCCAACGGAGGCCCATCGTGCCGGCTGTGATCGCCCTGATCATCGTCGTCTTCTTCACGTTGCCGTTCTTCTCGATCCGGCTCGGCGCTGCCGACCAGGGCAACGATCCGGCCGCCACCACCACCCGCCAGGCCTACGACCTGCTGTCGGCCGGGTTCGGACCGGGGTTCAACGGGCCGCTGCAGTTGGTGGCGCAACAGAAAGGCCAGATCGATGCCCAGGCCGTCGACAGATTGGCCGCCGAGGTGGCCAAACAGCCGGGGGTGGCGACAGTGGTGGCGCCAATCGTCTTGCCGGCCCACGGAGGCGAGCAGGTCGCCCTGATCAACGTCTACCCGACCACATCGCCCCAGGCCAGCGGGACGGGCGACCTCATCAGCCATCTACGCCAGTCGACCATCCCCAATGCGACCGCGGGCACCGGAGTAACCGTCTACCTCGGCGGATTTACTGCGGTCATCGTCGACTTCACCAAGGTGCTGGCTTCCAAACTGCCCCTGTTTATCGGTCTGGTGGTGATCCTGTCCTTCCTCCTCCTGGCGATCGTCTTCCGCAGCCTGGTGATCCCGTTGACGGCGGCCATCATGAACCTGCTGTCGATCGGCGTCGCCTTCGGCATCCTGGTGGCCGTCTTCCAGTGGGGCTGGCTCGGCTCCCTGTTCCAGGTCAGCCGCAGCGGCCCGATCGAGGTCTTCCTACCCGTGATGATGTTCGCCATCCTGTTCGGGTTGTCGATGGACTACGAGGTATTTCTGATCACCCGGATACAAGAGGAGTACTTCAAGTCGGGCGACAACAGCATCGCAGTGCGTAACGGACTTGCCGCCACCGGCAAGACCATCACGGCGGCCGCCCTGATCATGATCCTGGTCTTCGGGGCCTTCATCTTCGGCGGGATCCGGGTCATCAAGGAGTTCGGCCTGGGTCTGGCCGGTGGCGTCCTCGTCGATGCCGTGGTCATCCGCATGGCTATCGTGCCGTCGCTGATGCTGCTGATGGGCAAGGCCAACTGGTGGTTCCCCAAGTGGTTGGAGTGGGTGCCCCACGTGGCCGTCGATCCTGACGCCGCCACCGCCAACAACTCCCCGACGCCACCGGCGGCCCAGCAGGAGATGCCGGTCTCGGTCTGAACCCGGACGGGACCGGTCGGGGCGCCACCCGGGTTGCCGCCTGAGCAACAGCCCGGGCTGCCGCCTGAGCAACAGCCCGGGCTGCCGCCTGAATCACGCGACGCCCGTGAAATCGTCCGGCCTCCGGTGTAGGTTCGTTGGGGTACGCAATCGCACTCCAGGGGGATCGCCATGTCCGACTTCACTATGACCATCGGGGGCGACACCGTCCCCGCCGCCGACTCGTTCGGGGTCATCAACCCGGCGAACGGCGAAGTGTTCGCCCACGCTCCCGAGTGCACCCGTGAACAACTCGACGCCGCCTTTGACTCGGCGGCCAAAGCCCAGCGGGACTGGAAGCTCGACGAGGCCGCCCGACGCGAGACCGTCCTCGCCATGGCTGACGTCCTCATGGCTTCGGCCGAGGAGCTGGCGCCGATCCTGACCGCCGAGCAGGGCAAGCCTCTGGCCGACGCCACCATGGAGATCTTTGCTGCGGGGATGTGGTGCCAGTACTTCGCCAATTTAGAGACGCCGCCCGAGGTCATCCAGGATGATGAGCAGGCCTACGTCGAAGTCGTCCGCCGACCGATCGGCGTGGTGGCTGCCATCACCCCGTGGAACTTCCCGGTGCTGCTCGGGTTCTGGAAGATCGCTCCAGCCCTGGTGGCCGGCAACACGCTCGTCCTCAAGCCGTCGCCGTTCACGCCGCTCTCCACCCTGAAGGCCGTGGAACTGCTGCGCGACGTGGTGCCCGCCGGTGTGCTGAACGTGGTCAGCGGAGGCGACCAGCTCGGTGCCTGGATGACCGGCCACCCGGTTCCCCGCAAGGTGAGCTTCACCGGGTCGATCGAGACAGGCAAGAAGGTGGCCATGTCGGCTGCTCCCGACCTCAAGCGGGTCACGCTGGAACTGGGCGGCAACGACCCGGCCATCGTCCTCGATGATGCTGATCCGGCCAAGGTCAGCCGGGCCATCTTCGCTGCCGC
>JAYVYR010000223.1:0-11140 GCA_043784065.1 Acidimicrobiaceae bacterium
TCCATCATGCACGCTGCACTGCGCTCTCGCACGCATCCGTCGCCAACTGCAACCGAACAAGCACTATCGGTGGTCGCACCACCACAATGCGTGCTCAATACGGGTCAATTCGAGAAGTTCAAGTGGCTAGCCGCCTCACCGAAAATGCCGCTCAGGCGGGGATGACCTGGCCGAACGTACTACAAAGTCCGGCAGCCTCGATGAGGACGAAAGCGGCAACTACGGTCAGCACCACTGGGGCGCGCCAACGCGGGTTGACCCGGGCCATGGGCGTGGGCATGTACCAAGCGGGCAGAAGACCCGGAGTTCCGCCCCCGAGGTAGTCGGTGATGGGGACGGCATCGCGTGCGGGGGGCAGTCCAGCTTGAGCCGACAGGGCCAGCTCGGTGAGTTCGGCCTCAGTGATAGGTGACGGGTCGCGGGTCGCGCCGCTGCGGGTCGTCCCGCCCTGGACATGATGCGGTGCATGGGGATCCATTGCACTGTCTCCTTCCTGCAGGCACGCCGTGAAGCCGGCCGCCGGTGCCGTCGACGCTACACGGCTGGCAGGTAACAGAAACCGTCAGGCCTGGTCACAGCAGGTGGAGGCCGGCCTCTATCAGGACGATGGACACACCCACCAGGACCAGTCCGGCCTCGTAGCCGACCCGTCGGTGCAGCGGCCGGTCGTGCCCGCCAGCCGTCCGGGTACCCACCACGGCCAGTGCCAGCACGCCCACGCCGTCGGCGATCACGAAGGCGGTGCCTATCGTCCAGGCACGGAGTGCGGCCAAGAAGAAGGCGATGGTCGCAGGGACGGCAGCCATCACTATTGACCACGAGCTCCGGAGCTGGGCTCGAACGTCGGCGATCCGCAGCTCGGTGTGGCTCGTCGAGCGGATGGACATCAGACGCGGCAGGGCGTGGGCGAATCAGATGGCCACGGCCCCGACGATGACTACGCCGGCCGTGGTCAACCCGCCCGGGTTGGTCTCGAACGTGAGGCCGGCCACAGCTACCAGGGTGGCGATAGTGCCATAGACGTAGGCTCGGCCAGCCAGTGGGCCAACTTCGGGGGCTAGCGGAACGGGGGCTCGCCGGTCAGATCAGCCACGGTGTCGTGGCGGCCGGGGGACGGGTCGGGGATAGCTTTGGCGGACAGGACACGGGCATCGTCGGGCACTCCTCCCTGAGGAGTCGCCGTCTCATTCCCGTAGGCCGGTGCTCTCCTGGACCCACCGCGAGGCCAGCTCTCGAGATACACCCCAGGCCCTTGCCACCTCGCCGATCGACCGGCCATCCAGCACCTGGATGGCCACCAGGACGAGGAGGACGCGGTGCCGGGCCGCCTCGAAGCCGCGAAGGGCGTCGGTAATGGCAGCCGCCATGCGTCGGCACGGACGTCGGGGAGGCCACCGGTGACCTCGTGGTCGACCCGCATCTCGTCGAGGACCTTCCGGCAGATGGCCTCGTGGGCGTTCAGTTCCGACCGGAGGACCGACGTGGCCCCGATCAGCCCCTCGAGGCCGTCGGCCGTCGACTGCTCGAGGTCATGTTCGATGCGTGCCGGTCCCTGCTCGACCGTCACCGGACTGCCCTGCTCTCTCGGACCCGCCTTCCGAGCGCAGCTCATCGCTGTACCTCCGACTGCTCTGTCACCCGTGAGTGACCCGCGTACCCTGACCAGCCTGTAACCGCGGTGACGTCCTTTGTCGGAATCAGTTGACGCGGGGCACACGGGCCAGGATCTCGGCCACCACCTCGTAAGGCGACGTCCCGAGCCAACCGGCGATCTGCGTGGCCGGTACCTCGGCACTCCCCTGGCGGCCGATCAGGACGACCTCGTCGCCCCGGCGCACGCCGTCGATGTCGGTCACGTCGATCGAGATCTGATCCATCGACACCCGCCCGGCCAACGGGGCCGGGCGACCGCGGACCAGCACGTGGCGCCACGTGGCCGGGGCCCGACGCAGCCCGTCGGCGTAGCCGACCGGCACGGTGGCTACCCGACTGGCTCGCTCCGCCGTCCACGTATGGCCGTAGCCCACCGACTCGCCCACGCCCAGTTCGTGGACTTGGGCCACCTGCGCCTTCCACGCCAGCGCGGGCCGCAGGTCGTCTACCGCCACCTCGGCACCGGGCGGCAGGCCGTAGACGGCGATGCCCGGGCGCACCAGGTCGAAGGTGGTGTCGGGGCGGCAAAGCAAGGCGGCACTGTTGGCGGCGTGCACCAGGGTCGGGCGGTCCCCTGTCGACTCGAGGTCGTCTACCACAAGCCCGAATGCCCGGAGCTGGGCTTCGGTGGCGGCCACGCCGACGGGCGACAGGTCGTCAGCACAGGCGAAGTGGGTGAACAGGCCTCCCACCTTGAGGCCGTCCACGGCACCGAGCTCCCGGACGAATTCGGCCGCCGAGTCAGCGGGCACGCCCAACCGGTGCATGCCCGTGTCCACCTTCACGTGCACGGCCGCCGTCGAGTCGAGGGCCCGGGCGGCGGCGGCGATGTCGCTGGCAGTCTCGATGTCGAACACGGTGAGGGTGAGGTCGAGTCCCACCGCCTCGCGGGCCTGCCAGCCCGGGGTGTACCCGAGGACGAGGACCGGTGCCCGGATGCCGGCCAGCCGCAGGGTCCGGGCCTCGGGCACGCATGCCACGCCGAGCCAGGTGGCGCCGCTGCGCAGAGCGGTGTGCGCCACCTGGACGGCGCCGTGCCCGTAGGCGTCGGCCTTCAGGACCACCATCATCTCCGCCTCCGGCGCTCTGGCGCCCAACCGGCGGACGTTGTGGGCGATGGCGGAAAGGTCGATCTCGAGCCACGTGGGCCGGTCGGGTTGGACGATACTGAGCGACTTCCACGCCCGGTCCTGGCGGACCAGCAGCTCGCGGGCATCATCACCTTCGTCGAGCAGGCGTTCGACGACCCGTTCCATCCGGGCCGCCGCGCTCCCCTTGACCAGGACCACGGTCTCGGGCCCGAGATGGGGAACCACCTCGGATGCGGCGTCCTCCGGGGTGAAGGTGATGGCCACCAGGTCAGGGTCGAGCCCGGACTTGCACGCGGTGTCGGCGATCCACGCGGCCGCATTGCCTTGGGTGACCAGGCGGTCGACGACCTCCGCGGCCCGCACACCCACCTGGCGGTGGAGCTCCTCGCTGGCCGGACCGAGCTCAGCCATGTCGCCGAGGACGGCGATGCGCGGCCGGCCCGGAAGCCGGGCCAAGGTGTCCAACCCTGCCAGCATCGATCGTGGGGCCGCATTATAGGTGTCGTCGAGGAGCAGACTGCCGCTCCGTCCGGCCAGGGGGCGGAGTCGGCCCGGCACGACCTGAGCCCGGCCGATTGCGGCCACCGCGTCGTCGCGGTCGACGCCGAACCACTCGCCCACGGCCAGGGCGGCCAAGGCGGCGGAGGTGCAGTGGGCGCCGATGAGCGGGACTTCCACGCGCGCCGTCCAGTCACCGCGTCGACAGGTGAACGACGTACCCGAGGCCGATACCTCGATGTCCTCTGCCCGGAACCCGGCGTCGTGGGCACGGCCAAAGGTGACCACCGGCGCCGGGCCGGCGCCCGTCATTGCCAACACCCGCGGGTCATCGGCGTTGAGCACGGCCAACCCGTCGGCGGGCAGGTGGCCAACCAGCGCCGATTTCTCGCGGGCCACCCCGTCGACGTCGCCGAGCGCGACCAGATGGGCGGCATCCACCGCCGTCACCACGCCCACCTCTGGCGGGGCCATGGCGCACATGGCGTCGATCTCGCCGAAGTGGCCTGTGGCCATCTCCACCACGGCAACCCGGTGCTCAGGTCGAAGACCACCGAGGGCGACGGCCAGACCGAAGCGTCCGCTGAAGTTGCCCGGTGTACGGAAGACGGTGAACCGGGTGGCGAGCACGTCGGCGATCAGTTCCTTGGTACCGGTCTTTCCCACCGTGCCAGTAACCGCCACCACCCGCGGGGCCCAGGCCCGCAGCACGTGGGCCCCGTAGCGCTCCATGGCCGACACCGTGTCGTCCACCACCAGGGAGGGGCAGTGTTCAGGCACCGTAGATGCGTCGTCGACCAGCACGGCCATCGCTCCGCGGGCCCAGGCGTCAGCCACGAAGTCGTGCCCATCGCCCCGCGTGGTCCGCACGGCCACGAAGAGATCGCCGGTCTCCACCAACCTAGAGTCGAAGCAGAATCGCTCATATCGGCCGGCGTGAGCCGGGCCTCTCACGTCGAGGCCGGGAACGGCAGCGGCTAGGTCATCGAGTCGGATCATCAGGTCGCCTCCCGATCCCTCAACCGGCCTGAGGGGCCCGGTCGGGACGGGACCGGCGTTCGAACCGTTCGATTCCAGCATCGACGATGCGCCCGAGCACGGACCAGGGGGGTGCGGAGTCACTGTCGGCGAGCCATTGCGAGTAGAAGACGGTGGCCTCCGTGAGTCCGCACAGCGAGTTCACCTCCAACAGGTAGACCTCGTCCCTCTGTCGATCCCAAAATACGTCGAGCCGGGCGTACCCCTCGATCCCGAAAGCCCGAGCGACCTGTTCGACCCGGAGGCGCACTCTTTCGGCCACACCGTCTGATACGAACAGATCGAGGGCCAGGTTGGTGCCTACCCCGCTCTGGAACTTCTGCTGGAGGGTCAACTCGTTGGCCGCCACCGTCACGCTGGGCACGGCCGCCACCAGGCCGCGTCCTGGACGGTCCAGCACGGCCACGGTCAGCTCGATGAACTGCTTTGACGCGAACCAGGGTCGCAATGCCTCAAGATTGAGATCACCTGACGGGAACTCGATGGGAACCGGGTCGACGAAGGCCCGTTCGACCAGCCACCGCCTCGGGGCCGGCACCGGCATGGCGACGGTCGACACCCGCCCCCGCAGGTCGGCCCGCGTCTCGTCGCCGGCGAACTCGGGCGCTTCGGCAACGATGGCGGCGAAGAACCGCTCCATCACCTCGGGCCCTTGAAGCAGCTTGACCCCGGTAGAACATCCGTCAGTGGCCGGCTTGCACACCAGCGCGCGCGCAGCCAGTTCGTCGCACAGTGCGGCGTAACGGGTGGGCGCAGCCCCCGGGGTGGACATTTCGTCGAGCCACGACCCGAGCTCAAAGATGTCGACCTCTCGCTGGGCCGGAGCGCCTACCCCTGGTAGTTCGAGTTCCCGCACCCACGCGGCTGTGGCCGCTTTGTCGGCAGCCATGTCGGCGACCCTTGGACCTGACCCGTTGTAGGGAGTGCCGAGGGCTTCCAGGGCGAGCTGGAGGCGGCCGTCCTCGCCAGGGCCCCCGTGCAGCGCCAGGAACACGAACTCGGCCTCGTCAGCTACATCTGCGAGCGGCCCCGTCCGGCCGATGCGCAATGCCGAGCGGGCCGGGCCTTCGCCGGCGTTGAAGTCAGCCCGCACGGCCGCGCTCACGGACTCGATGGTGGCCCGGCGGACCGGATCGCCGACGAGTGCCTGGATCTCCTCCACGTCGTGGTGGAGTACGTAGAACAATCCGATCTCGGTGTACCGGCTCTGGAGGTCCATCAAGTAGAAGCGCACGTCGCTGCCCGAAGCCAGGAGCGACAGTCCGACGAAGCAGCCACTCTGGCGGCTCACTTGGCGTTCGCTGGTCGGTCCGCCCAGCACCACGTGGATTCGGCGGGCACCCTCGCCGGCCGGCACCACGTTTTGAGCTGTCACCGGTCCCCCACCTGCAGCAGCCCGCAGCAGCCCCATGATGAGGTGCCGATGGTCGATACCGACCATGGCTGCCTGCTGGAAGACGAAGCTGGAAAAACCCATTCCCCCGATTCCGTTGACGTCGGTGACCACAACAGTGCCGTCGTCGGTGAGGAAGCCATCGATGCGGGCCATGTGGCGGAGTCCGAGTACCCCGAAGGCTACAGCTGCCGTTCCGCGGATGGCATCGAGGACGCCGCTGTCGACCCGCATCGGCGTGTGGTGCATCACTCCCGACCCGTGCAGGTACTTCTCCTCCGTGCCGTAGACGAGACTGGCAGCTGGCTTCTCCACCTCGGTCGGGGCCAACGCCACCGGCGTTCCGTCCGGACCGTCCAGGACCGCCACCGAAAACTCGGTCCCGCGCAGAAATTCCTCGACGAGCACCGCTCCGCCACCCCCGGCAAAGGCAGCCGCGACGGCATCGCCCAGCGGGCCTAGATCGGATCGCACCACATCCACGCCGAACGACGACCCACCAGCCAAAGGTTTGACGGCCACCAGGTCGTGGGTTGATCCGCTGGTGCCTCCGAGGACCGGCTTCAGGTCGGCCAGCGTGGCAAGCACCCCGGCCCGATCGGCATCCCATTCGACACGGGACACCGAGCGGTGGGCCGGCACCGGGAACCCGGCCGAGGCGAGGGTGGAATAGCAGGCCTGCTTGTCGAGCGTGCGCGCCAGGGCATCGGGCCGGCTGAATACATAGGGCACGCCCCATGCCTCGAACCGGCTCTGCAGCGCGCCGTCCTCACCGAACTCCCCATGGATCAGAGGGACGGCCACATCGTGGGACCGGGCCAGATCGGCCACTTCATCCCACGTCAGCTCCAGGTCGAGCGAAGTGAGCTGCGACTCGAAATCGGCACAAGTGTTGGCGTAGTAGTACACCGGCGGCACGCGGTAGGCCCGAAGGGCACGGTCGACGAATACCACGGTGAGTTCGGCCGTCGGATCGGCCTGCAGGTACGTGACCCATGGCTTGATGGATCCCGCGCTGATGTCACGCTCCTGGCTCGGACCGCCGAAGAAGAGGAGGACCCTCACCGGGTCGCCGCTCCATCGCGCAAACGTGCGGCCAGTCGATCGAGACCAACAGTTCGGCTGGCCTTGAGGAGCACCACGCTGTCCGGTGGCAGTCCCTCGATCAGATCGAGCGCATCGTCCAGACCATCGACCGGCTTTCCCGGGTAAGGGGCGCCGCCGACGGCCACCACCTCAATTCCAAGCGAACCGGCGAGGACGCCCATCCGCCGGTGTGCGTCGACGCTCCCCTCTCCGAGCTCCGCCATCTCGCCCAGCACCGCCACCCTGCGGGGGGCGTCCACCAGGGCCAGATTCCGCAATGCGGCGGCCATCGAGGCCGGATTGGCATTGTAGGAATCGTTCAGGACCCGCAGGCCCGAGGGGGCCCGCCAGAATTCGTCCCGCAGCGCGCTCCCTTCAGCAGAGGCCACCCCGGCCAGAGCGAGTTCGAGGCTCACTCCGGCACACACGGCGACGGCCACTGCTGCCGCAGCGTTGGATGCCTGGTGGTCGCCGCGGACGGCCAGGGTGATCTCCCCTGAACCCCACGGCGACTCGATCCGCACCGTGGGACGGAGCTCGTCGTCGCGATCGACGACGACGCCCCGCACGTCGCCCGAGCCGCAGCCGAACGTCACGACGGTGGCTACCGTGCGACGGCGCACGTCGGGGCCGCACTCCACGTCATTCAGGACTGCATACCCACTGCGGGGCAGGCCCTCGAGCAACGAGCCCTTTTCGACGGACACGCCAACAAGCCCACCCAGGTGCTCCGCATGGGCGGTGCCGATGGAGGTGATGACCCCGATCATCGGACGGGTCAGGTCGCGCAGTTTGGCGATGTCCCCGGGGTGCCGGGCACCCAATTCGAGCACGAGCGCCTCGGTGCCGTCCGGCGTGCCCAGCAGGGTGAGCGGCACGCCGAGTTCGTTGTTGAATGAAGCATGGGTGGCATGGGTTCGGAAGTGGGCTGCCAGGCCGCCGGCCGCCAGGTCTTTGACCGTCGTCTTTCCCACCGAACCGGTGATCCCGATCACCAGGTCGCTGACCCGGTCCCGGGCATGGGTGCCCAAGGCCCACAGCGCAGCCGATGTATCGTCCACCCGCACTGCAGTGGCGCCCTCGGGCATGTGAGCGGTGAGGTAGGCAGGGGCTCCGGCAGCCAGCGCCGCACCGATGAAGTCATGGCCGTTTCGGGCGGCTTCTACCGGGACGAACAACTGGCCGGCCACCAGTGTCCGGGAGTCGGTGCAGCCGCCGTCCACCGTGACATCCGGACCGACCAGTTCCCCCCCTACGGCGGCCGCCACGGCAGAGGTGCTTAGCTTCACCGTGGGGTTCCGACCCGGAATCTCGAGAGGGCGCGCTCAGGGGGATTCGGGACGATCGACGTCATCGCTTGATACGTCACGACGTGCAGAACCGTTGCACGAGCGTCATCGGAATCCTCGGAACTTGCGGGTGTGAGGCAATGGACGATCCTACCTGGCGCACTCCGGCACGAGTCACGACGATGGGCTCGCAGTGGAGGTATCGAGCGGCTCCTCCCGGTCCCAGATCTCGACCACCACCAAGGCCAACGCAGTACCGATCAGGGTGTCCGCGACCCGGTACCCGATGATCCGCAACCCGCTGAAGCGGACGACGGTCAGCATCACCAACACCAGCGGAGTCAGCAGGGCCACCATCCAGAAGTAGTTGCGGGCCTTGAGGGCGAATAGCCCGCCCGAAGTCACGAGAACGCAGGTGAGGAGGACGGGGTCCGATCGGGTCAGGACGATCACTGCCGCGGCGGCCACCACGCCGACTATCGTCCCGAGCGCACGTTGCAGGGCCCGGGTTCGACCCGTGGTGGCGTCGGGCTGGAGGACGGCGATGACGGCAAGTGGGATCCAGTAGCCATCGGGGATGTGCAGCAACCGGTAGAGCAGGGTCGCCACGGCCACCATCAGGCTGGCCCGCACCGCATGCTGGCGGGCGAAGCCCGCGGCCACAGCGAAGAGCTTGAGTGTTCCGGAAGGAATCATCCGGGTCGGCGTCGTCGCCCCGACGGTCGGTCGCACCACCCCAAGGGCAAGAGCCAGAGCTACGGTGCCACCCAGCAGGTACGCTGAGGTCCGGAGGGGCACGTCGCTGAGCCGGGCAGGCTGTCCGGCCACGATGATGAAGACGGCGCAGGCGACGAATCCGACGCCGACGGCCGGTGTCCCGACGCCACGCACGAGGCACCAGATGGCGACCCAGACCAGTGTGGCCAGGACGGTGAGCCATAGCGACGCCGACACAGCCGTAGCCAGGGCGACGCCCGTCGCACTGCCGATTAGGGCGACCACACCCCACCGACGCCGCGTCCCCCGGGTACCGGACGGGAGTGCCAGTGCCACGTTGAGCCCGCCGAGGGCACAGAAAAGGCCCAGGATCCGGTGGCCGGCGGCCGCGCCGATGGCAAGCGGCACGGTCGTGACCAGGGCCCCGATGACACCGACCACCAGTTCAGGGGGCTTCTCCTCAGCGGCCAACGCCTGTCGCTCCGCATCGAGCCACAGCTGCCGCTCCAGATTCACAGCCCCAGTATGCCCAGGCCAGGGCCATGAACGTGGGGATCAGGCAACCATGTGCCCGAATTCTGGGTCCGGCCAACGACGAATGACAAACGACGGGCCCGGTCCCGACGAACGTCGGGACCGGGCTGCCTAAAGATCAGGCCTTGTACGTGAAGTGATCGGCGGACGACACCGGACTCGTGCCGGCGGCCGAGGTCACCTTCACGTTTACCGTGCCGGCGGTGCCAGCCGGGGCTACCGCAGTGATGGAGGTGGACGAGTTGATGACGAAACTCGATGCCGGAGTAGCGCCGAAGCGCACCGTGGCCACTTCGACAAGTCCGGAGCCGGTGACCGTGACCACCGTGCCGCCGGTCACGGTGCCGGTGGCAGGAGCCACATTGGCGATGACCGGACTACCCACGTTGTAGGCGATGGTCACCCCGGCCAGGGCAGGGACCGCCTGGTAGGTGGCGAGTTGGTTCGCCCCGGGGATACCGGGGAAACTCAGAGCGCCGGCATCCGTTCCCGAGGTGATCTGGAATGTCATGAGGGTAGTCACCGGATCGGTCGAATTCTTGACGAATTGGACCGAGGAGGGCGAGACGCCTAGCGACAGCAGCGCCTGAAGCACCAGTGCGGTCGAGTCAGGGTCCGTCATGCCGGGAGCGCTGAGCGTGTTGGGCTCGTAGCTCCACCCTCCATCTGCATCCTGGGCCTGGGACAGGAAGTCGATGGCTGACCTGGCTGCCGTGGGATGCAATGCCCGCTGGGCCTCGAGACCTTGGACGGCCAAGGCGGTCGAGTTGGTGTCAGGTCCGGCGAAATCGATCGGGTTGCCGTCGCATGGGTTGGAGCTGGTGATGTAGCTCGTCCAGCCCCCGTCCGGGCACTGTTGCCCGGTCAACCAGGCATCGCCCGACGTCACGGAGGAACCGGCGGTCACCCCGGCTGCAGCCAGCGCGGACAGCGAGAGGCCTTGGCGGTAGGCACCGTCGAACGACGGGTCCTGGACACCGAACAGCCCGGTGTCGGTGCCGGTCAAACGCTGGGTGGCGCGAAGTCGGGCCACCAAGTTCGTCCCGCCGAACGATCTCGGCGAGACATTCATGGCATGGGCGTCGAGGATCAGAAGGGCCAGCTGTCCTGGGCCGTCGACCGAATTGACCGTCACGTACTCGTTGACGTGGAGTTCGAGGTACGCCAGGGCGGAAGCCGCCTTGGTGAGGTGGACTCGGGCGCTGGCCAGGGCGAGCACGGTATTGGCCGTCGCATCGAGGTTGGGCACGGCGGGGTTGGTGCTGGAGGGGATGAAGCCTCCCGAGGTGATCAGGCTGGCCAGCCACTTGGCGGCAGCATTGGCCGAAGCCGTCTGCGGCAGGTTCGGCTGCGGCGTGACAGCAGAGGCCGAAATGGGTGCGATTACTGCGGCGGTGCCGAGCAGTAGGGCGAGTGTGCCGGAAGCGACGGTGCGCTTCAGATTCGGACGATGGATGGTCATTGGATTTCCTTTCGGGCGAACACCCGGAAAACCAGTACCCACATCGGACCCTGACCATCCGAGTCCCACCGCGTGTCTCGACGGATACGGACTCCCTGTCAGTTCCCGGTAACCCGACTTGTGATGAGCAGCTGTGCCTATCACCCACGGTTGCGGACCAGCGCCGGATTTTGACCGGCTTCCCCGAAAAACTGCCATGTACTGAATGTGTTGCACCGGCAAGGTACCACTCCGCCGTGGGACGTGCTCCGCCGGCTTGTGGATCAACTGGTCGACGGGGATCTGGTGGGCAAGGAGGGCTCGCCGTACGACGCCCGAAGTTGGGTGGCGACCCTGACCGACGCGGGCGGGACCCGGTTGACCGAGGTGTGCGAGGCGC
>JAYVYR010000224.1:0-7111 GCA_043784065.1 Acidimicrobiaceae bacterium
ATGGCCAACTCCGGGGCCAATACCAACGGTAGCCAGTTCTACTTCGTGGCAGGACCATCGGGCGAGTCCCTCCCCCCGAGCTACACCCTGTTCGGGACAGTGACCGCCGGTCTGCAGGTCGTCCAGCAGATCAATGCTGCCGGGGCTCCGGCCTCCAACAGCCAGGGGACCCCGACCACCCTGCACCGCATGGTGTCGGTGACGGTCGCCTCGTCCTGACCACCCCGGAGCCGTTCGCTCTTTTTACCGTTCAACCGACCGTTCAACCGACCACCAGGAGGTGGGCCATGGCCCCCGAGGTCCCCGCAGCAGACGGCTCCAGCCCGAAGACCCAGCGCTTCGATTCGGCGCCGCCGTTGATCATCGACCCGACCAAGACGTATACGGCGGAGATGCTCACCAACAAGGGTTCCCTGAAGATCGCCCTCGACCACATCGGTGCCCCCATCACGGTCAACAACTTCGTCTTCCTCGCCCGATGGCACTACTACGACGGAGTCATCTTCCATCGGATCATTCCTGGGTTCATGTGCCAGGGCGGCGATCCGGAGGGCTCCGGCCGCGGTGGCCCCGGCTATAAATTCACCGATGAGCTACCGAAACCCGGCCGCTACGAGGTCGGCTCGTTGGCCATGGCCAACGCCGGCCCGAACACCAACGGCAGCCAATTCTTCATCATCAGTGGCCCAGACGGCGTCGGCCTCCCCCCGCAGTATTCGCTGTTCGGCAACGTGGTCCGCGGCCTCGACGTCGTGAAGTCCATCGAGTCGGTTGGCAGCCGATCGGGAGCACCGTCCGAACCGGTGATCATCGAGTCAGTCACCATTACCGAGGCCGATTGAGCCTCCCACTGGGGCGGACCGGACCGGCTGGTCGCGCCACAGGCGGTCCGGATCAGCTAGGCAGAACGGCCAGGCCGTCGGGTGATGCGGCACCGCCCAGGTAGACCGTCACGGGCTGCGCCCCGGCCCAGCGCCACGAGCCGTTCGGATCGCGGATGAGTGCCGTCTGCTCAGGAATCCCGACCAACGGAATGTCCTTCGGGGCCAGCAGCACCGAACGGTGCAGTTTCTCCCCTGTGCCATCCTCGGACGCGTCGCCGAAGTGGGGCACCACTGCCACCCCATTCACCAGGCCAAGCCCTATCGTCAGGCCGCCGCCCCTGGCGTCGACCATTGGATCGGTGAGCGCTATGGCCGCCCCGGACGAGCCCACCACGACGGCGCCGGCCTGCCACGCGGTCACCAGGGCGTCCCAGACCGCGGAGTTCTTGAGGACGCTGCGGACGTGCATCGGCGAGCTCCCGACCAGATAGATGAGCTTGGCCCGGCGCATGATGTCGGCGGCGCCGTCGTTCTCGGCATCGGATCGCACCAGCACCATCAGTCCCTCCACGTGTCCACCCAACCGAGCGAACCAGTCGCCGGCCTTGGCCACCAGTCGCTCGGGGTGCTCATAGGCGGCGGCCGTCGGGAGGACAAGCACCTGGTCGGAGCCCGAAGCGGCCAGGAATTCGGCATCGAAGTCGCAGCCGTCCTGAAACTCACCGCCGCCTACCAGGGCCAGGATTCCGGGGGTCGCATGCATCAACGAAGTGTAGAGGCCCGTCGGGAGAGGTTCCCCCGTCGGGCCTCGTCGACCACGTCCGCGGGGCTACCCGCCGGTCCGTGCCGCCCGGCGCATGAGTGCTCCCATTGCATCGCACACCTCGGTGGCGAGTGCCAGGCAGTCGGGCACCACGCCCATCCCGAAGAATCCGTGGACCATGTCGTCGTAGCAGCGGTACTCGACGGCCACGTCGGCGGACTCCAACTCCCGGGCGTAACCGGCGCCATCATCACGCAGCGGATCGAAGCCAGCCGTGACGATGAGCGCCGGCGCTGCGCCCCGCTTGTCCTGTGCAAGCAGCGGCGACGCCTTCCAGGTCATCCAATCGGCGGGGTCAGGAAGATAATGCCCCCGGGATGCCTCCATCCCTTCCCGGGTGAGGAAGAACCCCTGGCCCAGTTCGTGCATCGATGGCGTATCGAGCCGGGCGTCGACGGCCGGGTAGACCAGCCCTTGGACAAGGGGCGGCGGGACATCACCCTTCCGAGTGGCCAGGGCCACCACGGCGGCTAGGTTGCCGCCCGCGCTATCGCCCATGACCCCGACCCGGCCTGGGGCACAGCCCAACTCGACGTGGCTGCGTTGCACCCAGGCATAGGCTGCCAGGCAGTCGTCGACGGCCGCCGGGAAGGGGTGCTCCGGGGCCAGCCGGTAGTCGACGGCCACAACCACACACCCGGTGACAGCGGCCAGCAGACGGCACGATCCATCGTGGGAATCGAGGTTCCCCAGCACCCAGCCGCCGCCGTGGAAGTACGTGATGGCCGAAGGCCGGTCGTCTGGCCGGCCGACCCCCACGCCGAACCGCCGGTAGATGCGGATGGGGATGTCCGGGGCACCGTCGGGGCCCTGAATTCGCCGCCCGGACGCATAGACGTCAGCTCGCGATGGCATGACCATCTTCGTGGTGGCATCGAACACACTGCGGGTCTCCACTGGGTCCGGGGTACCTCTGCCCCCGGTCGTGACCTTCTCGAGCGCCGCGGACAGTTCGAGCAGGGCCTGCACCCCGCGGTTGAGTACCCGGCCGCTCCGCTCGACCGGATCCCTCTTCCGCGTGACGGTCAGCAGCAGTTCCGGATAAGCCAGCACCGCTGCCAGCAGGCGCCCAGGTGGTGACCAGCGCTCGGACCGGGCCCGGAGGCGGCGGTCATAGAGGCCCCGGCGTCCCATGCGGCCCCGGGGACCGCCAGGCCCTCGTCCCACTGGTGGTGCGGCTGGCGGTCCTTGGTGGCGTGCAGCATCGATCGGGGTCGACATCGGGGTATCGGTCACGCCGCCATCGTCGCGGTCGACCGGGCCCACGGCAAGCGGGAGGCACGCCAGGTCGACCCGGACTAGTTCAGCGGCCCCTGTCGACCACCGCTAGCATCCTTGCCTATGTCAATCGCGCGCGTGGGAATTGTCGGTTCGGGGATCATGGGGTCCGGCATCGCCGAAACGGCCGCCGTCAGCGGATTCGAGGTCATCCTGCGGTCCCGCAGTCAGTCGACCGCCGACGCAACCTTGGCCGCTCTCGAGAAGTCGCTCAACCGCCAGGTCGAGAAGGGCAAGAAGTCGGAGGTGGAGCGGGACCAGGCTCTCGGCCGTGTCACGGGCACGTCCGAGCTCGACGCTCTCAGCGGATGCGACCTGGTCATCGAGTCGGTCGTGGAGGATTTGCGTGTGAAGAAGGAGCTCTTCGGCGACCTCGACCGGATCACCGGCGACCACGCTATCCTCGCCACCAACACCTCCACCCTGCCTGTTATCGAGATGGCCATGAAGACCGGTCGCCCCGACAAGGTCTGCGGTATCCACTTCTTCAACCCCGCACCGGTCATGTCCCTGGTCGAAGTGGTCCGACCCCTGACGGCGTCCGACGAGACCATCGTCGAAGCCCGGACCTTCGCCGAGGCCTGCGGCAAGACTCCCGTCGAAGTCAAGGACCAGGCCGGATTCATCGTGAACGCTCTCCTCTTCCCCTACCTCAACAATGCCGTCCGATTGTATGAGCAAGGAGTGGCCTCCATCGGGGACATCGACGCGGCCATGAAGGGCGGCTGCGGGTTCCCCATGGGTCCGTTCGCCCTGCTCGACCTGGTCGGCCTCGACACCTCGCTAGCCATCCTCGACGCCCTGTACGAGGAGTTCCGGGACCCGAACTACGCCGCCATGCCGCTGCTCCGTCGCATGGTGAGCGCCGAGCAGTTGGGGCGCAAGTCTGGCAAGGGATTCCTCGACTACCAGAGGTGAGCGGCGATCTCCCTGGCTCCCCACCTGTCGCGCGGGCCCCGTTCGGGCAACAATGAGGGTATGAGCGACGTGGACAAGACAGTGCAGGGCAACGGCTCCACCGGGAAGGCGCCCGTCGGACCCGATCGCGACAAGCCATGGGTGATGCGGACCTATTCCGGTCACTCGACGGCCAAGGCCTCCAACGAGCTCTACCGGACGAACCTGGCCAAGGGCCAGACCGGTCTGTCGATCGCCTTCGATCTACCCACCCAGATCGGGTACGACCCCGACGACCCGGCCGCTGCGGGTGAGGTCGGCAAGGTCGGCGTGCCTGTCGCTCACCTCGGGCACATGGCTGAACTGCTCGATCAGATCCCGGTGGAGTCGATGAACACTTCGATGACCATCAATGCCACCGCTGCGTGGTTGCTGGGGCTCTACATCGCCAACGCCGAAAACCGTGGCGTCGACAAGCGGGTGCTGTCAGGAACCACGCAGAACGACATCGTCAAGGAGTATCTGTCACGGGGTACGTTCATCTTCCCGCCCCTGCCCAGCCGCCGTCTGATCGTCGACACCATCGCGTACACCGTCCGCAACGTTCCCAAATGGAATCCGATCAACGTATGCAGCTATCACCTTCAAGAAGCCGGCGCCACGCCCCATCAGGAGGTGGCCTATGCCCTGGCCACGGCCATCGGCGTGCTCGACGCCGTGCGCGAGTCAGGCCAGATCCCCATCGACGAATTCCCGAACGTTGTGGGACGGATCTCGTTCTTCGTCAACGCCGGGGTGCGTTTCGTCGAGGAGACCTGCAAGATGCGGGCATTCACAGAACTGTGGGACCGGGTCTGTTCCGAACGCTACGGCGTCACGGATCCGAGGCTCCGCCGCATGCGTTACGGCGTCCAGGTCAACTCGCTCGGACTCACCGAAGCACAACCAGAGAACAACATCCAGCGCATCGTGCTCGAAGCCCTCGGCGTCACGCTGTCCAAAAAGGCGCGGGCCAGGGCCCTCCAGTTGCCGGCTTGGAACGAGGCGCTGGGTCTGCCGCGGCCATGGGATCAGCAGTGGTCGCTGCGGATCCAGCAGGTCCTGGCCTTCGAATCGGACCTGCTCGAGTACGGCGACATCTTCGACGGGTCTGTGGTGATCGAGAAGAAGACTGCTGAGGTGGCCGAGGCTTCATGGGCCGAACTCCAGGACGTGCTCTCGCTGGGCGGTGCATTCGAGGCCATCGACGAACTCAAGTCCCGCCTTGTGGGTAGTCAATCCGACCGGGTGCGGCGTATCGAAACAGGCGACTTGCAGGTGGTCGGGGTGAACTGCTTCACCCAGACGGCGGAGTCACCACTTGCCTCCGCCGGTGTTGGCGGAGGGTCGATCATGCGGGTCGATCCGGCGGTCGAGCACCAGTTGCGGTCTGAAGTCGAGGCATGGCGGGCCCAGCGCGACGGCGTCGCGGTCCAGCGTGCCCTTGACGAACTGCGACGCGCGGCCGAGGGCACGGACAATGTGATGCCGGCCACTATTGCCTTGGCCCATGCCGGCGGCACCACCGGAGAATGGGCGGGGGCGTTGCGTGGGGTATTCGGCGAGTACCGGGCTCCGACCGGAGTCGGCGGCGGCGTCGGTCACCGTGGGAGCGAGTTCCAGGCCGTTCTGGCCCGCTCCAAGGCCCTGGCCGAACGGGCTGGCGGGCCGCCGCGCCTTCTAGTGGCCAAGCCCGGCCTCGACGGCCACTCCAATGGCGCCGAGCAGATTGCCGTAGCCGCACGCGATGCCGGCTTCGAGGTCGTCTACCAGGGCATCCGGCTCTCTCCAGCCGAGATCGCAGCAGCGGCCCGAGATGAAGACGTGGACATCGTCGGAATCTCCATCCTGTCCGGCAGTCACCTGGAGCTGGTGCCCGAGGTGGTCGAACGCCTGCGAGCCGAGGGGGTCGATGCACCTGTGGTGGTCGGCGGGATCATTCCCCCGGAGGACGAGACCGTGCTACTAGGCAAGGGCGTGGCCCGGGTCTACACCCCCAAGGACTTCGCCATCGGCCAGATGATGCAGGACATGATCGACCTGGTCGAAGAGCACCGGGCCGCATCCGTGGGCTGAACGGCACCGGGCGCCACAGAGGTCCTTCCCGGTCAACACATGTGGCCATCGGGCTGACGTGGTGGCAGATCTACTCCCGTGCACGACGTTTGGGTATCAGATCCGATACCACCTGCCCATGTATCGGCGGGATCGTGGTTGGTGGTCCCGCCCGGTTCCCTAGCAGGCAATTGGCACATTGCTAGGGTCCTCGGGGTGGCCACCCGAGACCCCCGAAACCCCCGAGACCCCCGATCACCACGTCGGTCTTCGGGCATCCTGTCCGGGCCCATCGACGCCCCGCCAGCCGACAAACTGGCCGCCACGTACCCCAAGGTGCGAGCCGTGCCCGGCATGGCACTGATCCACCGGGCAAGCGGGTTCAGCGGATCCCTGGTCCGCCTGGAGGGCGGAGGTGTAGAGCTCCGGGGCCAGACCGGCCTGGTGCGGGTCTTTCGGCTCGCCCCCGGTGCCTTCGCCTGTGGCGGCAAGGCGGTAAGCCTGATCAAGCCGCCGAACTCCGGGCCTTCCCGAACGCCGACCATCACTGCGTCCGGTTCCACGTCCGTGGCCGATACTCCTGCCCGGGTGGCCAGGGCAGGGCGCATCTGGGTCGAGGGAATCCACGACGCCGAACTGGTCGAGCGGGTGTGGGGTGATGACCTGCGCATCGAGGGTGTGGTGGTTGAGCGCCTCGACGGGATCGACCACCTGGATCGGGCCATCGTCGAGTTCCGGCCCGGGCCGGCCCGTCGATTAGGGATTCTTGTCGACCACCTCGTCGAAGGGAGCAAAGAATCGCGGATCACCCGGGAACTCCGCCAGGACGACGTCCTTGTGACAGGAACCCCGTTCGTCGATGTGTGGCAGGCCGTGCAGCCCTCGGTAGTGGGAATCGAGGCGTGGCCCCCTATCCCGATGGGCACCGAATGGAAAGCCGGAGTGTGCGAGGTGCTCGGCTTCGGCGACCCGCCGGCGGCGTGGCGGCGGATTCTGGCGTCAGTGTCCAGCTACGCCGACCTCGAACCGGCCCTGGTCGGGGCAGTCGAGCGGCTGATCGACTTCGTGACCGCAACAGACTGATCGATCTCGGCGTTCGACAAGACCCGGCTCAACCCCCGGTCCAGGGGCGGTCACGCCGGGTGGTGGCCGGTCGGGTCCACCACCGGCCGCTGAACCGCCAAGCGGGCGGGCC
>JAYVYR010000225.1:0-10874 GCA_043784065.1 Acidimicrobiaceae bacterium
CATGTGGTTCGCCCAGCCCTGGTCCCAGCTGATGCCGATCGCGGCAAGCTCGCGGACAATGGGCCAGACGGATGGCGTGGGTCGCCCTGTCGTAGTTGAAGTACATCGCCAGGCGGTCGTGGACCGAGACCACCTGGCCGGTGAGGCGCTCAGCATCGTCCCAGCTCCAGCCGGTGGTGAGTCGGACCAGCATCATGTTGAAACAGGCCCGGTCCGAGGCCCGTGGTCGGTGACAACCCAGCGGATGGGCGTCGAACCACTTCGGGAGCAGTGCTTCGACGGCTGCCCAGATGGCATTTCCCACTTCGGGGTCGAGTGCGCGCATGATGATTGGGAACTCCACTCAGTTGTTGGTCTTGGGTGCACCCGACAGGACAGTCGGGACAAGACAACGACCGGTGGATGGTCACCTGCCTCCGCGAGCTGAACTCCCTGGTCACAGAGTCACGGACCTATTCGCGCGGCCAGTTGCACTGCAAAGCTCACTTTCGCCTCTACGGAGCGGGTGGCCATCGGCGTACCGTCAACCGCAAGGGTGCACCTACCTAGGAGCAGGTTGATGAGCGGACTACGTACGCATAGTGGACGATTCGGAGGGGTTGTCGTGAGCCATCATCGTCCGCGGCACCTTCGGCGCAACGCCTTCGGAGGAGTGGGGTTCCGATTTGTAGTGGCGTCAGGGCTGGCTGTGGCTGCGTCGTTCGTGGGGCTCGTTGCCCCGGCATCGGCCGAGTCGTTCCCGGGTCGAAGCACGTTCGACTCGGCCTCATCGGTGCCGGGTGGGGCTGGGGCATGCTCGCCCGGTGCACACGCGCTCGGGTCGCTGGGCGATCGCCTCTATCCCGAAACGGGCAACGGTGGCTACCGGAGCGTCCATGCCACCGTGGACATGGTCTACGGCGCCGCGAGTAATCGCTTCCTGGCCGGCAACCACGTCGAACTCACCGATCAGGCCACCCAGTGCCTAACAGCGTTGAGCCTGGACTTCGAACGAAGGTCTGTCGACACGGTGCAGGGGCCGGACATGACGGTCGGATCGGTGACGGTCAATGGTCAACCGGCGGTATTCTCCTTCGTCCAACCGACCTTCCCGGGTGATCCCTACGGACAGGACGACCCCAACCCGGCGGCACACGAAGTGTCCCAGACCGACCCGGTCGGAGGGCCGCTGAACAATCCGCTGCCGCCAGCCTGCTCGCCCCAGCTCTCCTCGACCGACGCAGCACTCCAGAACATGCAGAACGGTGACCAGTGCCCGGCGAACAAGCTGGTCATTACGCCCGCCAGGCCGATCAGGAACGGCGCCACGTTCACCGTCGTGGTCAACTACACGGGGCGTCCGGGAGTGCATCACGACGGGGACGGCACCACCGAGGGCTGGTTCCGGTCCACTGACGGCGGCTTCGTCACCACGGAACCGGTCGGCACCGAGGACTGGATGCCACTGAACGATTTCCCCACGGCCAAGCCGACCTACGACTTCTACGACACCGTACGAGCCGGATTGACAGCTATCGCCAGCGGACGACTCGTCTCGATCACTCCCAATCCGGCCAGTGCACAATTCCCGAGAGGATCGACCACGTGGCACTGGAGTTCGCCCGCTCCCATCGCCAGCTACCTGGTCGAGGACAGCGTCGGCCACTACACCCTCAGTGTGCACACGGGTCCCACGGGTATCGTCTTCTACGAGGCACAGGACGCCTCCATCCCGGCTGCCCAACAGCAGAAGAACCTGGTCATCATGAACGACCAGCTGAAGATCACCGACTTCGAGCGCCAGTTCAGCGGTCCGTACCCGTTCACCTCGGCGGGGATCATCATCGGCACCCCGGCGGCCAGCTTCGAAGAGGAGATGCAGACCATGATCACCTTCGCCGGCGGTTCGATCAGCACGAGCGTTCTCTACCATGAGAACATGCACCAGTGGTGGGGCGACAACGTCACCGAGTCGGGGTACGACATGACGTTCTACAAGGAGGGGCTCGCCACCCTTGCCCAGGCGTTCTACACCGCCCTCCAGGCGGAGCACGCCGCCGGTGACGCGGGAACTCCGGCGGGAACGGCCACGTTCGATGCCAGCCTGGTCTCGCAATTCAACAAGCGCTACGCCATGCGCGGCAGTGCCTGGGTCGGAGCACCGTCCGACCCGACGCCCTTCACCTTCTTCTCGGGCGCAACGACCTACCAGCGTCCGATGGCCGCGTACATCGCTCTCCGCCAGATCTTAGGAGACGTCAACTTCACGAGTGCCCTGCAGGAGATCCAGCGCGACTACGGCGGTGGCAATATCGACAAGGCCCAGCTGGAGGCTGCGTTCCACCGGTGGATGCCCGATCAGAGCGCCTCGTGCAGCCTGAGGCTCGACGCGTTCTTCATCCAGTGGTTCGACACTTCGTACCCCTCGTCGAGTGGGGCCTCCAAGCCTCAGATCACGGGTCCCGGTCTGGACGGACCGAACTTCTACAACGGTGGCAGCAGCTGCAGCCCCTAAGTGCCATCCGGCGGACAGCTCGGGTACGTCCGACCGATCGACCACCCGGTCGAGCGCTCATCCTCAGCCGGCACCGGTGGCCCTGAGCGCAGGGGATGGAGATGGTCTGGACCCAGGGACCGGAATGCCGACGGACATGAAGTCCCCCAGTAGCCGGAGGCACCGGTACTGAACCGGATGGGCAGTCGGCGGTCGGAGGTGCAGGATGGGGGTGTGCCCGAGCTCGATGGATGCAGCGTCCTGCGGGCCGCCAACTCGCATGACCTACCAGCTGAAGGCATGAAGTGACCGGCGCAGGAGACTCCTCGCCCCCTATCGCACCGGAGGGCGCAGACCCGCTTCCTGATCCGCGGGAACCGCTGGCCCTGCTCTTCCAGAGTCTTCGCACATCTCCGAACGGGCTCTCGTCGCGCGAGGCCGCCCGTCGGTTGGTTGCCGACGGGCCGAACGAGTTGACCCGTCGGGGCGGTCGACAGTGGCCACGGGAACTCCTACGTCAGTTCACCCACCCGCTGGCGCTCCTGTTGGGTGTGGCCGCGGTGTTGGCGCTCGTCAGTGGATCCCCGGTCCTTGCCATCGCCATCACGGCCGTCATCCTGCTCAACGCGTTCGTGGCCTTCCTCCAGGAGCTCCAAGCCGAGCACGCCGTAGAAGCGCTCGCCGCATTCCTTCCCGTTCACGCTCGGGTGCTGCGCGACCAGCAGGTACAAGATGTCGCGGCGGGCACCCTCGTTCCGGGGGACATCCTGGCCATCGAGGAAGGTGATCGCATCTGTGCCGACGCGCGGGTCATCGACGGCGCGATCGAGGTCGACCTGTCCACACTCACCGGCGAGTCACTTCCGGCATCACGATCAGCGCAAGCAGGCTCCGCGACCGTTCCACTCCTCGAGAGCGCCAACCTCGTGTTCAGCGGAACCGGATGCACCGGTGGCGAAGCGCGGGCAGTGGTCACCCGCACGGGAATGCGCTCCGAATTGGGACGCATAGCTGCGCTCTCCGAATTGGTGAGTCGCGAGCAGAGCCCCCTGGAACGACAGGTGAAGCGAGTCGCCTGGCTCATCGGACTCGTCGCCATCGGAATGGGGATCGCATTCCTTCCCTTAGGGGTGGCTGCCGGTCTCTCGGTGGGGGCAGCGGCGAGCTTCTCCATCGGACTGCTCGTCGCCAACGTCCCGGAAGGTCTGCTTCCGACGATCACCCTTGCTCTCGCCGTCGGGGTGCGGGACCTCGCACGCCGCGGTGCAGTGGTCAAACGACTGTCGGCAGTGGAGACGCTCGGGTCGACCACGGTGATCTGCACGGACAAGACCGGCACGCTGACCCAGAATCGCATGCAGGTCACCAAGATCTGGACGAATGGCGCCATGTTCGATCGAGACGTCCCGGACCAGGACACACAAGTTGCAACCACCCTTGCTGAAGTTGCCAGGTGCGCCGCGCAGTGCACTACGGCTCAGCTGCCGGAAGGATCCGATGGGGTCGCTGTTGGAGACCCGACCGAACTCGCACTGCTCGAACTGGCTCGGGACCTGGCAGTCGGTGTCAGCGCACAGGATCGGGACTCTGGTCGGCTCGCGATATTCCACTTCGATCCGCGCCTCGAGCGCATGTCCACCGTCAATCCCGAGGACGACCACAACGCGACGGTGAACACTAAGGGTGCGCCAGAGTCCGTGCTTCCCCTGTGCACCGAGATCATCGGGAGCGATGGCGAGGTGAGACCGCTCACCCAGGCAGACCAGGTTCAGATCGGCAGTGTCGTCGATCAGTATGCGGTGGAAGGACTTCGACTCTTGGGCATCGCCCGGCGTAGCCTGCCGCCCGAAACGGCGCTCGACGGACGCGAGAAGGTCGAGCGCGCACTCTGCCTCCTCGGACTGGTCGCGATGATCGACCCCCCGAGGCCCGAAGTAGCCGAAGCCATCACCGAGGCGCACAGAGCCGGTATTCGGGTACACGTGGTGACCGGGGACCACCCACTCACCGCTACGGTGATCGCCAGGGGACTAGGGATCGGGTCGCCTCAATCGCCAGTCATCACCGGGGCTGAGCTCGATCAGCTGAGCGAAGCTGATCTCGATGCAATGCTCACGGCTGGAGACGAGATCGTCTTCGCCCGGAGTTCGCCGGAAGCGAAGTTACGCATCGTCGATGCGCTGCGCGACCTCGGTGAGATCGTCGCCGTGACCGGAGACGGCGTCAACGACGCACCCGCCCTGCATCGTGCCGACATCGGTGTCGCCATGGGACGATCCGGCACAGATGTCGCCCGAGAGGCGGCCACCATGGTGCTCACCGACGACAACTTCGCCACCATCATCGCCGCTGTCGAAGGGGGCCGACGCGTCTACGCCAACGTCAGGAAGTTCATCGACTACATCTTCACTCACGCGGTCCCCGAGATGGCACCGTTCCTGGTCTTCGCACTAGCAGGAGGGGCGATCCCCCTGCCGATCACTGTGATGCAGATCCTGGCCATCGACCTCGGAACCGACACGCTCCCGGCGCTCGCCCTGAGTCGGGAACCTGCCGAACCGGGGCTGATGGACCGTCCGCCACGGCCACCGACCGAAAGTGTGATCCGGCCATCGATGCTCGCCCGCTCGTGGGGCTTCATGGGGATCATCTCGGCGGTACTCGTCCTTGCGGGCTACCTGTTCGTGCTCCACCAGGGCGGGTGGCATCCACACGCCCAGACTGGTCCAGGATCACCGTTGCACCACCTCTACCAGCAGGCGACGACCGTCACCTGGCTCGGGATCGTGGCCTGCCAGATCGGCACCGCGTTCGCGGTGAGAACCGAGCGCGCGTCCCTGTTCTCCGTGGGTGTCCTCTCGAACCGACCGCTACTCGCGGGCATCGGTTTCTCACTTGCGTTTGCGTTCACGCTGATCTATTTGCCACCCCTTCACCGTGTCTTCGGAACTGCCGCGCTCTCACCCAAGCAACTGCTGGTCGTGGTGCCTTTCCCGTTCATCGTGTGGGGTGCGGACGAGTTGCGGCGTGCTGTGATGCGCCATCGCATGGCGCATCGGCCGCCTGAGGCCGAGCGATAGCGACCGCTGCCGTTGACGTTGGGCGTTATGGGGACTACCGGGACGGCGGGACACCCTGCCTCGTTGTTGGGTGCCCCGGCAGGCAGGACGTGGCCGTGACCCGAGTGCATCAGATGCGGCGCTGTGATCGCGCCTTCGATATGACCGGGCAGGTTGGGACGGATCACCCGCTGATGTGAGTCGCGATTCGAGTCGCCTCGATGCCGCTCTCACGGAGCATCCCTGCGGGCGAGACGTACATGCCTCAGAAGTACAGGCCCTCGAGCGCTGTGGGCGCACCGGATGCGGTCTGCGTCCCGGAGCTGTCACATATGGCTTCGCAGCCGACACGGAGGTCTCCGATGGACGCTCGATATCCGGTGGCCAGGACCACGGCGTCAAGAGTGACCTGTGATCCATTCGAGAAGACCACCCCGTCCTCGGTGAACCTGTCGAGATCCCGGTGCACGGCGAGGCGGCCTTGTCTGATCTGATTCAAGGTGCCGATGTCGACCAGGGGCCTGTGGTGGTCTCGGGCCATCTGGGTGTTCGGCCCGTAGGGCAGCTTCTTCAGGCCCACCTTCGTCACATCGCCGACCGTGCTCCGGACTATCGGCCAGGCCAACGCGTCTGCCACTCGCGTCGGGAGAGCTGCATCACGATCCCGAGAGGCAACACAGGGAGTATTCCGAAGATGTCACGAGGCAGGACGTTGACCGGTGAACGCACAGCGAGATGGGCCTCGGCTCCGCGTTGGACGAGATCCAACGCCTGTTCGCAAGCCGAGTTCCCGAAACCGACCACGAGGACGGGCCGACCTTTCCATGGGTCTCCGTTGCGGCACTCGCTCGAGTGGAGGACGTCACTTCGGTACTGATCCAGCACCGGCCATGTCGGGCGTAGCGGCACTCTGGCACGATCAGTGGCGATCACCACGTTGTCGGACCGCCAGGTCCCCTTGCTCGTGGTCGGCCCCCACGTCCCGCCTACCCGCTCCACCCGATGCACCGTCTCAACAAAGTGCGGCCGGAGGGCGAAGTGTTCCTGGCAAAGCACCAGGTACTCGATGACCTGATCTTGAGTGGGATAACGCGGCCGGCTCCTGGGCATCGGCAGGCCAGGCAATGCCGAGAAGCTCGTCGGGGTGTGCAGTTGCAGACGGTCGCAGTGCCGGCGCCACGATGCGACAATGAACTTCCGAACTTCTGCGATTTCGAACTCCCGGTCCTGTCCGAGGAGTTCAGCCGCAGTCACCAGACCAGGGTCGTTACCGGTGAGGTTCGGCGACGTTCGGACGTGCCGGGTCATGGCTGCGCCGCCCGCCCACCACTGAGCGCAGAATCAGGACATTGGCCACTGCGGCGTCCACGAACGGCAGCACTGCGCATGCGCTGAACAGGAAGCCCTGTGCTCCTGCCGGCGCTCCGATTGTGGTGGACCAGCAGTGCCCGGAGGGATCGCACCCCACCGTGGCCTGGCTAAAGCTGTGCGTAGAGAACCCTGCCGCCACCCAGTTGAACAAGCCGGTGAGGACGTAGAGGCCCACGATCGCGCCGACGCCACAAGGAAGTGCCAGCAACCCGGCAACGACCAGCAGGATTCGATGAGACTCGGCCGTCATCCCCGCCACCGCCAATGCTGCGAAGAGGACGACGTAAGCGATCTCCAGGGCAAACCACGTCCTGCCAACGTGGTGCCGATGTCCGGCGAGTTGGGCACTCATCATGTCGTCTCCTTGGTAGGAGTCGAACCGGCCATGGCTTCGAACAGCCCCGCGAGCTGTTTGGCGTGGGCCTCTACTCCCCCAGGCCGAAACACAATCCCAACGATCGACGGAAGGCGGCGCTCGATGTAAGGAGACACGCGCAATGACGGAGATGCATTTCGGTGCCGACGATGGCGGGGTTCAATCGGGGCCAAATGTCGAGGTGCGCATCGAATCGTCAACCAATGCAGAAGTGGCGACAGATAGTCCGGCTTTCTCGAGACACAATCGGGGATTGACGCCGACATGTTGGCGACCGCTCTCCAGATTGCCGCCCGGAAAGTGACTTCTCCGGCGCCCGGGGCGAACAACGATCGTCGGATGGTCTGGGGCGTGCAAGTAGATGCCGCCCTGGCGACTGATGCCGAGAACGGCCGACGGCTGACTGCTGCCTACTTCGCCAAGTACGCCACCAAGGGATCCGATGAGCACGGCGTGCTCGACCACGGACATCCATCGACGAACTTTGCTCAAGATGAAGTGGAGTCACAAAGTAGTTCCGTAGGGAGTGCCGTGACCCTGAAAACCTGCCTTGACCTGGTGCGCCCCCTGGGATTCGAACCCAGAACCTGCGGATTAAGAGTCCGTTGCTCTGCCATTGAGCTAGAGGCGCGCGCAACTACAATCTACGATAGTTCCACGGGCAGAACGGGCGCAGGGCCCATTTCCCGAGAGACTGCAGGGTGACCGACGGGGTTCGAACCCGCGACCTCCGGGATCACAACCCGGCGCTCTGACCAACTGAGCTACGGCCACCAAGGAGCCTCTAGTGTGGCACAAGCCGAAGGAGGTCCGGGCACGGATCCACCTCGGTCGACGGCCCCCGTAGCTCAAATGGATAGAGCAGGTGGTTTCTACCCATCAGGTTGCGGGTTCGACTCCTGCCGGGGGCACGAAGGGTTGGACTGCGTGAGTTCGGTGGTCTATCGCCGGCCTCCCATAAGGGCTCCGGAAGGAACGGGTGGGATCCTGCGTCGACATCGGGATCCAACGGCGCCGGTCTTGGACGTGCTTCTGCGGGCCACCCCTGGCGAAGCTGACTTTCGCCGCAGTCGTCGAGCTGTCGGAACAGCCCCCAGCGTTGGGCGGTGGCCTTCGGCCGAAACCTCAACTCCGGCCCCAGCGACCACCACGGATCCACCCCGGATCCATCGTCGATCTCCGGGCATCCACCTGTCGCGGGGTGAGCGGTGCCTAGCCTTGCGGCCGACCCGTCCCACTCTCGGTGAGGTGCACCATGTCCGCTCTGATTCTCGCCAGTTCCGGGGGAGCATTTCTCGGAATCATCATCTACCTGGCCGTCATCGTTCTCGAGATTGCCGGGTGGTGGTTGCTCTTCGCCAAGGCAGGGCGGCCCGGTTGGGGAGCGATCATCCCGATCTACAACGTCTACCTGATGTGCAAGATCGCCGGTCGGCCCGGATGGTGGCTGATCCTCTTCATCATCCCATTCGTGAACATCGTGATCGCCATCATCGTGGCTATTGATATTGCTAAGGCCTTCGGCAAGGATGCCCTCTACGGGGTAGGTCTGGCGATTCTCGGGTTCATCTTCGCCCCGATGCTGGGGTTCGGCGACGCCACCTACACTCAGCCCGCCGAGCACTGATCTAACGCCGGCTGGCCGGAAGCGTTCGCCCGGCCCGGGGCGCCCCGAAAGGCTCTGTCTCACCGGCGTACACTCAGGGGTGTGACCGATGTCCTGGCCGTTGCCAATCAGAAGGGCGGCGTGGCGAAGACCACCACCGTCCACTCGCTGGGCGTGGCCTCAGCCGAATTGGGCCGGCGTACCTTGGTCGTCGACCTCGATCCGCAGGCCTGCCTGACCTTCTCGCTTGGCTTCGACCCGGACGGTCTCGAGAACTCGCTGCACGATGTCTTCGTCCGCCGAATGAACGTCGCCGACGTCACCCTGCCCGTCCCTGGCGTCCCTGGCCTCGACCTGCTGCCGGCTAGCATCGACCTAGCTGGCTCTGAGGTCCACCTTCTCACCCGCACCGGTCGCGAGCACGTGCTGGACCGAGCGCTTGGGCCCGTACTCGAGCGCTACGACCTTGTCCTTATCGACTGCCCGCCATCACTAGGGGTGCTGACCATCAACGGACTGACGGCGGCCCGCTCCGTGCTCATTCCACTCCAGTGCGAGGCGCTGTCCCATCGCGGGGTCGGCCAGTTGCTCGAGACCATCGACGACGTTCGCGCCTTCGCCAACAGCGAACTCACGGTCCGAGGAATCATCGCCACCATGTACGACGACCGCACCAAACATTCTCGACACATCATCGAGGAAGTGGAGGTCCGTTATGGGATCCCGGTACTCCAGCCCCCGGTGCGCAAATCGATCCGGTTCGCCGAGGCACCGGCACGGGGGAAGTCGATCCTCCAGCACGCCCCGAAGTCACCGGGGGCCGCGGCCTACCGCGCACTTGCCGCTGAACTGCTCCGACCGGGTGTGGCCGCCGGTATCCCGGGGTGATCTCCGAAGGGCCGGACCCGTTAGGTAAGAGCGCTCTCTACTGGATGCCCGTCGAACCTGAGGCCCAGTGGGACGCGGGGATCGACGGCGCGACTGGCGCGGCCGTCCCCGATGAGGCGCAATGGAGGGCCCGGCGTCATGCACGACCAGCTGGCCGGCACGCGCTGTTCTCCGATGCCAGACCTGCCGACGAGTCCGAGCGATACCGTGCTGGCGTTACCGCCGCTGATCCCGTTCACGACAGCGGGGTCCTGACCGTGGCGTGTTCGCGGTGCGGCTCGGTGACTCGTGTCGGAATGATCGAGTTCCTACTATTGCAATTTCCAGTAGGGGTGTGGCTGCCCGGTCGGACCTACGACCGCAGGATGACATGTCCGGCGTGCCGGCATCGCGCCTGGACCAGCGTGACACTGACCCGATGAACGTCGCGCATCTTTTGGCCGCGAGTTCGAGCTCGTCCAACCCCGGGGGCATTACCGGTTGGCTGCTGCACTTCAACGGCACTTGGGCCTACGTGATCGTCGGTGCCCTGGCTTTTGCCGAGGCGGCGTTCATGGTTGGCTTCTTCTTCCCCGGTGAAACAGCCGTGGTCGTCGGTGGGGTTCTCGCCGGCCTCGGACGGGTCAACCTTGGGGTGATGATCGCCGTGGTGGTTTTGTCCGCCATCGTCGGTGACTCGGTCGGCTACGAAGTCGGCAAGAAGGCGGGACCGTGGCTTCTCAAGCGGAGACCACCGTTCTTTTGGCGCCAGGAGAGGCCGACACTTGAAGAGACGGCGTCGGTCAAATATACGTTGGCCCTGCTCGAGAAGTATGGAGGGCCGGCCGTGTTCCTGGGCCGTTTTACCGTGTTCGCCCGGGTCGTCATCCCGGGATTGGCCGGCATGAGCGGCCTCCGCTATCGGACCTTCCTGTTGTGGAACGTGCTCGGCGCCATCTGCTGGGGCGTCAGCTTCACTGTCCTCGGCTACGTGGTGGGCGTGTCCTTCGCCCATGTCTTGAGCACCATCGGACTGTGGGCCCTGGCAATCGTCGGCTTGCTGATCGCCGGGGTTGCCGTAGTCGAGGTCCGGCGCCGGCGAAAAGAGGGACGGCGCCTCGA
>JAYVYR010000226.1:0-3442 GCA_043784065.1 Acidimicrobiaceae bacterium
GGATGAAGTGTTGCATGCCCGGTCCGGTGCTGAACGCCGGGCCGATCAGCGGCTAGTACGCCAGGGACACGAAGCCAAAGAGGCCCTCATCGAGGCCAACCTGCGCCTGGTGGTTTCCATCGCCAAGCGCTATCGCAACCGGGGCCTCGCCTTCCTCGACCTGATCCAGGAAGGGAACCTCGGCCTCATGCGGGCCGTCGAGAAGTTCGACCACACCAAGGGTTTCAAGTTCTCCACCTACGCCACTTGGTGGATCCGCCAGGCCATCACCCGGGCGATCGCCGACCAGGCCCGTACGATCCGGATCCCGGTCCACATGGTGGAGACCATCCACAAAGTGGTGTGGGCTCAGCGCCAGTTCCACCAGGAGATCGGCCGGGAGCCCACCGATGAGGAGTTGGCCGCCCAGGTGGACATGTCGGTCGAGCGGGTGCGTGAGATCCTCCGCATCAACCAAGACACCATCTCGCTCGAGCAGCCGATCGGCGACGAGGATGACTTCAGCCTGTCCGACATCATCGAGGACCGTGAGGCGGTGGTGCCTGGCGACGCCGCCACTCGGCTGATGCTGGATGGCGCGCTGCGTGACGCCCTTGGTCACCTGACGCCTCGTGAACAGGACGTCGTGCGGCTCCGGTTCGGACTCGAAGACGGAAAGATCCGCACCCTCGAGGAAGTCGGCAAGGCCTTCGGGGTCACCCGGGAACGCATCCGCCAGATCGAGTCCAAAACTCTGGCCAAGCTTCGCCGACCGGAGTCAGCTCAGCTGTTGCGCGACTATCTCGAAGAGGCCTAGCGAGCCGTCGGATCCACGGTTTCAGTTGGTCCGGCGCCCTACGACGGCCCTCCGGTCGCCGTCCCCGTCGGTCAGCACGGACAGCTGGTCGTAGCCGGCTGACTGGACCAGGTCGCTGGTCGGCTCGACCTGGTCGCTGCCGACCTCGAGGAGCAGCCAGCCACCACAACGGACCCACCGCCGGCTGGAACCCACCACCTCAGCCACAACTTCCAGACCGTCCTGACCCCCATCGAGGGCCTTTCGGGGTTCGAAGGCGAGTACGTCACGGGGGAGGAGGTGCAGGGCGCTGGTAGGCACATAGGGTGCGACGGCGACCACCACGTCCACGGCACCGGCCAATTCATCGGGCAGCGGATCAAACAGGTGACCCTTCCGGACGTCGACCCCATTGCGACGGGCATTGGCGAAGGCCAACGGGTGGGCCTCAGTGGCCAGAACGAGGGCCCGAGGGTGTGCGGCCCTCAACACGAGGGCCACGGCGCCGGACCCGGCGCACAAGTCGACGCCCGTTCCGTCGGTCGGGAGCAGGTCGGCGGCCTTCCGGGCCAGGGGCTCGGACTGCCAGCGGGGGACGTAGACGCCGGGGTCAATGCTGACACTGATGCCGCAGAATTTGGCCGTGCCCGTGATCCAGGCGAGCGGTTCCCCCGCTGTTCGGCGGGCGACCCATCCGTCGAGAGTGACATCGTCTGGGGCCGCCGCCGTCAGTTCGAGCGCCTCCTCGTCGGCGGCCACGCATCCGGCGGCTGTCAGGGCAGAGGCGACGGCAGCAGTGCGCGGGTCGGGCTGGATCCGGTGTCCAGTCAGACGGCGAGTGAGCTGCGCTCGTTGATGGCCGCCGCCAGGTCGCTGGTCATCTCGATGACCAGGGCATCGGTGGCCGCCTCGCCGTCACGCCAGCCACCGAGCACGCCGAAGGCGTCCCGGACCCGCACGTTCGCCAGCACCATGACGGCTCTGGCCTTGGTCCCAAGCCCTGAGTGGGCGCTAGCTGACCGGGGGCGGACGATGGAGCCGTCGGGCGTTACCACCCGGAGGCGGGTACGCCTCGAACGGACGATTCCGAGGACGAACCCGGTGATGATGGCCGCTGCGGCGACAATGCGGAGCTTCACGGTGGCCATCATGGCGCGGATTTCCAGTTCGTGCACTTGCGATTCTCCGAGGTACGGGAAACGGCTAATCTCCTCTGGCATGCCGGCGCCGCCCCCAGGGTCGACGAGGTGTGGACGGACCGTTTCCGGGGTAGCTCAATCGGCAGAGCATCTGACTGTTAATCAGAGGGTTGAGAGTTCGAGTCTCTCCCCCGGAGCCAGCGGCGGAGTAGTGGGCGTGATTCTCAGCCGCGACCATGGACAGATCCGAAGGGTGCGATGACAGACCCCGGGCGCCCGTTGGAGATGGCGGCACGCGACGCTGTGCCGGTCCTAGTGCCTCAGCCTCCGTCTCGGCCGCGCTCCCCGCGTCATGGCCCTGTTATTGCCGGGGCTGATTCTCTACGGCCTCCTCGCCCTGGCGGCATACCTGCCGGTATGGCCAGGAAACCCGAGACGGGTGCCCTGGTGCGCATGTGGCGATACTGCCCAGACGATCTGGTTCCTTCGATGGTCACCGTTCGCCTTGATGCACGGGCACAGCCTGTATGCCTCCAATCGGATCGACTTCCCATCAGGTTCCAACCTGGCTCAAAACGTTTCAATGCCCCTCCTCGGCGCGGTCAGCGCCCCACTGACCTGGTTGGCCGGCCCGGTTTCGGCATTCACGTTCCTCCTGTGGCTGGCCATCGCCAGCTCGGCGTCGTCGTGTTTCGTGGTGCTCCTGCGGTGGGTGCGGTGGATGCCCGCCGCCTTCGCCGGTGGCCTGGTGTACGCATTTGGGCCCTACATGGCTGCGCAGGCTCTCGGGCATCTGAACGTGGTGTTCCCGCCGATCCCGCCCGTCCTCATCCTCGTTCTCGATGAACTTATCGTCGACCAGCGGGGGAGCGCCCGGCGCTGGGGGATCTCCCTCGGCCTTCTCGCCGGTGCGCAATTCCTGATCTCCCCCGAGGTTCTGATCGACTGCATCCTCATGGCCGGACACGGTGCCGCAGACACTGATGGCCGACTACTCCGGATCCCCCTTGGTCGGCCCCATGGCCACGCCGGCCGACGTCTGGGCACCCGTCGCCCGCTACGCCGTCCGCACGGTTCTCCTGGTTCCTTCGGGGTGAATCCTTCGGCCGCAGTGGGACTCTTCCGCGGCGCGTTCGGGCCGCCAACGGTCACCGAGGGTGTTGACGTATGGCACCTCGGCACCTGACCGGAGCGCACCTGAAGCCGTACAGTCGGTGCGTGCCACCTCTCATTGCTATGGCGTGTCCGTACTGCGGGCACCCTGGCGTTCACCGAGGTGGCGGCCAGGGACGTTCCTCATGCGAGGACTGCGATCGCTGTTGGGCTGAGCGCCAGCAGCACGAACGACCACCTCACCACAATTGAGCCAACGCGTCGCCTTTGCCACCGCCCCGCCGGAGTATCTCGAGCAAGCCGACTCGGACCGGCCTCATCATGAAAGCGCTTGCGCCGCGTTGGGGATCGACCTCGAGTACCGCGTCTGGTCGGATCCCGCCGTGGACTGGGGTAACTACGACCTGGTCGTCGT
>JAYVYR010000227.1:0-22094 GCA_043784065.1 Acidimicrobiaceae bacterium
GTCGAGGTCGAGGTCGAGGTCGAGGTCGAGGTCGGCGACGCCGCCGTCGAGCCGGGCGAGGTAGTGGTTGACGCGGACGAACCAACAGGGGCTGTACCCGGAGTCGCCGTGGCCGACGGAGAGAAGGTGGCCACGAACGGCGTCCGCAGTGAGGTTGGCAGCACGACCGGAACACCGTCGACCTGGAGGGTCAGCGACGGGGTCCCGAACTGCACGGTGGTCGACCCGCTGGCCGCCACGTTCTGGACCGTGCCGGCTGACAACTCACCGGCCCACACCGTGGTACCGGTCGCCCCCGCTCCCACCTGGACCCAGCACGAACCGGTTCCCGTGATAGTGATCTGAAAGTTCGTGTGGGGCACCGTGTACGTGGCCGACGTGCCGGCCGATGAGGTCGTCGTGGCCACGAACTGGTTGGGCAAGGTCGTCGGTGTCGGCCGGGTTGTCGGCGTCGGCTTGGCCACCGTGGTGGTAGTGGCGCCCGAGCTGGCCGGCCGGGTCGTTGTGGTCGTGCGGGTATGCGACGAACGATGCGACCTCTGGCTCCCCAGGATGGCCAACCCGCCGAACACCACGACGACAGCCACGACGACCATCACGCCGGTACCCGATCGGCTCCGATGATTCATGGAGTCGAGGGCGATGCGCTGGGCCCTGTCAGTGCGGGCCGGTACGGACGGCTCGGATCCACCCGTACGCCCGCGCTCCATGGGGCGGGCGTCATCGAACACGATCGGGGCGTCGGGGTCGGGAAACTCGTCGGTCCCCCGCACCGGCACGGGGGGAACCACCCGGTCGGTCATTCCCGCCTGACCCATCGGTACCACCCGGACCGGGCGCACGGTCGGGGGGCCGATTCGCTCCGACAGGTGCTCCAGTGTGCCGAGCGCGTGGTTATAGTTCGCCACCGAGTGGATGTCGTCGCCGCGTGGTCGACGGACCAGGGCGACGGCGACGGTCACCACCACCAGTACCACGACACCAAACGCGACAGCCCACATCCGGTCTATTCAACCCCGAATCGACCTACCGGCGTGGAGCGAGCTGTCTGGCGCCCGTCCGATAGGTGGGCGCCTGTCGTGCATCGCACCAGTTCACGCCCTTAGATGGCGGTGACAGCGGTCAATCCGCCGTCGACCGTGAGATGCGCCCCAGTGATGAAGGAAGCTTCAGAAGAGAGCAGGAAGCGGATCGGACGGGCTATCTCGTCGGCGGTGGCTATCCGCTGCAGCGGCGTGCGCTGCTCGATGAGGTCGCGGAATCCAGGCAGCTCGAGGGCCGGCTCGAGCATGGGCGTGACGACCGCCCCCGGACAGACGGCGTTGACCCGGAATCCTTCAATGGCGAAGCGCTGGGCCAATGAACGCATGATTCCGAGGACCCCGCCCTTCGAGGCGCAGTAGGCGGTCAGCATGGTGCTTCCGAACAGCCCTTCGATGGAGGAGATGAGCACAGCAGCTGACCCCGGGCCGGCCTCCCGGAACGGTGGGAGGAGGTGCCGGCTGATGATGGCGGCTGCCCGCAAATTGACGTTGAGGGTGGCATCCCAGATGGCGTCGTCGATGTCGTCGACCGTGGCCGCCCCAGACACCCCTGCGGCGTGGACGTACCCACCGAGCAAACCGAGCGTTCGAGCTGCCTCATCCACCGCCCCAGGTATTGCGTCCGACTGGGCCACATCGACGACGGCAGCGTGAGCCACGACACCGAACTCACGGCAGCGGGCCGCTGTCTCCTCGACGCCCACTGCATCGATATCCCACAGCGCGAGGGAGCGACCGACCTCGGCCAGGGCGAACGCCGTGGCTCGTCCGATGCCCGAGCCGCCACCGGTGATCAGTACCCCCGTTCCGGGGTCGCCGAGGCGACCGGGGGAAGACGGGATGGATGCGGCAGGGGAGGTCGCTGAAGTCATGGGAAGAGTGTTCCAGACGGCAAGTCCGGGCGCTGTGCTGTACCGCCGCTAGCCGGGGCTCGTTGGGCTGGCTCAGGTACGCAGACCGAGGTACGGCTGGCGCCCCGGCGGAAGTTCCGCCCGCAGGGGGTTGGCCTGATCCCGTTCCGACAGGACGGGGTCGGTGACCCCCCAGTCGCCCGCAATAGCCGGGTCGTCCCACGCCACGCCCAGCTCGTCCTCCGGGTTGTAGTAACCGTCGACCAGGTACCACAGGGTCAGGTCGGTCAACGAGGCGAACCCGTGGGCCACCCCCGGGGGAATGAACAGGCCCCGGTCATGGTCGCCGGACAGGTCGAGCGAGAGTGTGGCCCCGTCGGTCGGCGAGCCCTGCCGCAAGTCGTGCAGGACGACCCGGGCCGTGCCGGCCAGGACGTACCAATAGTCCGACTGGTGCAGGTGGTAGTGGAGGCCGACGATGGCTCCCGCCTGCTTGGTCGACCGGTTGCCCTGAATCATCTCGCGACCAAGTGGGAACCAGCTGCGACGATAGGTCTCGACGAAGCGTCCCCGCTCGTCACCGTGGGCGTCGGGCTCCACAATGATCACGTCCTGGATGACGTCGGACACGATGATCTTCGGCATGTCGGTTACTCCTCGTCAGGCGGTCGGTCGTGGGCCACAGTAGCGAAATGACTGTGGAAGAAGAGAAGAGGCGATCCCTCGCCGACCCCGAGGTCGAGAACCCGGCCCAGGATGAGCTCGTGGTCGCCTGCGTCGTGGACCAGTTCGACCCGGCAGTCCATCCACGCCAGGCTGCCCTCGATGACGGGAGATCCGGTGCCGGGAGCCGGATGCCAGCCGACGCCGTCGAATTTCGGTCCGCCCGACACTGCGAACCCCTTGCACAGATCCTCCTGTTCCTCGGTCAGCACGTTGACGCAGAAGCTGCCCGACCGGGCGATGCGAGGCCAACTTGTCGATGTGCGCGCCGGGGCCACCGCCACATACGGGGGGTCGATCGAGAGGGAGACAAAGCTCTGACAGGAGAACCCCACCGGCTTCCCGTCCTCGATGCCGGCCACGATGGTCACTCCCGTTGTGAACCTACCCATGGCCTCCTTGAACCCCGAGGTGTCGAACGGCACTGGTGGCGATTCGGTCCGGGGGTCGACAGTCACCGTTTCCTCAACTCGAACGTGGCGCCTTCTTTGGCCGCATTGACTTCGACCTTGTCGGTGGCCTGAGCGACATGGCGTGCGGCCCGCAGCATCACGTCGATCTGACGGTCGGTGTGCCCGGGATCATGGTGAAACATGTCGAGACGTCTGACCCCAGCCTCGGCGGCGACATGCACCGCATAGGCGGGTGTCGAATGGCCCCAATCGAAGAGTTCGACGAACTCCTCCTCGGTGTACTGGGCGTCGTGGATCAGTAGGTCGGCGCCATCACACAGTTCCAGCACTTCGGGGGCCACAGTCGCCCGGTCCACGGGTGCCTGGTGATCCGGCAGGTAGACCAAGACGACACCGTCGGCCTCGACGCGGAAACCCAGCGTGTTGCCGATGTGCGGGACGGTACGGACCTTGACCGCGATCTCCCCCAACGAGAACTCGTCATTCCCCTTCAGGTCGTGGTACCGCAACTCGCCACGGAAGTCGGCCATGTGCACCGGGAAGAACGGCGGCTTCACCATCCCGGCCATCGTCTCCTGGAGCGAGGTGTCTGCTTGCGTCGGGCCGTAGATGTCGAGCATGGCACCCGGGTCGCGCATCGGCGGAAAGAACGGGGTGCCGAGGATGTGGTCGTAGTGGAGGTGGGTGAGCAGGCAGTTGCCCCGCATGGGCTTACCCGAGGGGACGATCGCGGCGTTCAGATGGTGACCGAGGGCACGCAGGCCTGTCCCCATGTCGAGGATCAGGGGAGGCTCACCGACCACCTCGACGAGTACGCAGGAAGTATTTCCCCCGTATCGGCGTTGCTGATCGGACGAACACGGGCAGGAGCCCCGGACGCCGAAGTAGGTGATTCGCACAGAATGATCAGGTTAGCCGCCCCGGCAAAGGATCAGCCAGGCTAACTTCCGGCAATGGACGGAACTGCGCAATCCGGCACAGCTACCAGGACCCACGTCGCCAACGGGCTCAATTTCACCTGTTTCGAGGCGGGCCCGATCGATGGCCCGCTGGCCCTGTGCCTGCATGGGTTCCCGGACACGGCCCATACCTGGCGGCACCTCCTCCCCCGCCTGGCCGACGCCGGCTACCACGCCGTCGCTCCGTTTCTGAGGGGTTACGCGCCCACCGAGGTGCCCGACGACGGGCGCTACGACACAGGCACCCTGGCGCTCGATGTCTGCGCCCTGCACGAAGTGCTCGGGGGTACTGCCGACGCCGTACTCATCGGTCACGACTGGGGAGGCCTGATCGCGTACCCGGCCATCGCCCACGCACCGGAGCGCTGGTCGCGGGCGGTGACGCTGGCCGTCCCACCGCCTGCCTCCCTCGGATTCGGCTTCTTCGACTACGCCCAACTCCGCCGCAGCTGGTACGTGTTCGTATTCCAGACCCCGTTGGCCGAACTGGCGGTGGGCCTCGAGGACCATGCGTTCCTCGACAAGCTGTGGGCCGACTGGTCTCCGGGCTACGACGGGGCGTGGGACGTGGCCAGGGTCAAGGAATCCATCAGCGCCGAAGCCAACCTGTCCGCCGCCATCGGCTACTACCGGGCAATGTTCAGCGGTCCGTCAGAGGATTCGGCTGCAGCAGCGGCTCAAGCCGCCGGCGATGCCGTCGCCCCCCAGCCGACCTTATACCTCCACGGTGCCGAGGACGGCTGCATGGGCGTCAACGTGATCGGTCCGGTGACCGACCACCTCGGCCCCGGCTCCGAACTCGTGATCGTCGACGGTGCCGGCCACTTCCTCCACCTCGAACAACCGGATCTCGTCAATCGCCACATCCTCGGCTTCCTGGCGGGCTGAGGACGTAGCTCGGCCGGCAACAATTCGATCCGGTCAACCCGGGCTCATGGCAAGACCGGCCACCTCGTCGGCCACCGATCGCATGACTGCCTGACGGACCGGATCGTCGGAGGGTACGCACCGCTTGCGCGCCCGGTCGTACACAGTGCCGGTGGACCCGGCGTGGTCGGTGTCGACCTGGCGGAGCACCACCCGCCACCCGGCTCCGGCGAACACACCGGCGCCAACCACTGAACGCTCGATGGGAATCACGCGGTCCGCTGTCCCATGAACAAGCAGGACCGCCCGACCGCCACCGCCACCGGCCCGCGGGCCGCGGGCCGCGGGCCGCGGGCCGCAATCGAAGCAGCCAGCGGCACGAGCGCGTCCCGTTCATCCGGGCCACTCCCGTGCCACAGAAGTACGACGGGAGCTGCCCGGGCATCGACCGGCCGCACCACCTCGATCAACCGGCCGCGCTGGTACTCCTCGGCATGGCGCAGGACGACGATCGAGGCCTCAGGTGTCCTCTCCCATCCATCGTCCACGGGCCCGCTTCCGATCCGCTATTTATCGATCTGCTTGAGCCACGGGACGACGGTCGACAGAAAGGCGTTCTGATTGGGGCTAGCCAGCAGCGGGTCGAGGTGGCTGTACGTGTCCGTGCGACTGACCGCCGTCACACTCGGGATCTTGGACTCGGCCTTATAGGCCTGGGCACTTCCCACCACGGCGTTGTCCTTGCCACCGAGCGAGGTCTGGAACGCGTAGAGCGGCACGTTGACCTGGGCGGTGTGGAGGAGGCGCAGACCCAGATAGGCGGCCACAGGGGTCTGCTGCAGCGGGGCTGAGGCGCCAGCATCGATCGACAGGCGCTCCGGGTAGTACCACTCGGCCGCGGCCAGCGGCGTCTGAGCGAACACATCGATGACGTTCTTGACTGGAGTGATGTCGGTGGTCACCCAGTCGGCCGGGCTCCCCGAGGTTGCCAACTGCCCCGAGTGCACCTGGATCAACCCGAGGCTCGGGGGTGAGGTCTTGTAGTCGAAGGCGTAACCGATCTGTGCCTGATTGGTTACCGGCAAGGGCGGCTTCAGGAACGAGGGGAGGAGTTTGAAGTTCGCGAACGTGGTGTTCGGCCCGGTCGGGTCCTTGTAGGCGGTTGCCGCACCGACCTCGCTGAACACACCGGTGGCCCAGGGCAGCCCGAGATGAAGTAGGTCCAGCCATGGACCCGTGGTTGCCATCTGGGCGATGGATGCCTGGACCGAGGGAACGGTCGCCGTGGGGCCGTAGAACCCCTGGGCGCCGGCGCATCCGTCGATGCAGACGATCCCGTTGATGGTTGTGTAGCCGGCCTGGCCGGCGAAGTCCCAAGCCGGATAGACGGCGGCCTCGGTGCCCCCGAGCGAGTGGCCACCCAGGGTCACGGAGCGCTTGCCGCCGTTCCGGGCCTGCATGATGACGGCATGGAGGTCGTTCATGGCGACAGCCATGCCCCAGGCAGCCACGAACTGATAGGCGGCCGGCTTCAGAGGCTGGTAGTGATTCGTTATCTTGGGGTTCCCGATCCAGCCGAGGTAATAGTCGAACATCTGTTGGTTGGTGGTGGCGCCGGCCAAGGCCGACTGCACGATCGACTCGTTCTGGAGGGCACCTTCGCGTCGCATCTCCGACCAGACCTGCAGATCGGGGACGTGAGTGGCCAGGTACGGGGCGACGAGGTCGAAGTCGCCTGCTCCGCCGTTGGTCCCGGGAACGAGCACCAGCACGTGGGACGCCGACAGATTGCCGAAGGTGCGCACCTGTACCTGGTCGAACTTTGCGGGCGTGCCTGGCGTCGACGGGGTGGGGATGGTCAGCACCGACTGCGGAACCGAAGCCGGGGTACCGAGCGCGGTCGGGTTGCCCGGCACGGTCGTCGACGTCGAGACCGGTGCGGAAGATGAACTCCCGCATCCAGCGAGGAGGACTGCTCCCACCACCGTTGCGAGCACAGCGTTACTCCAATTACCCATCCGTCGCATGACGCTCCCCCGGAATTGCTCACCGACCTCGCCGGTCGGGGCCGCCCGCCCGGGCGACGACCCCACCGTAGTCAGCAGCGACAGGGACCGACGTGACGTCGGCATCCGTTTCGTCACCCGACTCGATCACCGCCAGGGGCCGCCTCACACTCGTTCACGGCAGGCGCATCGTCCCGACGCCGTCCCGCACGGCCAGCCCCTCGGCCACCAGCCCGTCGGCGATCCGTACGGCCCGGGCGGCGTTGTCCGGCCAACCGGCCGCCGTGGCCAGCGCGTCGAGGGGCACTGGACCCCGGCGGAGCGCCGCCACAAGGCGTCCACGGCCCTGGCGGTCAGATCCGGCAAAGCGGGACTGAGCGACGGACACCCCGGCAGAACCGTTGGCCGGGTCGGGATCGGGGCAGCCATCTCGTAGCCAGATGCACCGACGCCGAAGTGGGCACGCCGGGCAGTCGGGCGCCCGGGTCGTGCACACGGTGGCCCCCAGGTCGAGTAGGGCTTGTCCGAACGACCACCCCCGGCCAGAGGGCACCATGGCGTCGACCAGTGCCTGAGCAGCTGCCGGCTTCAGGCGACTTCCCGATACCGCCCGGGACAGGATTCGACCGGCGTTGGTATCGATCATCCCGACGTCGCGCTCGAAGGCGAAGGCGAGTATCGCACGGGCCGTGTAGCGGCCGACTCCGGGCAGCGCCAACAGTGCGTCGAGATCATCGGGCACGGCTCCGCCGTGATCAGCCACGACCATCGCTGCCGCCCGGTGGAGGTTGCGCGCCCGCCGGTTGAAGCCCATGCCCTCCCATGCGATCAGCACATCGCCCAGTGGTGCCAACGCACAGGCGGACGGATCGGGATACGACTCCAGGAAGCGGTGATAGGCCGGGATGACCCGGGACAGCTGTGTCTGTTGGGCCAGCGTCTCACTCACTAATACAGCCCATGGGTCTCGGGTCGTCCGCCACGGCAGGTCGTCGCGTCGAGTCGTCCCGACTCCGGACGACCCCCATTCGTCGATTGCCCTCCCGAGGGCACGCACCCGGGCTGTCGGTCGTTCCGTCACCGGCACCAGAAGGGCATCAGCCCCAGACGTCGTCCCCGTAGGGGCGACGTCGCACCGGGGCGGACGCTTCCTTCCAGACCATGACCTTGCGACGGAAGAAGCACACTTCGTCGCCGTGCTGGTTGAAGGCCTTGGTCTCGACCGTCACTACGCCCCGGTCATCCCGCGACTTCGACTCGTTCTTCTCGATCACCTTGGTTTCGGCGTAGATGGTGTCGCCATGAAACGTCGGGGACCGGTGCAGCAAGGACTCCACCTCGAGGTTGGCGATGGCTGCGCCGCTGACGTCAGGAACACTCATCCCGAGGGCGAGCGAATAGACCAGGTTGCCGACCACGACGTTCTTCTTCTGCACCGACTCGTTCTCGGCGAACCAGGCGTTGGTGTGCAGCGGATGGTGGTTCATGGTGATCATGCAGAAGAGGTGGTCGTCCGCCTCGGTGATGGTCTTGCCCGGCCAGTGCCGATAGACGTCGCCGGGGACGAATTCCTCGAAGTAGCGGCCGAACGGGCGGTCATACGTGGTCATGGCCTTCGATAGTAGGCCGGGCGTGACCCCGTCGGACTCTGTGTCGGCGGGGTCACGCCCGGCCCTTCAGAACCGGGCTCAGTCCGCAGGCAGGGGACGGGTGGTGAACGCCAGTACCCAGTCCGGGTGACTCTCACCGTCAATTGCCATGCGCCACGTATACCGGGTGCCCGGGGTCAGAGGAAGCGGGCCGAGGTTGACGGCCAGGGCCACGTCAACAGGCGAGCCCTCGGGCACGTCGGTGGGCCGGCCCACGGTGAATTCGCCGCGCACCTCGACCGGGTGCTCGCCGTCAGGGGTTGGCACGAGAACTGGTCCCCCGTCGGCATCCTCCAGGTAGAGCTCCCAGTGGTGGGCGGCCTCCGCCTCGTGCCAGCCGACATCGATCTTCAATGCAATGGCCGAGGGGACCGGGTCGGGTCCGGTCATGCTCCAACCGCCGCCCAGAACGTAGAGCTTGCCGTCGGCCACCTGGGCAGAGTCACAGAGGATCATCGTTACCTTCACGAGAGGGGAGGATACCGGTTCCGCCCGACCTCACGTGACCCGGGCCGGGCCCGGTGGAACGGCACCGGGGTGGTACCGGAGTGGCACAAGGCCTACCGGTAGCGTCTGGGGGATGGAACTGCGAGGCCTGCGCGACGACGTCTACCGGCGACCGCTCGCCACCGCCCTCGACCGTCTGGGGATCGGGCCGGGCTGGACCTGCGTCGACGTAGGTGCCGGTGGGGGCGACGTGTCGGTAGCCCTGGCCGAAATTGTCGGCCGTGACGGCCGGATCTTCGCCGTTGACTCCGACCCGACGGCCCGCGACGAGGTGGCTTCGGTCGCCGCCGCCCACAGCCAGGTACTGGCCATCACCCAGGCCGGCGAGGACCTGCGCCTTCCCGAGCCCGTCGACCTGGCCTTCTGCCGCTTCCTGCTGCTGCACGTCGTCGACCCCGCCGTGGTGCTCCGACGCATGGCCGCGGCCGTCCGGCCCGGCGGCTGGGTGGTGGCCCAAGAGCCGATCACCTCCGCCGGGAGGATCGCCGGCCGGCCGTTTTCGATGCCCGACGCCCGTCACCCCGACATCGGCGCCCTTCTCCCGTCGTTGGTCCGCGACGCCGATCTCGTCATCGTGGACGCCTGGGCCGAGGCACCGGCCGGGGCCGGTCCCGGCCCCGTGGCTGACTACCTCGAACTGCTGACCGAGGTCGATCCAGGTGACGACCCGGTGGTCCTGCCACCGCTGGTCACCGTGGTGGCCCAACGACCGATCCACTGAGTGTCGGCCCGCACCTTCGGGGGACCGGCCCTGTCAGCAGCCCGATATTCTCTTTCTGTGACCTCCGACACCGTTCCCGCCCCTGACCTTCTGGCCGCCACCGATGCCACCGCCGTGGCCAAGAGCGTCGTCGACTCCGGTATCGCCGCCCTGCGTGCGGCAGGGGGCCCGGATCAGGCCCAGTTGCTGGCCTACGACGTGTCCCATGCCGCCGCCGCAGTTCGCACAGCCGAGTCGGTCGTGGCCTACGGTGCCCATGGCGATGCCGAGGCCCGGATCGCCTGTGCCTTCGTGGCCGACGCACTGGCCGAGCTCGCCGCCCGCATCGTGGGCCGATCCGCCGACTGGGGCGTGGATGGCGACTGGATGGCTCCGGCCGAGCCGTTCGTCGCCACCTACCGCCGCCCCGCCTTCCTCGGATCGCTGGCCGAGGTCCAGGGAGAACGGCACCTCGATCCAGACTTCGAACTGGTCCGAGACACCTTCCACCGGTTCGCTGCCGAGCAGATCCGCCCACGGGCCGAACACATCCACCGGGACAACACCGACATTCCCGAGGAGATCATCTCCGGCCTGGCGGAGATGGGCGGATTCGGCATGTCCGTCCCCGAGGAGTACGGCGGCTTCGCCGTCGAAGGTGAGGCCGACTACCTGAGCATGGTGGTGGCTACAGAGGAGCTGACCTGGGGTTCACTGGGTGCCGGCGGCTCGCTCATTACCCGCCCCGAAATCCTCACTCGGGCCATCGTCAAGGGCGGGACCGAGGAGCAGAAGCAGCACTGGCTCCCGAAACTGGCAACCGCCGAGGTTCTTGGTGCGGTGGCTGTCACCGAGCCCGACTATGGCTCCGACGTGGCCGGCGTGATGCTGCCCGCCACCAAAGTGGAAGGCGGATGGATCCTCAACGGAGTCAAAACCTGGTGCACGTTTGCCGCTCGGGCCAACGTGCTCCTGCTACTCGCCCGCACGGACCCCGACAAGTCAAAGGGGCACAAAGGGCTGTCGATCTTCCTGGTCGAGAAGCCCCAGGCCGACGGTCACGGATTTACCTTCACCCAGGATGCAGGCGAGGACGGGCGTCCCGCCGATTCGTCAGGGAAGATGGAGGGTCGGGCCATCGACACCCTCGGCTACCGCGGCATGCACTCCTACGAGATCTCCCTCGAAACCTGGTTCGTGCCCGACGCCAATCTCGTCGGCGGCGAATCCGGTCTGGGACAGGGTTTCTACCTCCAGATGCAGGGCTTTGAAAATGGTCGGCTCCAGACGGCGGCACGGGCGGTGGGCCTCATGCAGGCCGCTTACGAGGCTGCCGTCGAATACGCCGGCAACCGGGTGGTCTTCGGCGCACCCATCGCCGAGTACGAGCTCACCAAGTTGAAGTTGGCCCGGATGGCCGTGCTGATTCAGGCATCCCGCCAATTCGCCTACGAGGTGGCCCGGTTGATGTCCAAGGGCGAAGGCGTGCTCGAGGCCTCGATGATCAAGGCCTACGTGTGTCGGACCGCCGAATGGGTGACACGGGAGGCGCTACAGATCCACGGAGGTATGGGTTACGCGGAGGAATATCCGGTGAGCCGGTACTTCGTTGACGCGCGTGTGCTGTCGATCTTCGAGGGAGCCGACGAGACGTTGTGCCTCAAGGTGATCGCCCGCCGCTTACTCGCCGGAGGCTGACCGCAGGCCAACGCTGTCGAGCAGCGCGCTACGAGTCGCTGTTGACCCGGGTCAGCTCGATCGAGATCTGATCGTCAGCCAACTCCTGGCCCGAAAACACACAGTCGAAGGCCTTGGCCACCCGCAGCACCATCTCGGTGTTGGAGGCACTGACCGCCATGTGACAGGCACCGTCAGCGCTCAGCCGCTCCCACAGGATCCCGATCTCGAAGCCGCGTTGGAACTCGGGGTCATCGCTGTCGAACTGCAGCACGGCTTCCATGCCATCGATATCGGCCGGTCCACGTCATTCCTTGACCCTTGGCAGTCATTCATACCGGTTGACGCACCGCCCGAGGGGGTCGACGATGGGGCGATGGCCGATGCCACCAAGACACTTCTGCACCGATTCCTCGACGAACTCGGAGTGACGGGAACCCATCCGGTGGTCGAACTTCCTCCCGGTGGGACCCTCCCGTCGGCCTTCGCAGTCAGCGATCTGGCCCAAGCATCCATCGGCGCGGCCGGGGCGGCCCTGGCCCATCTCATCGCCATCGGAGGTGGTGACGCGCCAGCGGTAACCATCGACCGCGACCTGGCCTCGGCCTGGTTCGCCTGGTCGCTCCGTCCCGACGGATGGAGCGTGCCGGATGCGTGGGACCCGGTTTCCGGCGACTACCTCGGCAACGACGGTTGGATCCGCCTCCACACCAACGCCCCTCATCATCGGGTTGCCGCCTTGGCCGTCCTCGGTACACCGGGCGATCGAGTGGCCGTGGCCGATGCAGTGTCCCGGTGGTCGGTCGGGGACCTCGAGTCGGCCGTCGTCGACGCCGGTGGCGTAGCAGCGTCACTGCGTCCTGTCGCCGCATGGGACGCCCACCCCCAGGGCATGGCAGTGGCCCGTGAGCCGCTGGTCCATGTGGATCGGACGGACGTCCATGGGGATCTCGAAACCAGAGATGTCGATCCGACTCGACCACTGTCCGGCGTGCGGGTCCTCGACCTGACCCGGGTCCTGGCCGGTCCGGTGGCCACCCGCCTGCTGGCCGGCTGGGGTGCCGATGTTCTGCGCATCGACCCGCCGGGTTGGGACGAGCCCGGGGTCGTCCCCGAAGTGACCGTCGGGAAGCGCTGCGCTCGCCTTGACCTGACGACCGACGACGCCCGTCAACAGTTCCTCCGTCTGCTGAATTCGGCCGATGTCCTGGTCCACGGGTACCGCCCTGGCGCACTCGAGGGGTTGGGGTTCGGTGCGAACGTTTGCCAGGCTGCCCGTCCCGGCCTGGTCGACGTCAGCCTTGACGCCTATGGATGGACGGGTCCGTGGGCCACGAGGCGCGGGTTCGACAGCCTCGTGCAGATGAGTTCGGGTATCGCCCATGCCGGCATGGTCGCAGCTTCGAGCGACCAACCGGTGCCGTTGCCTGTGCAGGCCCTCGACCATGCCACGGGCTACCTGCTGGCGGCCTGTGCACTGACCGGTCTGGCCGAACGGCGGGTCGACGGCAGGGGCAGCCGCCGACGAACGTCCTTGGCCGCCATGGCCCGGTTGCTGATCGACAACGGCGTCGCCACGTCAATCGAAGGCGATGGAATCCACCCGGCAGGCCCGGCGCCCGGCGGACCGGTTGAGCACACCGTATGGGGCGATGCCTGGCGGCTCCCACCACCGGTCCAGGTAGAGGGCGCGCAACTGCGGTGGGACATTCCGGCCGGTCCGCTCGGCACTGCCGAGCCGGTCTGGTTCGACGAGTGAGTTCGGTCGGAACCTCGGCGAAGTGCCCCGGTCAGAGTGACGGAGCAGCTGCCGCCGTGTCAACGGCGATCTGGTCAGCGAGATCGGCCGGGGTGAGCTGCTCAGACAGCAGTCGGTCGAACCGGGCCGGGTCACCGGCTGTGAACGCCCGACAGAGAGGGAAGCCTTCGACATAGCAGGTGAGGTAGGCCCGCCACGTGGGGTGGGTGAGGAACTCGACGGCCTTGGCCGCCCGATCCCGGGATAGCAGGCCCCATCGGGCAATCTCTTCGATGACCGTGTCGACATCGGCGTCGTCCTCGTGGAGGCGGAAGGCGGCGTTGGTCCGTACCGCTCCCAGTGCCTCGCCGGCGACGGCCACCGCGGCAACCACCTCAGCGTCGTAGCGGATCCCGAGCGGGCGCAGGTGCTCGGCTACCGTCGCTTCCGGATGGCGACCCCAAGCCACCTCCAGGCCCAGGTCGGCCAAGCCTTCCGCCAGCAGGCATTGTGGAGTGCCGACCAGGAAGATCGACTCCTCCCACCACTGGCGCCCTCGAACCAGGCCCACTTCCTTGCGGGTGTGCTCGGTGTGGTGCCCCGGGTAGGCCTCGTGGGCCACCAGGTGAGCGAGACTGGTCGACAGCACCGGTAGATCGGTGTTGATGGCCACCCGGCTCTGGAGATCGCCCAGGTAGTAGTTGAATCCGGACCACGGTTCATTGGTGACCAACTCGAATTCGATGTGTTCACCCTCTGGCAGGCCGAACAGCTCGCGGGTGCGGTCACGCAATGAGTCGGACAACGAGTCAACGGCCCGCCGCAGCAGATCCACGGGAACAGCATGGGACTCGCGCCAGCTCACCAACCGCTCGGCCAGCGGACCCGAACCGGGCAACACCTCGTCGAGTTGGCGGTGAGCCTCGACCAGAGTCTCCTCATCGACCCGACTGGGGCGCACTCCGTAACAGGCCTCAACCTCGTCGGCGTAGCCGATGGGCTCGCCGGCCAGCTTGGCGGACGTGGTGGCCAGGCCACGGACCTGAGCGGCCATCCAGTACCGTCGGGCCGGAGCCGCCGAGTCCTCGGGGCCCGCCGCAGGATCGAGCGCGACGCCAACCTCGAGGTCGACCAGCAATTTACGGGCCGAGGCCAGCAGAACGGCCGGTGGGACGGGTGGCTCGGCCTCAGCGGCCCGGGCCAGTGCCGGCGGACCGTAGTAGGCGTCCACCATGCCGTCGATATGGCGGCCCAGGCGGAGCCCGAGTGTCAGGTAGTCCTCGACGAGTCCCGTTTCCGGCACGACGATCCCTCGCCCGTTCAGCTCAGCCGGGACCGGAGGAAGGCCAGCGTTCGCTCCCACAACAGGGCAGCGGCATCGGCGTCGTACACCTCGGGTCGGTCCTCGTTGAAGAACGCGTGGTCGACACCCGGGTAGTGGTGGAAGGACGCCGACTTACCCAGGCCGGTGAGTTCGGCCACCAGCGCTTCGGCGGCTTCCGGGCTGAACGATCCGTCGAGCTCGGCGACGTGGCCCTCGACGACGGCTTCCATCGATGCGTAATCAGGTCGGGCGTCGGCCCATGGGATCACCCCGTAGGCCGGCACCACGGCCGCGACCGCATCCGGGCGCTGACAGGCCAACACCAACGCCAGTCCGCCACCCATGCAGAAGCCCACCACACCCACCGAGGATGCGCCGGTGCGCCGCAGCAGTTCGTCGACCGCACCGCTCAGTTGGGTGGCCGCCATCCCCATTTCGAGAGCCATCATGCGCTTGGCCGCCTCGTCCGGCTCGGTCAGCGGAACCGCTGTCCCCTGGTAGAGGTCGGGAGCCAGGGCTGTGAACCCGGCCTCGGCGAACCGGTCGCACGTGTGGATGATCTGGTGGACAAGCCCCCACCACTCCTGGATCACCAGGACGCCGATGGTGTGCTCGGACCCTCCGGACGGCACGGCCAAATAGCCGTGTGCCTGGCCGTCATTGCTCGGGAATTCGATACGGTCGCCCATGCATCTGACCCTAGTCGGGAGGCGAGGAATATTGCGGTTGGACCACGTGCATCAATATGGACGCCGTTCACCGTTTGGCAACCCAAGTGCACTCGGGTCCACGGACATAAGTCCTGCTCAGAGTCTTGAGACCCCTGGGGGTCCTTGTGGCGCCGTATGCGGTCGACTACCATCGGCCCACATATGACTCACGCCGAGCAGTATTCGACGGTCGAGCCAGGTGCCTGCCAAACACGTCGCAACAGAACCCCTAACCGGGTACTGGCGACGGTTGCATTCGCCTCCGCTCTCGGAGCCTCATCGGTGGTATTTCCGGCTACCACGCCTGCCTCAGCAGACCAGATCTCCGACGCCCAGTCGCAAGCTGCAGCCATCACGGCGCAGCTGAACGCGACCCAGGCCCAGCTCGCTGCCCTTGCCGGACAGGTGAACCAGGCCGACTTCAAGCTGAACCAGCTGACCGGTCAGATCGCCACCAGTCAGGCCCAGATGGACAAGGATCAGATCGAGGTGGCGAAGGATCAGAGCCAGCTCCGCACCCAGGCCATCGCCGACTACACCAGCACCGGAACGTCGAACACCGCTACCCAGCTGTTCACGTCCAATGTGAACACCAGTGGGATCCGGTCGGAGTACTCGTCGATCGCCACGGGCAACGTCAGCTCGACCATCGCCCACCTCCACACGGCGCAGACCGAGTTGGCCGCCACCCAGGCGTCGCTCGAACAGCAGAAGTCCCAAGCGCAGTCCGAGCGGTCCAACCTGGCGTCCGCCCAGAATCAGGCGTTGTCGCTCGCCGCCAAGGACAGGTCGACTCTGTCCAGCGTTGACGCCAACATCCAGTCGCTCGTCGCCCAGAAGCAGGCCGCACAGGCAGCCGCACAGCAGGCGGCACAACAGGCGGCCTTCAACCAGAAGGTCCAACAGGCCAAGACCGCCCAAGCTCAGGTCCAGATCCAGCCGACGGCGACCTTGACCGGCGGCAAGACGAACATCGGCGGGTCGGGCACTTCGGGAGGCACCACCGTGACAATCATCGTGCAAGCTCCTCCGCCTCCGTTGTCGTCGGGTGCCGCCGGTGCCGTGCAGGCCGCCGAGCGTGAGATCGGCGTCCCCTACGTCTGGGGCGGTTCGTCACCCTCGGGCTTCGACTGCTCGGGCCTGATCATGTGGGCCTACGCACAGGTCGGCATCGGCCTGCCCCATTTCTCGGGCGGACAGTACTCCGCTACCACACACATCTCGATGGCCAACATCCAGCCGGGCGACCTGCTCTTTTACGGTCCAGGTGGCAGCGACCACGAGGCGATGTACGTCGGTGGTGGCTCGATGATCGAGGCTCCCTATACCGGGGCCACCGTGTTGATCACCGGCGTGCGGACCGACGGCCTGGCCGGCATCGGCCGGGTGGTCTGAGCCGGGCCCACCTCCTCTGGGACCAGCCGGCCGGTTGCGGCCCGGCTCTCCCGGTAACCCACCATGGCTTTCGGCCAACCGTCCGGACCCCCGGCCACGGCACGCCAACTGCGTGAGCTGACTGCACTGGTCGAGGCGGCAGGCCACAGTGGGTTCAAGGATGCCCGGGGGCCGCTCGGACTCAACCAGCGCCAGGCAGGCGGGCGATTCACCCAGGATGAGGTGACCGAGCTCATTGCTCGGCTCGAAGCCGAGGCTGAAGCATCAGCCGACTCCGGCCCCACCCCAGATAACTCCGCTCCACATCGAGCTGCCTCTTCCCGCAACTCGGCGCCGACCACGAAACCGACATCGACTCCACCCGATGCACAGCCTCCGGCTGCCTCGCGGCGCCAGAGTCTGGCCCGTCAGCTCGAACGGGTTCCCGAGGACCTGTTAGTCGACGAACTCCGGCGCCGCGGCTGGACGGTCACGTCGCCCTGAGCCGATCGGACCTCGGACCGGAAGACAGTGCATCTGCAGCCCCGCTCAACCCTGATCGTGGGCGGCGAACTCCTTCGGGGGCATCCGGCCGACCGTGCCGCCGGCCCGGGGGCCGGGTGGTCGGGCGAACCGGAAGGGTAGGGGCTCCCGACCCGCCTGGATCACCATTGCCTCGCCGGTCGCCTCGCCGGCCAGTAGGGCGACCACCGCACCCGACACGGTCTCAACGTCGATGAGCGGGAAACCGCTCGACTCCAGGACATCGCGCATGTCGGCGATCAGCGGGGTGTCGACGATGCTCGGGCATACGGCATTGATGGTGATGCCCAGTTCACCCAGCTGCGGTCCGAGCGATCGCACCAGACCGACCACAGCGTGCTTGGTCAGGCAGTAGATCGGATCAGGGGAGAACCCGATCAGGCCGGCCAGCGAGGCCGTGGCCACGATGGAGCCGCCGCCGCGCTCGGACATGGCCGGTACCACGGCCCGCACTCCGTAGAACACGCCGTCCACGTTGACACCTGTGGCCCGGGTGTAGATCTCATCGGTCACCTTGGTGATGTCGGCCTCGCCCGTCGTGACTCCAGCATTGAGGTGAGCCAGGTCGATGCCGCCGAACCGGGCGGTCACCGCTTCGACGATGCCCGGCCACTCGTCGGAGCGGCCTACGTCGGCTTGCAGGGCCATGCCATCGAGCTCACCAGCCACCCGCTCGGCGGCGGCCCCGTCGAGGTCGACCACGGCCACCGAGGCGCCGGCCGCAGCCAGCCGGGTGGCGGTGGCCAGCCCGATTCCCGATGCGCCCCCTGTCACCACTGCCACCTTGCCTGCCAACGATCCCATGGGTGCTACCTCTGGCCTCTCCTCGGTCGGGACGCACGCTGCGGTCCCGGCTTCCGTGTCATTCCCCGCTCCCCCGCTGCACGACGGCCCGGTGCGGCCACCTTACCGGCACCCTGGGGCATACTGAGGGCCTGGTCGGCACCCCGGGCCTCACCCGTAGGGCTGGCTCCCCACACCATGAGACCGATACCCGTCGCCTTCCACATCTGGTTCCTCGAGGTCCATACCTACGGGATCGGGCTGGCCCTGACCTTCTGGTTCGGGCTCCGCTACACCGAGCGACGGCTTCGCCAGCGCGGCTACCCGACCGAGTGGGTGACCGGGATGTTCGTATGGGTCATCGTTTCCGCCATCGTCGGGGCCCGGACCATGCACGTCCTTACCCATATTGGGGACTACACGGCCGCTCCTTCACAGGTGTTCGCCGTCTGGCAGGGCGGATTGTCGTCATTCGGAGGGCTCATCCTGGCCATACCGGTGGCCATTGTCATTTCGCGTCGACGCTGTCCCGAACTGCCCTCCCTCCGGTTCGCCGACCTGATGGCTCCGGTTCTGATGGCGTGCTGGGGCATGGGTCGCCTGCTCGGCCCCCAACTCATGGTCAATGGCGGTGGCCACGCCACCAACCAGTGGTTCGGGATGTACTACGCCGGCGCCCATCCGGATCAGAAGGTCCTACCCGTGCCGATCTTTCAGGCAATCGAAGATTTCACCATCTTCGGCATCCTGCTGCTGATCGAACGGTGGCTCCGGTCGAGAGCTCCGACGCTGGCGTCTGACGGGTCGGCTATCGCTCCGGGGGCTTCACCCCCGGCTCCGGCCGGCATCGTGCTCGGTGTCGGCATGGCGCTGTGGGGCCTAGAGCGGTATCTGGACGAACACCTGTGGCTGGGCCAGATCGGCCAGCTCGGTTCGCAGCTCGTCCAAATCGCCGGTTCGGTGCTCTCGGTCGCTGGCCTCCTACTGCTGGCCAGTCGGCTCGGCCCCTACCGCCGCTGGCGCGCCAGTCGACCTGATCCCGTTCCCTTGGAATTTGCCGAATCGTCAGATCCGATCGGACCTGACGAAACAGGCGACAGCGACGGGGCTGCCGCCGCATCCTCTGAATCCGCTGACCGCGGCTGAGTCATCCGGACCGCCCCGGCACCGGCCGCCACAACCAGTGCCACAACCCCGGCCTGAATCGGTCCCACCGCCATGGTCAACACGACAGCCGAGATCGCCAACGAGGACAGCACGGCTCGGTCGGCCCAAGGCTGCAGCAAAGCGAATCGCCGATGGAAGGCGAGCAGCGCTGTGGGCGTCCGTTTGTTCCGGGTGAGACCCACAGCCAGGCCCCGCACAAGTCCGAATACGACTCCGACGAGCAGAGCCACCAAGGGGCTGGCAGTCATGGCAGCCAGGACTACGATCAGGTAGACAGCGGCCGTGGTGACGTAGGTGGCGAGTCCGCATCCGATCTGGAACCCGAAGCCGGCACCGTAGACCCAAGGCCGGTAGGCATCGAGCCATCGCTCGTTCACCTGGCGAAAGTGGACCGGCAAGGTGGCGCCGGCCAGGCCCGTGTCGGACAGCGCCGCTATCAGCGTTGCACCCAGGGCCAGGGCACCCACGATGGTGGCCGACGCACCGATGGCATGCACGGCGGCCGCCAGACTGGCCGCCAATCCACCTAAGGCCAGACCGCCCACTGCCGCACCGAGGACGAACCACGCACAGGTGCCCCCGTACCGGTGGCCTCTGCCCCTTTCGCCGAACGGCGTGATGGTCGAGAGCATCGAGAGGCCGCACGGCGACCAGGTCGAACGGACCGCGGCTGCTACGGCCATAAGAAGAGCAAGGACGGACAAGGTCGTGGTCACATGGCTCCCAAGAGTCGGGTGGTACCGGAGGAAACCCCGGTCGGAACGGAAGGCACGCTCACGCCGCCGAGCCGTAGAACGGCACGTCGAAGGCGAAGATCCCGCCGTCCTGGGCCACCATCCAGTAGCCGGTTCCGGAAGACGCGGTGCCGACGATCGGGCGCACCAGGGGCTTGCCGCCCATGGAGCCGTCAAAGGCGGCGTCCCCGAAAGCGAAGATGCCGCCATCGGAAGCGACCAGTCGATAGCCGTGACCCGATGGCGATGCACTCATGCCCACGATCGGTTGATTCAGCGGCTTGCCCCCCATCGAACCCGCAAATAGGGCGTCGCCGAAGGCGAAGATGCCGCCATCGGAAGCGACCAACCAGTAGCCCAGGCCTGTCGAAGTGGCGGCCATGCCCACGATCGGCTGATTGAGCGACTTGCCGCCCATCGAGCCTTCGAACGAGGCGTCGCCGAAGGCGAAGATGCCGCCATCGGAAGCGACCAACCAGTAGCCCAGGCCTGTCGAAGTGGCGGCCATGCCCACGATCGGTCGGTTGAGGTGGACAGTCGAAACGTCACCCAGCGCCGGGAAGTCGCCGTACGAGAGCACTTTGCCGAAGGAGGTGACGATGGCATATCCATGTGTGTCCGCGCTGGCTGTCACCCCGGTTACGAGGCACTGGGTCTGCGCCGAGAAGCAAGGTAGTGGTGGAGGTGGTGGCGGAGACGGCAGTGCGGTAGTCCAGCATGCCGCTGTCATCTCAGCGGTGGCGTTGTCGACGGCCAGAGTGGTGGTGCAGGTCGGGTCGATCGTCCAGGGTGGCACGCAAGCCACCACCCGGCAGACGATCCGGCCGATGCAATCGATCTGTTGATTGCACTGTCCGTAGCGGAATTGGAAGCAGCCGGTCACCCACGAGTTGCACCCGTCGGGACCGCACCCACAGGTCACGCCGTCACAGCTCGGTTCGCAGAACCCCCAACCGCCGCCGCACCCGGTCGTGCATTCACACAGCGCATGGCAGTCCATGTAATACCGGGGGCCGCCGCAGAACGACGAGTTGTCGGCCTTCCACCAACCGCCCATGATCGTGTCGGTCGGGCAATAGTTGTACCCGCCGTTGATCGAGCAACAGAATTCCGACCATCCGGCACAACAGGTCGAGCCGCAGCCGCATGACGAGCTGCCGCACGTGCAGATGGCGCCATACGCCGTACCCGGCTTGAGCAGCAGTTCGACCCCGGAGCCGACGACCACCGCGCTACCGACCATGGCCGAACGGTTGATGAAGCTCCGCCTCGATAGCTTCGACCCGAGAAATCCGGCCGCCTTGTCGACCAGGGTGGTACTCACGTTGCCGGTCCTCGGGTTACCCCGAGCATGCGACGGGCCGCGCCGAGTTCGGCCAGTCGGGCCAGGGCCAGGTAGGCCAGCCACGCGCACATCAAGCTGAGCAGCATCAAGGGGACACCGTGCCATGGTTGTCCGGCCAGGAGCGCCGGCAGCCAGCCCGGGTTGATCGTCGCCCCCACTACGGCGGCCGAGCCAGCGAGGGCAATGTTCACCACCACATGGAGCCGCGTGGCCGGAGTATCCAGTGTTCCGAAACAACCACAAGTAGCCAAGGGGCCGCCCCGGACAAGCACGACGGCCACGAAGCCGGCCAGGCCCAGATAGGACATGGACACCAGGCTGGCGGTGACCGGTGACGGGTGAGCCAGTGCGACGGTCCCGACGGCAGCCTCGACCAAGGCGCCAGCACGCACGAGGGGCCGGGTGATAGCGAGCGCCATCGGCACAACAGCGGACACGGCCCGCGCCGTGTCCGTGGGGCGAACGGCCTTGGCCGCTCCGGCCACGAGGAGCAGAAGGCAGGCAGCCAGATAAGGACCGATCAGTTCCACGGCGCACCTGCAGTTACCGGCGCGGGTGCCGGCTCCACTGCCAGCCCTTCGAGGAGCCGGTTCACTTTCGGGACGAGGATCGATCGTCGCGCGTGGCTTCCCAGCACCGAATACAAGGTGAAGGGCCGACCCGCCTCGGTGAAGAACCACTGGGTGCCGGACTGCCCTGTCAGGCCCCGGCGCAGCACGTGGGGTTGGAAGTCCGACGTGGCCAGAGCACGGGGCAGCCCCTGATGGGCGAAGAGCCGGGTACCGAGGCTGTCCGGACCGTATTCGAACAGCACGGTGAAGATGTCATCGTTGCCCATCAGGTTGACGGCGCCGCCACCGAAGTCGCCCACTTCCTCCGGCAGGGCGAAGGTGGCGAATTGGGCCACCGCGTTGGCCACTTCGATCCCGCTCCCCTGCCGCTTGAAGATGCGCCCCTCGAATCCGGTCGGGAGCCCGGCCC
>JAYVYR010000228.1:0-3808 GCA_043784065.1 Acidimicrobiaceae bacterium
GTGACAACGCATGGTCGGGGTCATCGTGGTTCGCTACACCTTCGATGTAGGACTCTTCCATTCCCTCCTCCTTGCCGGTTTATCCCGGCGCACCTACGAGCCGGTCCGTCCCTGTGCCTCGCATCGGTACTCTGCCCCTCCCGGTGTGTGCCGGTTGGGGTCCTCCCTCTTGAGGTCAGGGGGCAAACCGCGCCCTCTGGCCGTCAGTATCGAGACGACAGGTTCTCCTGTTCCACGCCAGCGCCTGCAACGAGCTCACGCCACCTTCACACCGGACACCGCCAGGCGGGCAAGCAGGTCGCTGCCTGGCTGAAAACGCATACATGGCACGTCCTTGTCCCAGGGTGATCAGTAGCCCCTGGTTTCGATGTCGTCGTATTCAATTTCGATGCGTCAGCAGTGGTTCACTCACGTTCGTCTTCTCGTCGCACACCTGACCCGATGACATCGGGCCTTTTCCGCAGTCGCTTCCCACCCCGGCTCTTGACCGACATGACACTGCGGCGGTTTGGGATCTCCGCCTGCACGGCGAACCCGGAGGGCCGACCTCCATCACTGGCACAGCACGGTTCGTGCCGACGATCTTCTACATCGCCAACCCTCTCCTTTCAGGACACACGCTGACCGCTTGAACTCACCGTCCTTATGCGCATCTGCGCATAAGGACCCTTGGGGTGTGCCGGCGATCGTGTCCCGGTGGCCGGCGTCCTCACTGAGGATCCCGGCCCGCAAGAACGCCTTCACCAGGCCCAGGACACGCTTGTCTCCGATGCGGTTTCGCACCCGACCCATGAGGGCGGTGTGGTTGATCTCATCGAAGCAGGCCGTGATGTCTCCCTCAAACACCCATTCATAGTTGCGAGTGGGTGAAGCGAAGAAGTGAGTCTCGGCAATGGCGGCCCAGGCGGTCCTGCCGATCGTGTCGGTGCAGAACCTGTTCAACCTCACCAACCCCTCGTCGGCCGACGTGCTCGCCCACTGAACGGCCGAGGGGATCGGCTTCATCCCGTGGTTCCCGGTGGCGTCGGGCGGCCTCTCCGGCCCCGACACGCCCATGGGCGAGGTCGTCGTCGAGACGGGAGCCACTCCCACCCAGGTGGCACTGGCCCGGCTGCGCCACCACTCGCCGGTGATGCTCCCCATCCCGGGAACCAAGTCGGTGGCCCACGTGGAGGAGAACTGCGAGGCGGCCACCCTGCACCTGACCGATGCGCAGGTCGCGGTGCTCGACGACGTACACGCCGCCTCCTGAGGAACGGTCGACGCCCACGAGCGTCGAGGTTCGGGGGCGGCGTGCAGTGAACGAGTCCGTCGATCCTGCGCCGTCCGGGCGGGGTGTCGGAACGATCCTCGGCCTCGGACATCCCTTGGGAACCGGTCGGGAGTTCTTCCTGGTCAAACGGGTGCAGGCGGGCATCCCTCACGCCCGTGGCGAAACCGCTTCAGTTACGGGGGTCCCGTGCCGATGCCGACGCTGAATCAGCGTATCGAGGAAATGGGGCAGGTAGATGGGGCAATCCGCGCGGCAATCCGTGGAGCAATTCATGGGCGACTTCCACCGTAGGTTCAGCGAGCGTGGCGGTGCGGGGCGACTGCACTCACGTTTCGCCCCGACTGCACATCGTGCAACTGCGCCAGCCCATCTTGCCGATGGCGACCGGGATGAGCCGTTGCGCCTGCACGCGCACCTCCGGAACGGAACCGGCGCAATCGGACTGGCCATGATCGTGGCCACGGTGATCGCCGCCGGCTGGATCTTCCCCGCAGCGACGCGCACGGCCCAGGGCACGACCCATCAGGCCACGCACGGACGGTCCGTCGGCGCCGCCACCAGCGGGGCGCAGGCGCCGATCGCCACCCTCCCGAGCCAGCCCCCGGCGACCGCACCGCCGGTGACCGGCACCTTCACCGTCTCCGGCAACAGCATCCTGCGCCCAGACGGGAAGCGGTTCATCCCCTACGGGTTCGTGCTGGAGTGGTGCGCCCCGGTGCCGGGCCTCCCCTGCAACGGAGCATCACCTAGCCTGTTCGACAAAATCAATGAGGCCGCCACCTACTGGCACGCCAACACCGTGCGGTTCCAGGTGTCATGGGAATCGTTGTTCAGCGGCCCCAACGGCACGGTCAATTCGCTGTACATCTATCAGCTGGACCGCCAGATCCAGGCCGCCAATGCCCTGCACATGGTGGTGATCCTCACCCAGCAGACCGAGCACCTCGGCGGTTCGATCATGCCCGACTCGCACTCCCTCGACTTCTGGACGTTCGTGGCGAACCGGTACAAGTCGAACCCGCTGGTCATGTTCGACCTCTTCAACGAGCCCCGCCTGTCCGCTTCCGACCTGGGGGGCAAGGATGCGCTCTGGAACATCTGGCAGAACGGCGGCACCGTGACCGGAACGACAGACGGCTCGAATGGCACCTACGTCGGCATGCAGACCGTGGTGAACACGGTGCGGGCCACCGGCGCCACCAACATCGTCATCGCCGAAGGCACGGGCGGGGACCACGACCTGTCCGGTCTGGCCACCCATGCGCTGACCGGGCCGAACATCGCCTACGGCACCGAGCCGTCGCTTCGGCTCCTGGGCAACGTCCCCAATTACACCCCGGCACAGTGGGCCACCAACCTCGGGATCCCGTCGCAGACGTACCCGATCATGACGGAGGCGTTCCTCGGCACTCCCGGGACCGTCGACTGCGATCCCGCCTCACCCACCATGTTTCCCCAGCTGGTCAGCTACCTGCAGGCCAACCATCTGGGCATGATCTACTTCACGCTCGACGCCGGGGAGGGGGTCGTCGGCAACAACCTGGTGCAGCCGACCACCTTCCAGGGGGTGAGCACCATGGACTGCGGCGCCCCCCTGGCCACCAACACGGTCGGACCCGGTCAGGCCATCCACGACTGGTACGCGGCCAACAGCGTCCCCATCGGCTGACCGTCCCTCGGACGTGCGCACGCCGAGCACACGTCCGAGGGCAACTACCCGGGCGGGCTCCCGGACCGGTAGTCCCCTTCTGGGACGCAGATAGGTCCCGTCGCCCGTGCCCTGACGGCCAACTGGGCGTCCCACCGGGCATACTGGGCACCGTGCGCCATCGCTCGAGCCGCCGCGTCTTTCCACGAATCCGGACGTCCGGCACCGCCGATGCAACGGGTGCTCGCCGCCCGGTAGGGCGGTGGCGCCTTGTCGAGGTGCTCCTCGTGACGGTCGTGGCACTGACCTCGGGTGGGCTGGTGTACCTGCTCGTCGGGGGGACGGGGACGTCCCCCTCCCCGACGGCATCAGTGCCACCCGTGCCATCGCCATCGTCGCCGACCACGACCGGTCCGGGCGGCGGTGGTGCGTCCACGGCGGGCCTCCACACTTCGGGCGCTTCAATCGTCGGTCCCGACGGCCGCAGCTTCGCACCGTACGGCTTCGTCCTCGAATGCCTGGCCACGACGGATCTGAGCTGTGAGCATCCGTCCGACCCGGGCCAGACCGACAGCGCCAAGATCGAGACCGCAGCCAAGTTCTGGCACGCGAACGCGGTCCGGCTCCAGGTAGCCCAGGAACACGTGTTCTCGGCCACTCCGTACGACGCTTCGTATCTGAGCGCGCTCGACAGCGAGGTGCACCTCGCCAACCAACTCGGGATGGTGGTCAGCATCACCCTGCAGGAGGAGGACTTCAGCGGGCCTCCCCTGCCCACTGCGTCCGCTGTGCGGTTCTGGACCTTCATGGCCCAGCGGTACGGATCTTCGCCCGGCGTGATCGGGGAGCGTCCCGTAGGCGAACCCGTACCGGCTGACCGAGCCCGG
>JAYVYR010000229.1:0-2402 GCA_043784065.1 Acidimicrobiaceae bacterium
GTAACAGGCGTACCGACCGGTGATGATGTTGTGGCCGAAGCCGACCGCAGCCCCGGTGGCCAGGTACTCGTCGACAGCCAGCGAGGTGAGCCAGAGCACACCATCGGCAATGGAGACGTCGAGGTGCACACCGGGTCCGGCGGTGCCACGACCGATGAGGGCGGCCATGATGGCCATTGCCGCATGCATCCCGCCACCGGCGGCATCGGCGATGGTGGCACCCGACACCGGTGGTCCGCCGTCGGCACCGGGCTCAGTGGAGGCCAGATAGCCGCCCACAGCCAGATAGTTGATGTCATGGCCGGCCCAGGCCGCCCGTGGCCCGTCCTGTCCGTACCCGGTGGTCGAACACAGGATCACCCGGGGGTTGACGGACTGCAGCACATCGAAACCGACACCCAGGCGGTCGACCACTCCGGGCCGGAAGCTCTCGACCACCACGTCGGCGCCCCGCACAAGCTCGAGGAAGGCGGCCCGGCCGTCGGCATCCTTGAGGTCGAAGGCGGCGTGCTGCAGATGCCGTGCCCCGCTGTAGGCATAGAACGGCGGGCGCAGCGGTTCTACCCCGCGGCCGGGCACGCTGCCCACTTTCACCACGGTCGCCCCGTAGTCGGCCAGCACCCGGGTGCACCGGGCGGCCGGGCCGACGCTGGCCAGGTCGAGTACGACCACCCCTTCGAGCGGCCCGCCGGCGGGACGCGACGGTGTCGGTCCGGCGGGCGCGGCGGCAGAGGATGCGGGCAGGGGGGTCACGGAATCCGGTGTGCTCAGAAGTTCTTGGGTAGACCCAGCTTGCGACGGGCCAGGATGTTCTTCTGGATTTCGGAGGAGCCGCCACCGATGGTGTCGATGACCGTGTAGCGGTAGGTCGACTCGGAGCGGCCGACCATGGGAGCCGCCTGGGTGTGGACCCGGAGCTGGCCGCCCGGTCCGGCCAGGTCCATCGACGCGTTGGCCAGGCGCCGCGAGAACTCGGTGGTGAACAGCTTGTACTCCGAGGCCTCCGACGTGGGCGGAGCGCCCCCGGAGGTCGAGGCGGCGACGAACTTGAGCCCGAGGACCCGGGCCACTTCTGCTTCGGTGTGGAGTTGGGCCACCTTCGAGCGCACTACGCCGTCGTCCTTCATGGGCTCGCCGTCCCGCATGGCACCCTTCACGTACTCGGTCAGCAGGTCGAGCCGCTGGGCGGTCGGCGAGTAGGTGAACAGGGTGAACCGCTCGAGGTCGAGCGCCTCAGAGATGTACTGGAAGCCTTTGTTGAGCTCGCCGACTACGTACGCATCGGGCACGAACACGTCGTCGAGGTAGACCTCGTTGGTGCGCTCGTCACCCATGGTCCAGATGGCCTTGACCGTGATATTCGGGTGGTTCATGGGAACCAGGAACAGCGAGATACCGCTGTGCTTGGGAGCGTCCTGGTCGGTGCGGGCACCCACCCAGTACCAGTCGGCGAAGTGGGCCGACGTGGTCCACGTCTTCTGGCCGTTGAGGTTCCACCCGCCATCGACCTTGGTGGCCTTGAGTTGCATGGCGGCGGCGTCCGACCCGGCGTTGGGCTCGGAGTAGCCCACGGCGAACTCGACCTCGTTCTTCAGGATCTTCGGCAGGAATTCGGCCTTCATCCCCTCGCTGCCGTGACTGATGATGGTCTTGCCGATGATGCCGACGCCCTTACCGATCTGAGGCCCGCCACGGGCGGCCAGCGCCTCGTTGAGCAGGTACTCGTAGACGCCGTCGCCGTCCTTACCCCCGTACTCCACCGGCCAGGTGATACCGAGCCAGCCCTTCTCACCGAGCTTGGCCATGAACTTGCGGCGCAGCGGTGTGTCGACGATCTGGGCCATGTTCTCGCGGGTGACGTCGAAGACGTCGGGATCGTAGTTGTCGTCGAGGAACTGCTCCACTTCCTTGACGAACTCGAGCTGCTCGGGGGTGAACTCAAAGTCCATGGCCTGGCCTCCATCCTCTGCGGTACGGCGGGCGCCGCAATCATCGGTCGACTGACTTTCTGACTGACCGTCAGATATTACCTGACTCACCGTCAGATACTGTGCACATCATAGGATGAGGGGGGACAGGTGGCCAGTGCCGCAACGCCGGGCACCGATCCGGCCACCCCGGCCCCTCTCCGCCAAGGCCACGCAGGTCCGCCGCCACGACGAAGAAACGAGCAGCAGCATGCACCACAGAGATCCGAACGCGGCAGCGGCATGACCCGCGGCATCGTCAGCATCGCCGGCTACGTCCCCTACCGGCGCCTCCAGCGGGCCGAGGTGTCCCAGGCATTCGGATCCGGCGGGGGCAAGGGCGCCCGGTCGGTTGCCTCCCACGACGAGGACACCACCACCATGGGTGTCGAGGCCGCCCGTAGGGCCCTGCGCTCCGCCCCAGGCGCCGTCCCG
>JAYVYR010000230.1:0-13643 GCA_043784065.1 Acidimicrobiaceae bacterium
TACCCGGCTCGGTGCGCTCCGGTGCACCCGCTTCGACTCAACCACCCCCCACCTGCGACAATGACGGGATCAAACCCCGTCAACCTGACCAGCGCGCCACGTCACCGGAGGTGCACGACCCCATGAGGAGTCAAGAGGAGTACGTCCTTCGGACCGTCGAAGAACGCGGCATCCGTTTCGTCCAGCTCTGGTTCACCGACGTCCTCGGCACGCCGAAGACGTTCTCCATCACCCCTGCCGAGCTCGAGAACGCACTCGACGAGGGCATGACCTTCGACGGGTCGGCCATCGACGGCTTCAGCCGGGTCCAAGAGAGCGACGTGCTCGCCCGGCCGGATGCCAATACCTTCCAGGTTCTCCCGTGGCACGGCCAGGGACACGGCCAGAGGGACTTCCACAGCTCCGGCAGCGACACCCAGGTGGCCCGCGTATTCTGCGACATCGTGGACCTCGACGGCTCGCCGTTCCAGGGCGACCCCCGCTTTGTGCTCAAGCGGAGCCTCGAGCGCGCCCGTGCCCAAGGCTTCACGTTCTACGCTGCCCCGGAGATCGAGTTCTTCTACTTCGCCGACGGCGACCCGACCCACTCGCCGACCACCCTTGACACCGGCTCCTACTTCGAGCTGACCGTGGCCGACCGGGCCAGCGATATCCGCCAGCGCACTGTGCTCACCCTGGAGGAAATGGGTATCCCGGTGGAGCACGCTCAGCACGAGGACGCCCCTAGCCAGCACGAGATCGACCTCCGCTACACCGATGCCCTCACCATGGCCGACACCGTGATGACGGTCCGCCTGGTAGTCAAGGAGATGGCCCGCCAGCAGGGGGTCTTCGCCAGTTTCATGCCCAAGCCGCTTGCCGGCGTCCAGGGCTCGGGGATGCACACCCATCTGTCGTTGTTCCGAGGCGACCAGAATGCGTTCGTCGACCTCGACCGGCCCGGCGGACTGTCGGAGGTGGCCGAGGGCTTCATCGCCGGGTTGCTTCGCCACGCCGGCGAGATCACCGCCATCACCAACCAGTGGGTCAACTCCTACAAGCGCCTGGTATCCGGCTACGAGGCCCCGATCCATATGTCCTGGGCCCGCAACAACCGCTCGGCCCTGGTCCGGGTCCCGGTGGTCAAGCCGGGAAAGACCGAGTCGACCCGCATCGAATACCGCTCGCCTGACAGCGCCTGTAACCCCTATCTCGCCTTCGCCGTCATCCTTGCCGCCGGGCTCCGGGGTATCGAGCAGGGCTACGAACTACCGTCCGAGGCCGACGCCAATCTGTTCGCCCTCAGTCCCGAGGAGCTCGATTCCAAGGGAATCCTCCACTTACCGGGGAGCCTGCACGAAGCCCTCACCTTGATGGAGTCCTCGGACCTGCTGGCTGAAACCCTCGGCGACCACGTGTTCGAGTGGTTCATCCGCAACAAGCGGGCTGAGTGGGCCGCATACAAGTCCCACGTGACCCAGTTCGAGCTCGACCGCTACCTGCCGCTGCTCTAGCGAGGCAGTCACGAATCCACTCGGGCGACATACGGGTCAGCCCGTCTTACGATCAAGGAGAGGGGAAGCGCCGCCATGGAACCACTGCTGTGCTTCCCCGCGTTGCCGCCCACCGCGGTGACCGCCGTCCTGGAACGGGCCGGTTACCCCTGGCGTGGCATCGACCGGGCCGAGGCCGTCGATGCCGAAGAGCCCGACGACGGCTGGTCGGGCGGTGTCATCTGCAGCGCCTCGAACCCGACATCCGCCTTCGCCATCTGCCGGCACCTGCGGACTCGCGAGGTGCCCCTGGCTCCCGTGCTCGTGGTGGTACCCAACGAGCAGTTGGGTGAGCTCGAGCTGCGCGAGGACCTCTTCGACGACCTCTGCCTCGAACCGGTCAATCCCAACGAGTTGGCCGCCCGCCTGGCCCATCTGTTCTGGCGCACCGGACGGGGCCTGCGACCTGACCTCTTGGAGCACGGTCCGCTCGTTCTCAATCTCGAGACCTACCAGGCCGCGGTGGCCGGTCGGGTGCTCGACCTCACCTACATGGAGTACGAACTGCTGCGGTTCCTGGCCGCCCGGCCGGGCAAGGTCTTCACCCGCGAGACGCTGCTCAGCCGAGTGTGGGGCTACGAGTACTACGGAGGCGCCCGAACGGTCGACGTCCACGTCCGGCGGCTACGGGCCAAGCTCGGCGAAGAGCACGCCCACCTCATCCAGACCGTCCGGTCGGTCGGCTACCGCTTCGGCCAGACCAGCTGGACCCCCTGAGGCCGCTTGGTCGACCCGGACCTCAGGCCGACTCGCCTCGGCTCGGGTCGCAGAAGGCCCAGACCTCGATCTCCACGGCCGCCCCCATCGGAAGGCCCGACACGGCCACCATCGACCGGGCGGGACGGTGGTCGCCGAAGGCCGCCACGTACGCCTCGTTGACCACCGGGAAATCTGCCGGATCGATGACGAACACCGTGGTTTTGACCACGTCGGCCAAGGAGGCACCGGCGCCGGCCAGGAGGGCTTCCGCATTGGCCACCGCTTGGCTCAACTGGGGCCCGGGTCCACCGCTGACCAGGGCGGGTGAACCTCCTCCGGTACTGGAGGCCAGGCCGAGCTGTCCGGAGCAGACCAGCCACGAGCCGGCTCGGACGATCGGCGTGTAGGGACCGACAGGCGTGGTCATGGCGTGCTCCTCTGGTGCGTGACGCGTTACGGGACCGGTATGCGGGGGCCAGCCTATGCAGGCTTCCGGGTCTGGTGCCTCAGCGGCGTCCGGCGCCGGCCCGATCCGTGGGCCAGGTAGGGGGTACCCCGTCGGCCAGCCACCGGGCGGCGGCAACTGCTGCAAAGACCGCATCTGACCCATTGACTGACGATGTCCCCAACCCTTGAACCGATCCTTCCACCAGGCGCACCGTCACCTGCGGCATGGCCCGCGACTGCAGGATGCCGAACGACCGCACGGTCAGGTCGTGGACCTGGCCGTCGGAGCCAACGGCGATCCCTTCCGACCCCACCCAGCCCAGGGCCTGGTGGGCGGCGCCGATGGCGTAGGAGCGCATGACAACGGCATCGAGCACCGGTCCGGCGGCCACCTCGATATCGAGCGATCCGTCGTCGGCGCACCGGACCACGGACCGTCCTCCTCCGGGGGCCGTCACCTCGACGGGCACATCGATCACCCGCCCATCGCCTGAGGCGAGCTGGGCGGCGGCATGCAGCACCGCGGCCTCTGCCCACACCGCTGCCCGGAGGTCAACAGAGACAGGCGGTCCCACCACCACCACCTGCTCGAGGACGAGGCCGGGTGCAACAGCCGCCACCGACCGAGTGAGCTCGGCCCAGGCGCGGTCGTCAAGCACTCCTCCAGTGACGCCGACCCGGAGCACCCCGGTCCCGTCAGGGGCGATCCCGCCGGCGACAGGCGGTCGCTTCGGCCCCAGCCGCACCACATCTTCACGCGACCACAGGACCCGCACAGGGCGACCATGCTCATCTGCCAACCGTCGAGCGTCCTTTGCTACCGGCGAATGAAGTTTGCCGCCGAAAGCCCCACCGTTTCCGTACGGGGATGCCGGCTCGGCACCGGGTTGACACCACGAGGCGTCGGGCTCGACATAGGCCGGCTCCACCCAGGTGGTCGAAAGCGTGAGGGCCCACTTGCCCGAGGGAACATTCACCGGGTGAGCCAGGGCAACGGTGGTGCTGCGACCCTGGATCTTGCCAGCCGCCGCCCGGGCCGCCGGCAACGATGCAGCCACCGCATACCCGTCGCCGTCCACCACGGCGACCAGGGCATCGGCGGGACACCCGTCGTCGGCGAACCCGGCATCGCCCAGCACCACCGTCGAACCCACTCGTTGGGACACCCCTCCCTCCAGGGCGGCACGGGCCGCAGCATCCCCCAGATCGCGTCTCGGACCAGCCTCCGGGCCGGAGACAAGCGGGGGGTCCAGGACATCGTGGGCAGCCTCGCGAATCGTCTGCCAGCCGGTACACCGACAAAGGTGGGCGAGCAGCGACTGGTCGAGGCGGTCGTCAGTCACCGGACCATCGAGCGCAGCAAGGCGCATGACGATGCCCGGGGTGCAGAACCCGCACTGGCTGCCGCCGCTCGCCACCAGGGCCCCGGCCCATGCCTGGCGATCAGCATCGGGCAGGCCCTCGAGGGTGGTGATCTCCCGGCCCACGAGCCGGCGGACCGGGGTTACGCACGCAACACGCGGAGCGCCGTCCACCCAGACGGTGCAGCAGCCGCATTGGCCCTGAGGGCTACAGCCGTCCTTCAGCGAGCGGAGAGACAGGCGCTCGCGCAGTACCTCAAGGAGAGTCGAGCCGTCGTCGACTACCTCGACGTCGGCGCCGTTGACTCGAAGTCGGATCAGCGGATCAGAACGTCAGCGGGTCAGCTGAAGGAGGACCCGCAGCCGCACGTACGCGAGGCGTTCGGGTTCGTCACGTGGAACCCGGCGCCCTGCAGACCATCGCTGTAGTCGAGGGTCGAACCTTTCAGCAGATCGGCGCTGGTCTCGTCCACGACCACCTTGACGGAGCCGAACTCGCGGACCACGTCATCCTCGGCCACGTCAGCGTCGAAGAACATTTCGTAGCTGAAGCCCGAGCATCCGCCAGGGCGCACCGCCACCCGCAGGGCTAGGTCCTGGGTGTCCTCCTCGGCCAGCAACTCGGCCACCTTGGCGGTGGCGACATCGGTGAGAGTCACAGGGTTTGGCTTCTTGCCGATGGTGACGTTCTGCATGGTGGTGCTCATCGATGCTCCTCAGTGGCTGTCGGTGACGGTACGGGTATGCCTCACCGTCGAGATGGCGGACATCCGATGGTTCGGTCCACGGGAACCACCTCTATCAATCGTACCCTGCGGGGCCTCCGGGCGGTACACCGGCCGGGCGGGCCGTCAGTGCGCGGTCGACGGTCGGTCGGTCGACGGTCGGCAGCGGAGTACCCGTTGCGGAATTTCCGGGATCGGTCTATCGCGTTTGTGTACGTACGCTGTAAACCATGTTTCAAATTCCCGATCTTCTCCCAACCGCCCGCACCGCGGCTGTCCACCACTAGAATTTCGCATGTGACCAGGACCGAGAGCCATCGCGCTGACGGCCCCGCCCCCACCGAGGACGAGGTTCGGGCGGCGCTCCGTAACGTGGTGGACCCGGAATTGGGAGCCGACATCGTGGAACTCGGCATGGTGACCCGCATCAGAGTCGAAGGAGCGGACGTCGACGTCGAGGTGGCCCTAACAATCGCCGGGTGCCCGCTGCGTGCTCAGATCCAGCAGGACGTCGACTTCCACGTCGGGGCCCTACCCGGGGTCGCAAGCGTCAACGTCACAACCGGGGTCATGAATGCCATGCAGAAGCAGGCCGTCATGGCTCGTGCCCGCCTAAACGCCAGGGAGGATCCGCCGGCCACCGACATCCCCGATTCAGCCCGCGTGGTGGCCATCGCCTCGGGCAAGGGCGGCGTGGGCAAGAGCTCGATCACAGTGAACCTGGCCGTGGCCCTGGCCCGGCGTGGCCTCACGGTGGGCGTGCTCGACGCCGACATCTGGGGCTTCAGCGTGCCGCGCCTCCTCGGGATGCAAGGGGACATCGAGGCAAGGGACAAGAAGATGGTCCCGCTCGAACGGCGCATCGGGACAGGCACCCTGCGGGTCCTGTCAATGGGCTTTCTGGCCGACGAGGAGAACGCCATCATGTGGCGGGGCCTTATTCTCAATCGCGCCGTCCAGCAGTTCCTGGAAGACGTCCATTGGGGCGACCTCGACTTCCTGCTCATCGACATGCCCCCGGGCACCGGCGACATCCAGATGGGCTTGGCTCGGATGATGCCCCGCGCCGAGGTCCTGGTAGTCACCACTCCACCCGTCGCCGCCCAGAAAGTGGCATCCCGCACAGCCGATATGGCCCGCAAGGGCTACCTGCGGGTGACCGGTGTGATCGAGAACATGAGCGACTTCACATGCGAGCACGGGACGTCCTACGCGCTATTCGGCTCCGGAGGTGGCGCCCGGTTGGCAGCCGAGGTGGGGGTGCCGCTGCTCGGTCAGGTGCCGCTGCACCCGTCGGTGGCGTCCGGTGGAGATTCCGGAACACCGGTGGCGCTCGACGATGACCAGCCGTTGGCTGCCGAGTTCGCCCGGATGGCCGAGGCGCTGGTGGGCAACCCCCCGCCGACGGTTTCGATGGACGGGTGCTCTGCCCGGATGCTCGAACGGGTCGAGGCTGCCGTAACCGCCGGCCACCTCGCCGAGGCCTGACCGACCACCTCGCTCAGGCCTTACCGGCCTTCGGCCCCCACAGTTCGCCGGCTGCCGCCGCCAACTCTGGCGACACCGGGTCGGATGACGCCATTCGGGCTTCCAACGCCTGCTGGTAGCCATCGTCGCCCGGCCGGAGCACCAGCAGCCGCCCGTCCTCGATGAGCACGATTGGCAGAATCGTCGGGACATCGACCACGTCGCGTGCCCAGGCCATTACGGCTTCGGTCGAGGCGTGGACGGCAAGCTTCTCGAGATTGTCGATGGTGGGCGGGAGCAACTCGATCTCCCCAGCCTCGAACCGCGCCAGTGCATCGGCCGGTCGAACCCAGATAGTGGCGATGGTCTCGCCGTCGTCGTGGTGGGCCACTTGGCCCGTCGGTGCGGCGGTCACGAAGAAGCGGGTGTCGAATCGCTTAGGTGCGAGTTCCGGGGTGATCCAATGGCTGACGTAATGGACGGTGTCGGCCGCCAGCACAAGGCCCTCGGCGCGGCACACGTCGAGAAGCCCGGTGCGGCCCTCGTTGATCTCCAGACGGTGCGACTCGAAGCGGGCCCGCTCGTCCGGGTCGGAGGTATCGAGCATGCCTGTCCCATCGGCGCCATCGAGGGGCTGGGCCAGCAGGACACCGGCCTCCTCGAAGCACTCGCGCAAGGCAGCCACCCAGAAGGCCAGCCCGCCGGAGACGACGCCCAAGAGCTCACTCGCCTCGCCGTCCGATCGGCCCCGGCACAGCTCATCTGCGGCGTCGCCCCTATCGGCGGGATCCACCGACCCCCCCGGGAAGACGTAGGCACCGGCCACGAACTCGCTGGCGAGGTTGCGTCGGAGCATGCAGACCTCGACTGCCGGTCGGCCCTCGTCGTCGTGGGCATCCCGGATCAGCATCACCGTCGCGGCATCTCGCAAAGTTACGGCCATCGGTGCACGCTACCCCCGGCGTCACCGCCTGGGCTGATCGACCGGGAGGGGTGAGACCTACGGGAGCGGATGCGGATGCGGGAGCGGCAGAGGCGCTCCATTATCGGCCACCGAACCGGCTCCCGGACGGGCGTCGACCAGTGCGCTGATAGCCAACTCGCCGAAGGCGTCAGGATCGGCGATCAGCCATGCGTGGGATCCCTCGACCACGACTCCTTCGACCCCGGCGGCGCGACGCAGTTCGTCGAAAGCCGACCGCGGCACCAGACCGTCACGATCGGACCAGGCCACCGTGACCGGGATGCCCCGGGCTGCGATCACGCGGACCTCGGCCACCAAGTCGGCCTTGCGGATGAACTCGCCGGTGCGGACCATACCGAGCGGGTTGCGGACCAGGTTGGGGATGAAATCCTCGAGGAGGGTGGGTAGCAGGCGCAGGGTGCGGGGGGAGTGCAACAGGTCGCTGCCGAAGTGGCGACCCCAGTCCCAGAAGGGCCGTTGGACCATAGTCCGGACCTCGTTCGGGAACAGTGCCCAGGTCGGACTGCCGATGGCGTTCGCCAACAGGAGCGATGCCACACGCTCGGGCTGGTGGTAGGCGAATGCGGTCGAGATGCCGCCGCCCATCGAGTGGCCTGCCACCAGGTCCAGGTTCCCGATGCCCACAATATCGAGGAAACGGCCCACCCAGGCGCCGTACCCGGCAAACGTGCGCTCGTCGGCCGGCAACTCGGGCGTGCCGCCGAAGCCCGGCAGACTCGGAGCCACGACACGGCAACCTGCCGCAGCCATGGCGGCGATCGGACGGGAATAGGCGTTGGGTCGGAGGCCCCAGCCATGGCAGAAGAGTGCCGCAGAGCCTGAGCCCACCACCCCGTAGCGGACCCGGTGTCCGTCGACGATGGCCGCCTTCCAGGCCACTGATCGGATGGAGCCCTCCGGTGCGGACCCCGAGCGTCCGTCGGGTGCCTCCGACACTCCGGTCACCTGGTCCGACAATCCCACCCGGACCGACGGATCAGTCCCCATGGGTCCACTCTAGGCATGCCGGGGTGGTCACCCAGACAATGTGGGGCGCTCCGGCGACGGGTGCGATCCCCTGTGCACGGCGGGACACGTTACGCTCCATCCCACGTTTGCACGAAGCGAGGATTGCGGAACCATGGCTGACAAGACACTGAACCCAGGCACGGGCGGGAACACGCCGAAGCCGACCGGAATCGGGGGCCAAAGCGCCAAGGACAAGAGCCGGGCCGCCAACCGCCCGGTGGCAGCCAAGGGCGGCGGAGGGGGCAAAGGCGGCAACACGCCCCGACCCGGAAAGGGCGCCACCCCGGCCGGCAGCCCGAAAGGCGTTCGTACCGGCACCTATATCGCATGGGGTGCCGTAGGGCTCGTGATCGTGATCATCGGCGGGCTCTTCATCGTCAACGCGACCAAGAGCAAGACCCAGGACGCCTCCTACACGTCGGTCACCCCGGCTCCGGCCCAGGTCGTCAAAGACGTGACCACGATTCCGTTGTCCACCTGGGACAAGGTCGGTGTCACCTCGCAGTACCCAGTGGCCAAGCCGACCGTACTTACCGGCCAGCCGCCTATGACCATCAACGGCAAGAGCCCGGCGATGCTCTACTACGGCGCTGAATACTGCCCGTACTGCGCCGCCGAACGGTGGGCCATGACTGCCGCCTTGGCCCGGTTCGGGACCTGGAGCAACCTGCAGGTCACGGCCTCGTCGCACACCGACGTCGACCCGACCACTCACACCTTCAGCTTCCATGGTGCCACCCTCAACAGCCCGTACATCACCTTCAAGGGCATTGAGCAGTACACCAATCAGCCGGTCAGCGGCAGCCCAAACCAGTACACCAATCTCCAGAGTCCCACCAAAGAGGAGGGGAAGATCCTCGCCACCTATAGTTCGTCGAAGTTCAACCCCAACGCCAGTAGCAGCGGCGGGATCTCGTTCCCGTTCGTGGACATCAACAACGGAGCGCTCTTCTCCGGGGCGAGCTATGACCCACAGATCCTGGCCGGCCAGACGTGGACCGATATCTCGGGCGGACTTTCTGACCCGACCAACCAGACCACGCAGGCCATCCTGGCCACCGGCAACTACATGTCGGCGACGATCTGCAAGGCCACCCACGGCCAACCGGGCACGGTCTGCACGAGCTCCGGAGTCCAGGCGGCGGCCAAGGCTCTCGGCATCTCGGCAAGCTGAGCCGGGCTCACCCGTACCCGATGCCCACGCTCCGGTGGCAGCCCATCATCTCGCTACTCCTGTGCATCTACGGACTCGGAGCGTCCATCTACCTGACCGTCACCCACTTCGATCCCAAGGCGCTGGCCTGCGTGTCCAACGCCACGTTCAACTGCGAAAAGGTGACCCAGAGCCCGCAGTCGGTGATCTTCGGGATCCCGGTGGCTTTCCTCGGTCTGGCGTTCTTCGTCCCCATGCTGCTGGCCTGCCTCCCGGTGGCGTGGCGTGCGGCAGACCGTCGTGTCCACCTGGCTCGCCTCATCATGGCCGTGACCGGGGTAGGCATGATCATCTACCTGATCATCGCCGAACTGTTCGTCATCAAAGCCATCTGCCTGTGGTGCTCGAGCGTCCACGTCGCCACGTTGCTCCTGTTCATCATCGTTGCCACGGCCTCGCCGATCGTGCTGGCCCCCGGCTATGGAGCGTCCGATCCCGAGCCGGCTGGCGAGGAGCCGGTGGACGGCGAGCTGTCCTGAGCACTTACGAAAGCCGGTCGAGCCGTGGCTGAAGGTCGGCACGAGACCGGCGAGCGAGCGAGTCGCCCGGCCCGGTTGGCCTGGGGGGCGGTGATCGTGATCCTGCTGGGCGTGGTGACTCTGGTCACCTACGCGCTGACCCACGTGTCATCGCCCACTGCTCCGGTCACCCCTGCGGTGACCTCCCCCGCCGTCTTGGCCGCCCTGTCGACGGTGCCGACGTCGACCTTCGACGCTGTCGGAGTGACTGTCGCCGGCACCACGCTGATCGCGCCTCGTCTGGTGACCGGTCCGGTGCCTTTCACCGTGGGGGGCAAATCTGAGGTGCTGTTCGTAGGGTCAGAGTTCTGCCCGTTCTGTGCTGCCGAGCGGTGGCCGCTGGTGGTGGCCCTGGCCCGGTTCGGCAGGTTCACCGAACTTCACGACAGCGCCTCGGCCCTGCAAACTGTGTTCCCCAGCACGTCGACCTTCACCTTCGACGGGGTCGGTTATGCCAGCCGCTACGTCACGCTGACCGGCGTCGAACTCTATTCGGGCACCCCTGGACCGGACGGGACGTTCACTCGGCTAGCCCGACTCACCTCGGCACAAGCCGCACTTGTGGCCCGCAATTCGCCCCAGGCAGGCGGCGCGGCGGCCGGCACGGCTCCGTTCGTGGACGTAGCCGGCCGATTGGTAGTCGTCACCTCGGGGTTCAGCCCGGCGCTGCTGATCGGTCTGTCGCAGGCCCAGATTGCTGGCGAAGTCGCGAGTCCCACGCCATTGGGCACGGGATCGGGCCAGACGTCCGTCCCACCGACCGGGCAGGCGATCATCGCCGTAGCCAACCAACTATCGGCCGGGATCTGCGCGGCAACCGGACAGCAGCCGGTCGTGGTCTGCCACTCCAGGGGCGTCCGGATCGCCGATGCAGCCCTGGGGCTACCGCTGCCTCTGTCGCCTCCGACGACTACCGCAGGCTGATGCCGGAAGCGGCACTCATCCCGCGTCAGCGATGCAACGGGAGAGACGAGTCAGGCTCAGCCGACCCGCCGCTCGGCTACCTGTCGCCGCTCCATCTCGTTCAGGCCGCCCCAGATGCCGTGGGGCTCACGGATGCGAACCGCGTACTCGAGGCAGTCCACCCGAACCGAGCACGTCTTGCAGATCGCCTTGGCCCGCTCCTCGCGCTGCAGCTTCTCCTCTTTGCGTTCCGCGTGAGCCGGTGGAAAAAAAATTTCCGCTTGGGGCCCACGGCATGCCGCCTTCAGCTGCCATGAATCCATCAACTGCTCCACTACCCGATTCCCCCTTCGGTGCAACCTGTCGATGTGGAACGTACTCCTCGCCACTTTGCGAAACAAGAGGTTAAACAAGGTTCAGCAACAAATTGTGCCGCTTTCGCGCCGAGCGTGGCAATCCGGGGTCGCGCTGACCTGACTTCGGTTACCGCACACGGGAGAGTCAGCCTGGTCGAGGCGGACACTACGCTCATGGCGTCATGGACATCCGCTCCTTCTGCAGCCAGAGCCGGGTCTTGATCGTGGCCGGCAAGGGCGGTGTCGGCAAGACCACCATGGTGGCCGCTCTGGCCCATCTCGCCGCCAGTACAGGACTGTCCGTCCTGGTGATCGAGCTCGAGGGGAGAAGTGGGGTCTCGTCCGCCTTCGGCGGATCCGGTGGACTCGGCTACGCCGGCGCAGTTCTCCATGGTGCGGTCGACCAGAGCGACGCGACGGTGGACGACCGTTCGGTGATCCCTCCGGGTGTCGTCCACGCCCGCACCATCACGCCTGACGACGCGTTGCTCGAATACCTCAACGACCATGGGATGAAGCGCTTCTCCAAACGACTCCTGTCCTCCGGGATCATCGACATCGTGGCCGGGGCAATCCCCGGGATCCGTGACATCCTCGTCCTCGGCAAGGTAAAGCAAATCGAGCAGGCGGGCATCGCCGACCTGGTCCTGGTCGACGCACCCGCCACCGGGCACACCATGACGTTCTTGTCGTCGGCAGGCGGGCTGCTCGACGCCGCCCGGGGCGGGCCCATCCGGGCCCAGGCGGCCGATGTCGTCGCCCTGCTGGCCGATCCCCGACGATGCCAGGTTGCCCTCGTCACACTGCCCGAGGAGATGCCGGTCAACGAGGTCGTCGAGGCGGCATACCAACTCGAGGACAAGGTCGGGATTGCACTCGGACCGGTCATCGTCAACGCCTGTTACCCGGCTATCGGTTCGCTGGCCACTCCGGCGTCTGTCACGGCGGCTGCGGCGGGAGCCGTCCTCGAACCGGCGCTGGTCGACTCGCTGGAGCAGGCCCGGCAATTTCGTCAACGGCGCCACGAGCTACAAGAGGGGCAGATCACCCGACTGGCCGCAGAACTTCCGTTGCCGCAACTCCGGGTGCCCTACCTGTTTACCGACGTCATCGGACCCCTCGAGCTCGATGTCCTGAGTCAGGCGCTCGCCCGGGGCATCGAGGCACTTCACGAGCCCGAACCGGAGATGCCATGACGATGCCAGCCACCATCGACGAGGTGGTCCGCCAGCGGTCGATCATCATCTGCTGTGGTTCTGGTGGCGTGGGCAAGACGACGACGTCTGCTGCCATCGCCCTGCAGGCGGCTCGACTCGGACGGGTGGCCTGCGTGGTGACCATCGACCCGGCCCGGCGCCTGGCCAACTCGCTCGGACTGGACGAGCTGTCCAACAGCCCGACCCGCATCGAGGGCGACTGGACAGGCGAGCTGTGGGCCTTGATGCTCGACCCGAAGAGCACCTTCGACGACCTCATCAACCGCTATTCCGACACGGAGGCGCAGGCCGAGGACATCCGGGTCAACCGCATCTACCGGAATTTGACGGGCACCTTGTCGGGTACCCAGGAGTACATGGCCATGGAGAAGCTCCATGAACTCGTCGAGGAGGGTGGATTCGACGTCGTCGTGGTCGACACCCCGCCATCGCGCAACGCCCTCGACTTCCTCGACGCCCCCCGCCGGCTCACCCACTTCCTCGAGAACCGTATCTTCCTGGCCCTCATGGCCCCCACCCGGGTCGGGCTCCGATTCATGGGTGTCGCCGCCCAGGCCTTGCTGCGAACCATCTCCAAGGTTGCCGGTGCCGACATCGTGCACGATGCAGTGTCCTTCTTTCAAGCCTTCGAAGGGATGGAGGAGGGGTTCCGGCTGCGGGCCGCTCGGGTCCGCGAGCTCCTCGTCCAACCAACGACGGCATTCGTGCTGGTCGCCTCACCCCGGCCCGACAGCGTGGACGAAGCTGTCCATTTCGCTGGAAAGCTGGCGGAATCCAGCATGTCGGCGACGGCTCTGATCGTCAACCGGGTTCAGCCCCGGTTTGCCACCGACGAGCAGCTGGTCCGGCTGGTCCCGTTCGCCGAACGGCACCAGACCGATGCCGGGCCGGCCGCCGCTCTGGCCGATCTGGTGGAGAACCTGAACGGCTACACACTGGCTTCGGACCGCGAGGAGGCGGCCTACGCTTCGCTGGTGGCCGAGGTGGCCCCGGCCCCGGTCTACCGAATCCCCCTGCTCAACACCGATGTGCACGACCTTGGGAGCCTCGGCGACGTAGCCGACCTGCTCTTCAGCGACCACGAGGCTTGACCGGTCAGGGCGGTCCCGTGTGGCTGTGGCCCACGTGGAGAGGTCACTCCCAAGAGGGCTAACCTCTCGGTGTGCCGACCATCCTCGTGGCCAGTGACGCCCCGACCGTCCGTGCCGAAAT
>JAYVYR010000231.1:0-11764 GCA_043784065.1 Acidimicrobiaceae bacterium
GCAGTGGACGGGATACAGCGCCAGGGCTGGGGCGGGATCCTGACTCGTTGTCCGCAGGATCGGAGCCGATACCCGGCAGGTCGTCAGTAGCGGGGCCCGGTCGTCCGGTAGGAATGCCGGCGGGGCCTTTGGGGTCTTCTCTCCCTCGCGTCGGATCGATCATCCCTCCTGTGCCCTCAAGGTGGGGTCGGCCATCGTTGCCGAAAGGCGCTCGGCCCCTTCCCGGCCCCGCACACTTTCAGGCCACACACCAACATGCGACCCGGTGGCGCGACTGTCCGAAGCCGGGTCCGCGGCACAGCAGGGTCGGACTGTTTCGAAGGACGGGGGCACCTGGACCATTCCAACATTGTGGTCTGCACGGTGTCCAAACGTGCGGAGTACCTGTCCCGTCGCCCGCCGCCCATTGCCCGTTACCCGTTACCCGTTTCGGGAGGCATTGCCACTCCGGGTCACCACCCTTCGTCCCACGGTTTCGACGCCACTCCGGGGGTCTGTCACAGTGTCGTGGTGTTCGTGACGAACCACGTGTTGGCCGGCGCTCTGATCGGGCGGCGCTTCGCTCGCAGGCCACTATCAGCCTTTTTCGTGGGATTCGGTTCCCACCTGCTCATGGACGCAGTCCCCCATTGGGGGTGCGACCTCCGCGAGCCAGGTGGACCCGATCGGTTCCTTCGGGCGGCACGGCGGGACGGCCTACTCGGTTTGGCTGTCCTGGCCGGGTGCGTATGGACGGCCGACCGGAAACAGGTTCCAGCCGCGGTCGCCGCCATTGCCGGCGCCGTGTTTCTCGATGTCGACAAGCCGAGCGAGTACTTCTTCGACCGGAACCCCATACCGGACTGGCTCCAGCGGATCCATGGTCGGATCCAGCGCGAGTCCGACCAACTCATGATCGTCGAGGTGGCGACCGGGTTGGCGCTCGCCGTTGTCGAACTTGCGGGTTCGAGACCTTGGTCGCACCGCGGCACCGCTGCGCATCACCACGCTCTGTGCTCAAGCGGCCACTGAGTCTCACCTGTTCACGCTTACAGCGCGCAGAATTAACACGCTGTTCGCTTTGTGTACAGACCGAAGAAACACTGCCCGGTTACCATCACAGTGGGCGAAGCAAAATTGTTTCTTCCACAGCACATGTCGGGGTTGTCCGGCATCCGAAGCGCAGCGATCAGGCGAGGTGCACCCCTGCGTCTCCGACGTTCACGGGGTTGCCACGCAGGGTCTCCACGTGGGGGCCGGCAACATCGGCAGCCGACCGTGACCGACGCCGACACTCCGTGGAGCGAACAACCGTGAGAGGCAGAACCAGATGACACCTGCATCGAATGATCATCCCGATCTGAGGCTCGTAACGTCAAGAGGGCCGACGGTCAGCGTCGCTATTCCGGCGAAGAACGAAGCCCTGAACCTTCCCCACGTCCTGGCTGCCCTCCCCGAGGGGCTCCACGAGGTGATCCTGGTCGACGGACGATCGACCGACGACACGGTGGCGGTAGCCAAGAGCCTCCGGCCGGACATCGTCGTCATCGACCAGACCCGGCGCGGCAAAGGCAACGCTCTGGCCTGTGGATTTGCCGCAGCTACGGGAGCGGTCATCGTCATGCTCGATGCCGACGGATCGACCAACCCGGCCGAGATCCCCCGATTCGTGGGCGTACTCGCCGAAGGCGCGGACTACGCCAAGGGCTCGCGCTTCATGCCGGGCGCAGAGGGCAGCGACATCAGCCGACTGCGCCAGTACGGCAACTACTGGCTCAACAAGATCGTGAATGTGCTCTACGGCACCCGGTACACGGACCTCTGCTACGGCTACAACGCCTTCCGCCGAGAGTGCCTGGACGCCATTGATCTCGATGCCGGAACACCAGGAGCCCCTGATACCGGCGAGATGTTGTGGGGTGATGGGTTCGAGGTCGAGACATTGATGAACATCCGGATCGCCAAGTCGGACTATCGGGTGGCTGAAGTGCCGAGCTTCGAATTGAGCCGCGTCTACGGATCGAGCAATCTCCACGCCTTTTCCGACGGGATCCGGGTGCTGCGGACCATCCACGTCGAACGGACTCGGCGGCGGACCAACCTGTCGCCACACCATATCGACCACAAGCCGTTGGTCAGCCAGTTGGTGACCGACGACGTCGATGATGCGCCGATGGCCGGATAGTCACTTGTGGCTGCGGTAGCGCCTGGCAGCACTGAGCCGGGGCACTGAGCCGGGGCAGCCGATCGGCACGGTAGCCGAACCACGGAAGGCTCAGCGGGTCGATCGGGGTTCCATGGCGATGGTGGCGACCATGGCCCGATGGTCACTTCCCGGGCCTTCTGCCGTCGCAAATCTGGTGGCGGCCACATGGGTCCCAGTAAGTACGTGGTCGATGCGCGCGAGTGATGGGAGGAGCGGGAGATCGTTCGGCCACGTCATGGCCAAGGCCTGCCCCCTAACTGCGGCCACGTCCGTAAGACCAGCGTCGAGGAGTTGCCGGAATCTCTTGGATCCCCAGGTGGCATTGAAGTCCCCTAGGACGAGCAGGTGACCAGGACCATGGTGACGTACCGCCACATTGATGAGGTCCAATTGGCCCACCCACTGCGAATAGGAGCTTGGGAGGGGGGCGATGGTGTGGACCACCCAGAGGTCGAGCGGGCCGGAGGGCAGGCGGAGGGTTGCTTGAAGAATCAGCGGACGACCGTAGGCATAGACGACATTGGCGTTGGCGACCGGGTACTTCGATGCGATCAGGAACGACCAGGGGTCGAACTGGCGGACCTGGAGCCGGTAAGGCAGAGCCGCCAGCGTTCCGGACGCGTCAAGTTCGGCCACATCCGGCGGGGTGATCTCCTCGAGTGTCACGAGTTGCGGGCGTATCGAAGCCAGAGCCGAGCTGTAGCCGGCCATCGAAGGATTGTGGTTGTAGACGTTGGCGTCGAACAAGGTAAGCGTCGGGGCCCCGGACGTCCATGAGGGAATCGGCTCGGAAGCAGTGAACTCCGGGGCCAGAAAAGCGATCTGAGCCACTACGACGAACCCGGCGGTCCCACAAAGGAGCCAGCGACGTCCGAACGCGGCCGCACTAGCGACGATCCAGGCCGGCAGGTAGACAATCGCGGTCACAACGTTGAGCACGGCGAATGGCTCGGTGACGTCCCAGGCCACCACGCGCACCAGGGCTACGACAGCTAGAGGGACAACGATGCACCAGAGGAGAATGACCACATAAGGCGGGAGCTCGTGATTGCGTCGCCCGGAGGCCGTGGGGTTGCCGATCGCCTTGAGCGTTCCAGCGGCGGGACCGGGTGCAATGATTGCGACCGGCTCTTCCATCGGGCAAGACTACGGTGACGTTCACCGGTGGCGGCATCACCTGTTGCATCAGTGTCACCCGGTGCGATAACCGTTGGGGATTGTTCCCCGTGGCTGGCGGATGACCGAACGGTCGGCGGGTGACAGACCGGCAGAGCCGGAGGCGTAACTACAACCACCAAGACAACTGCCTCCACCGCTACACCAGTGATTGCCCGCGCATCGCCGCCCCACCGCTACAACTTCCAGGTGTCCGCCACTGCGCCACCGGTCGTTGTTCCGCCGAAGAGGATGAGGGATCCCGCCTGATCACTAGCCAACTGTCCGTCTCCTCGTGGCGGCGGAGTGGACATGCCGACCTTCAGCCGGGACCAGTTCGACCCGTTGAACAGCCACGTGTCACCCAATACGGTCGTGCCGCGCACAACCCCCCCGTAGCCACCGAACACCACAACTCCGCCAAGTGCGGCATCGTAGGCACTGACCGCTGCCCGGCGCACGGGCGGCGACGTCGTCGGTTGCAGCTCAGTCCAACTATTGCCTGTCCATGTCCACGTCGTTCGTTGGCCCACGACGCCAGTTATCCCCCCAAAGAGCACCACCGCTTGCGTAGTGGGATCGTAAGCCATCGTCGCATAGTTGAGACCAGGGGCTGACGTCGGATACGGCACCGAGGCATTCCGGTGCCAGTCGACTCCGTCCCACACCCAGGTGGCGCCGGACAGAATGTTGCGCTCGCCGCCGGCCATGACCACGGTCTGATTGGCAGCGTCGTAGGCCATGGCGTAGCCGAGGATGGTCGACGGGATATTGCGTGGGGACTGCTTGTGCCAACTTCCGTCGAATGTCCAGGTGTCGCTGAAGCCGTGGCCGTACGCTCCGGTACCGATGCCCCCGAACATGACGATGGAGGCGGAGGCGGCGTCATAGGCCATCTGCATGTCCTTGCGAGGAGCTGGCCCGCTGGTGGCGAGGACCGCCCACGTGGTCCCATTCCATCCCCAGGTAGTAGAGCCCGTACCGGGCGAGCCTCCGAAGAGGACGGTCTCACCGAGGATGGGATCGAAGGCCATGGCACCCTCCGCCGTGATCGGCGGAGACAGCACCGGCTGCTGGAGCACCCAAGAGGGACCACCCGAGGCACCCGCCGTTGCGGTCGGCACCAGGACTGCCAGGGCGGCCACTACGACCGCACCAGCTCGATACCTCGTCGACGCACGAGATCCTCGGACCATGGGATCCTCCTTAAACCTTGACGGCGGTCCGCATACGCTCGCCGCCTCGCCGCCTCGCCGCCAGCCAGCAATGCAGCGTACCCCTGACGGGTTATCCGATGCCGGGAACTTCCTGAACGCCGATTCGAGCGCCGCCATCCGGTGGCCTTCGGTCATCAGCGAACTTGCGCCTAGACGTACCACCTCGGCGACATAGTCAGTGGATGGCGACCGAGTGGGTGACCGTCGCCGACGGGCCCCCATTGTGCGAGACCGTCTGCCCGGTAAAAGCCAACGCGATCGACGTCCCGGCGGAATCCGTTTCCGTGACCGTGACCGAATAGGACCCGGGCGCAACGAAAATATGTGAGGTGCGAGGAGTGGTGGTGGTGGCGACCTGGCCGTCGCCGAACGACCACGCATAGGAGGAAATGGTCCCGAATGCCACGGTCGAGGTCGTCGCATTGAGGTACGTCGCGGAACCATGGACAGCGGCCCGGACCGTGAACGCAGCAACAGGCGCCTGGTCGGGCACCACGGCGATGCCTAGCGGGCCCTTGCCCACGGTAAGGGACGTCATCGACACGACAGGCGAGGCGGTGTCAGCCCCGGTGATGACCTTCAGCGACGTCGAGAGACTCTTGCCGACATAGGCCATCTTCCCGTCCGGGCTGATCGCTACCCGGTCAGGATTGCCCGTGCCCATAGCCAGCGTCGTCGGCGCAACGGAGGGGTTCGTCGAGTCGACATTGACAAGGACGCTGACATCGTTGCTCACGCCGTTAGCGACGTACCCATAGGTTCCGTCCGGGGTGATGGCGATTCCGATCGGTCCCGATCCGACCGGCAACGTCGTCGGCGAGACGCTCGGGTTGGGCGAGTCGGCGTTGTCGACCACTGCAATCCGGTTCAGGGCGGTGGTGGCTACATAGAGGTACTTCCCATCGGGCGTGACTACAGGAAGGGCCGGATTCGTCCCCACGATGAGCATCGTCGAGGAGACGGTCGGCGTCGCCGACTCAGCGTTGTCGATCACGCTCAAGGAGTCGGCTCCCGCATTGGCGATGTAGGCGTACTTGCCATCCGGGGTAATGGCCACACCGATGGGCTGGCTCCCGACGTGGAGAGTCGTGAGCACTGTCGGCGTCGGCGTATCGACGCCACCGACGACTGTCACCGTGTTGTCGAAGGCATTGGGTACATAGGCGTAATTGCCGTCGGGAGTGATGGCGATCGAGACCGGCTTGGAGCCCAGCGGCACCGTGGTGGCCGCCACTGTGGGGCTGGAGGTACCTGGGCCAACAATGACGCTGAGGGCTTTGGCGCCGCGGTCGACGACATAGGCGTACTTGCCGTCAGGAGTGACGGCGACCCCGGAAGGCGAAGTCCCGACCTTGAGAGCGATGGTTCCCGTCGGACCGATGACGTCGACGGTGTTGACACTGACGTTGGTGACCAGCACGGGCCACACCGGCGCAGACACCGACGACGATGCAGACGGAGCCAGTCCCACGAGGCCGGCAAAGCCTGCCGCAGAAGCCAGGAAAGTGCCGGCGGCAAGTCGCATGCGTGCGCCCGTCAGCACTGGCGGCTCAACGACCTTCGTGGAACTCAATTGCCCGGAATTCGCCCCTTGAGCCATGACCCGACGGTACTGCATGATTTGCCGCCGGCGCTAGGCGTGGCGAGGCTTCACATGATATCGAGCAGGCCAGCTATCCACTGGAGGCATCACCTGCTCGCTGAGTGTGGTGGTGCAACCATGCAGCGTGAAGTGGCAGAGCCGACGCGAAGATCGGTACCGGGTCGAGCCAAGCTCGGCGAAGTGCATCCGCGTCGACCATTGAGTCGTCGAAGCCCGATCCGTCCCATGAATTGGCGAATCGTCGGCTCGATGGGCCCCAGAACACCCCGCCGAACGTCGCCTTGCTGGTCCTGGCCATCACCGGGCCTGGTAGTACGTCGGCAAAGAGAGCGGTCATAACCGCGGTCCGGTCGCCCTTACCGAATGCTCCTCCCCATGCCCCGAGCGCGGCAAGGAACGTCCGCTCGAGGAACGGCGCGGCAAACCGGGTGCCGTGCATCGAGCACAGTTGGCCCAACGTCTCCTCGGTACGTTCCCGGGCTCGGCTTCGACGGCCGTAGGCCAGGTAATCGTCCCATCGCATGGGCTCGCCGGCGTACTCATCCGCTACCGCGTCGACCAATCGGCTCCGGGCCTCGGGACGGAGCCAGGTCTCGAACTGAGGGAGATGCCCGGCCCACCGTCGTCGACGCACGGATCGGGGTGAGCACCCGAGAGCGAGTCCGCGCAATTCGGATAAGCGCGGTAGCCGGTAGGCCCGGAGCGCCGACCACAGCGGCTCGTACTCCCACAGACCGAATGCCTCGTCGCCGCCCTCTCCGGAGACGAACGAACCCCCCGCTGCCAGTCGGATCAAGGGCAGATTCACATAAGCCGGCGCTGGCCACATCAGTCCCACCTGTTCCAGTGCACCTGTCGCCTGAGGACCCAACAGGTCAAGGTCGTTACCCGGTCGGACGATCTCCCAGTTCGCAACACCCACGGTGCGAACGACGTGTTCCTGCCAGCTCGATTCGTCGCTGGCATCGTCATCGTCCCAGCGTGCCGTTGCCGCAATGGGCTCGTCCAGTCCTTCGCGGCGGGCGACCCCGACGAACTCGGCGAGCAGGGCTGACGAGTCCCGACCGCCCGAAAACGCGATCACGCAGGGTGGACTGGCTAGCAGGGTTCGCGCCAGATCACGCAGAGCTGCGATCGGGTGAGTGGTCGGATCAGGAATGAGCGAAGGCCCACGGCCCTGCCCGAGGACCCTTCCGGCGGACACCTCAAGTTCGGTCAGTCCCGAGGGATTGGCCGGCGGGTACCAGATCTGGTCGAGGAACCGATGCACCATACCTGGATAGTTCAGACTTCCCCGACAGCCGTCATGTGCACGCTCCCCATCCCGTTCAACCGCGTACCTTACGACATCGTCCGTCGCCTCAGGTGCGGCCAGAACGCAGGCCCGCGCGACACCGGTGAACGACAGCCAGCACGACACCGTGCAGACCATTCGAATCCGACTACCGGACTGAACTCGGTGGCCCATGCCAGCGCAGAAGCACGGTTGACCTTGACCGGCGCGTCCAGCCGATGAGAGACTCATCTAACTATCTGAGGGGGTAGGGAATCTATGTTCATGAAGCTCGCTTCACAGCGGTCCCGTGTCGCCGTCAGCCTGATGGCCACTCTGACCGCAGTTGCCGGACTGGCTGGCGCGGCCTCGACTGGCGCCGCTACACCGACGTCCTACGACTGGCCGGTGTTCCACAACTCGACGGATCTGGCCGGTACCAGCGCAGATCCAGGTATCTCCACCGCAAACGCCGCCACCCTGGGCGTCCGGTGGATGGTGCCGGTAGGGACCAGCGTGTCATCGCCGGTGATCGCCCACAACACCACGCTTGGGCGCACACTGGCCTATGTCGGCAATCTGAGCGGGTACTTCACAGCGGTCGACGCCGACACCGGACAGATTGTCTGGTCCGACAATCTCGGTGTATCCGTCTACAGCAGCCCGCTGGTCGAGGGCAACAACGTATGGGTCGCCACCAAATCGGGATTCATGTACAAACTCAACGCAGCCACCGGCGCCACCGTGTGCACAGCAGCCGTCAAGGGTGGGATCCAGGGGACACCGGTCATCGGCACCCCCCCAGGGGGCACAACCACGATCTACCTCCCTGCGGTGGGCAATGGTCCCACCGGGCATGGGTTGATGTACGCGTTCGCCGAGGGCACCTGCCTTTCCCAGAATCTCTTCAAGTTCAAGGGCTACCCAGTCGGGGTCGCCTCTGGCGCATGGGATCCACTCAGCTATGCCGTCTCGGCCCATGGTGAGGGCCTCTTGCTCTGGGGCTCGAAGGATCCCGACGCTCAGGTGTACGCCGTCGACGCCATCACCGGGGTCGTGGTGTGGCACTTCCAGACCCTTCAGGGCGCCGACTGGGATGTCGGCGCCGGCGTCACAACTTCAGCCCCTGGGGTCAACGGGTTCGCCGACGGGGCCGCTTACGTAGACGGCAAGGACGGGATCCTCTACGCCCTCGACCTGACCACCGGCCAACTGCTCTGGTCGTGGAACTTCGGAGGTAACGGGCCTGGGTTGCCGGTGGTGCAGACCAATGCGGACACCACCCCCGCCCTGAGTGGCAGCACACTGGTCTTCGCCACCTCCGGTGAGGTCTACGCCGTCAACGCAATGACCGGCGCGTTGTTGTGGCAGCGCAACGAGGGAAAGAACCTGATCAACACCGCGCCCGCCATCGTGGGACCAGCCGGCCAGCAGGTCGTGGGCTACGGCACCTTCAACGGGGTATTCCACCTGATCAGCCTCAACAGTGGCACGCTGGTCAACCCTTCGCTCTACGCCTACAAGACCGGCAGCTTCCTCAACTCCTCCGTGGCGGACCATAACGGAAACCTGTACTTCGTGGGAGGCGACGGCTTCCTCTACGACTTCGCTCCCGGTGGCGGGAATGGATCGACACCCACCACTGGCATCACCTCGCCGGCGTCTGGTTCATCGGTTCCCAACCCCGGGCCCAACTTGGTGATCTCCGGGACGGCATCGGCTGCGGATGGCGTGTCGTCAGTCACCGTCGAAGTTGAACGGGGAGTGGCCAGCGGCGCCCGGTGGTACGACCAGTCATCGAGTACCTACGGTCCCGGAATTGCCGTCAACACGGCCGTCCTGGCCACGCCTGGCGCCACCAGCACGACGTGGACCATTTCGATTCCCGTGCCGACCGCCGGCGCTCCCTTCACGGTCTTCGCCTCGGCGGTCGGGGCTAACGGGGTGGCCGACACCGTCGGACAGGGCCGCCCGCCGACCACGGGTCAGTCTGCCTTCACCGTTCTCCCCCTCTGACGCATCACTCACGCATCACTCACGCATCACTGATGCACAGTGGACGCAAAGTAGACGGACCGGCAGGATTCAGATGGACCTCGTCTGACTCCTCGCAGATACCAGCGAAACGTGATCATCGGACCCAGCGATCTGCGTGCACCAGGAGAGACCCCTAGCATTCGGCTCATGGTCACGTCGTCGTTCGGGTCGTCGTCGTCCGATGGCCGTCAGAGTTCGTTCGAGCTGCCGTCCGTGCGGAAAAGATCAGCGTCAACCCCGTCCGACCGCCTTCGCATCGCTTTCATCTCCCATGCTCCCCACCTTGCACCTTCGCACTACCGCCTAGCCCTACCTGCTCGAGCGCTCACCGATGCGGGCCACGAGTGCTTTGTGGGCAGCGCCATCGTGTCAGCGCCTAGCGGGGAGGTCTTCGCCGCTCTGCCCGGCAACACCATCGTCCAGGACATCGACATCCTGGTCGTCCAGCCAGGTGTGGGCACGGAGTGGGTCGGGATTGTCGAAGGCGCGCGCCAGTTCGGCCAAATAGTTGTGGTCGATGTCGACGACTGGATGTGGGATCTCCAGGCGAGCAACGTTGCGTCGCAGGACGATGGATGGTCGATCTGGCTCGATCGGCTCCGGATGGCACTTTGCGCCAGCAATGTCGTCACGGTCAGCACACCATTTCTGGCTGAACGCATCGGAGCATGGCCCGGGCACCACGAGACCGTGGTGCTACCGAATCCGATCGACATGGAGCGATGGGGCGGACCAGAGGACGTGACCGATGGCCCGGTTATCGGCTATGTGGGCTCGTTGAGTGGTCATGCAGAGGACCTCGGCATACTCCGGGCTTGGCTCGGGCCGTTCCTCGATCGCCACGATCTCCAGATCGTGCACATCGGAGCACATCCCACCCATCCCGCCTTCGCCGACTTGACGGGCGTTGACCCCGGTCGGGTGATTACCCGGGAGGGTCGGGCGTGGGTCGACTTCGCCGCGTCCCGGCCGATGGCGGGGATCGACATCGGCCTGGTGCCGCTCGAGGCGCGTGACTACAACCGGGCCAAGTCGGCATTGAAGGGTATGGAGTACGCCGCCTGCGGTGTCCCATTCGTAGCCAGTCCGAGCCCCGAATACGTCCGCTTCAATTGCGGGTCGCTGGCGGGAACCTCGCTCGAGGACCAGACTCCGGCAGCTTGGGAAGCGGCGCTTGAGCAGCTACTGGACGCAGGCGAACGTAAGAGAGTGGCGCGCCGACAATCCGAACGGGTTGCAGCAGAGGACATCAGCGTCCGAAGTGGGGAGTGGGAACATCTCTATCGGCGGATTGGCGGGAGGGGGTACCCCGACGATTCACATGGTCAAGCCGAGCGCAAAGGACCTGACCAAGGAGTCGACGATGCATCCGGGCCATCGGCCTGATGCAGCAGTGCGCTGACGATGCCGGTCAGCGGCCTGCGAATACCACCGGCGCAGACTTCACGCCGGCGATGACAGGTGACGCCGTTCTGACCACGTCACCGGCCATCTGCACTGCACCGAATCTGGCCAGGAGCTCCTCGAGCAGGATCCGTCCCTCTACCCGCGCCAACACGGCTCCAATGCAGAAATGGGCGCCGAATCCGAAGGCGACCTGTGGATTGGGGTCCCGGGCCGCATCGAAGGTGGCGGCAGTGGGCCCGAACGCTTTTTCGTCGCGATTGGCTGAGGCATACAGCATGAGCACCGGATCGCCAGCATCGAGCTGGCGGCCAGCGAGGGTGACCTGTCGGGTCGTCGTGCGCATGAAGGCCACGACCGGGGTCGTCCAACGCAACATCTCCTCGACGGCGATAGGAAGCGCCCGAATCACCCCGCCATCGGATCGCTGGACTAGGGACTCCCACTGACCTGGGTGTTCGGCAAACCCGATCAATCCGCCCGACATCATGTTGCGGGTGGTCTCGTTACCTGCGACGAGCAGCTGCACCAAAAACATTCCAAGTTCTGCATCGGACAGCCGGTCGCCGTCGACCTCGGCTGCACCCAGCTCAGAAATGATGTCGTCACGTGGTGATGCCCGTCGATCAGCAGCCGCTACCAGGAGGTAGTTGACCATGTCTCCACTCAGCCGAGCTCGTTCCTCTTCCGGCCAATCCGTCGCTCCCGGGATGACCGCCTCCGACCATCGGAAGAACGTCGGCCACTGATCCTCGGGCACGCCCAGCAGATCACTGATGACCTGGAGGGGCAGCGGCACGGCCAGATCACGCACGACATCGACCGGCACACCCGGCTCGATGCGGTCGACCAGGGCGCGAGCCCGGGCTCGGATGCCAGGCTCCAACGCT
>JAYVYR010000232.1:0-7998 GCA_043784065.1 Acidimicrobiaceae bacterium
GCGGCGTCCGTCGAGTCGTTGCGACTCGGTCGCCGCGAACGACTCATAGGCGAAGTCGGCCAGCGCCTCACCCCGCCACAGGCTCAGCGCAACCTGCAACGTCTCGTCGGCCGCCGTCGGGTCGCCGGCGTTGAGGATCTCAACGGCCGAATCAACCAGACGCTCGAAGCGGACGGTGTCCACGGCCATGGGATCGAGCCTCAGGATGTAGCCCGGCTCACGTCGGATGAGCACATCGTCGCCGGCGAGATCGCGCAGAATCCCCCGCAACCGCGACACGTAGGAGTGGACGGTACGGGTGGCCGACGGGGGTGGATCGTCGGCCCAGATCTCCTCGACGATCCGATCGGTCGACAGGACCTCGCCGACATGCATGACAAGCAGGGCGAGCACCGCCCGCTGGCGGCGACCGCCGAGATTGAGCACCTCGCCGTCCCGCTCCACCTCGAGCGGCCCGAGCAGCCGGACGTCCATCTTCCCCATTTCTCCCCACCCGTCGTCCAGGGCCGGGCACTGTCGTCCCCATCACCCGCCGCTGTTCACAATTCCGTCTACTGCTGCCCAGCCACATGCGTCTGGCCAGGAGTTCGCAACCACTGTTGCAACAGCCTTACAACACGCGCGCGCCATCAATGCCATCTGAAGCTTCTTGATCGTACCGGTAGGGACGGTCGACAGGAGAGACGAGCAGGAGAGGATGCGGAGGTTGCCGATGAGCACAAGCACCGCCACTGATGACCATGGACCGAAGCTCGAGGCATCCCGATGAGACGGATTCCTACGGTGCTGCGCAACGAACGCCCGGCCCGGGCCGCTGACGCCGAAGTCTCGCTGCTCGATGACGGAGCGTGGGGCTTCCACGCCGTCGACGGTCTTCCCGACCTCGAGGCTGCCGCTCCCTATGTCGAGGGGCAGCGGGCCCAGTATCGACCGTGCCGGCCGGCGGACCGGTCGGAGCCGCAAGGCTTCGACGCCGGACTCAAGGCAGGACTGGCCAGAATCGACCAGTGGGTCCAGGAACTCGAGGCACGACGTGGAGATGGTCGTGCGACGAACGTCCGATACGAACTGAGCATCTACGAGGTCGAGGTGTGTGCCGCCTTGACGGCCCGCCGCGACGCCGGGCTGCGCCTCCAGCAGATCCTGGCCGACGACATCGCCGGCTATGGCGGCGGCATGGCCACCGTCGAAGCCGGCCTAGTCATGGAGATCCTGGCTCCGGCGATCGGGGGCACCGCTCGCCGGAACATGAGTGACGGCGTGGCCGAATTCGAGTCGTCCCGGCACCGGTTCCGACTGGCCCTGGTGGCCGTCGGCCTCGACAACGACATGTCCGCCGTCCAGATCGGCGAGGCCTTCGCCTTTTCGAGGCAGCTGGCCAGCCGCTACCTGAAGGAGGCCTGGGCGAAGTGGCCCGAGCTGGCCGAGCACTGCACCGTGCGAGCGCAGGCCAGCTGATCCGGTAGAAGCAGGCCGTCGGCATCGCGATCGATGGTCCGGGCGGGACCGACCGGGCAGGATGGTCACCATGTTCCTGCGGATCGCCTTCCTCCAGCACAGCGCCACCGACGTGCCGGGCGTGCTCGGCGCCTTCGCCACCGGGCTCGGCTTGGAGGTGTCAGCCCACCGGGCCGACCACGGTGCTTCAGGGCTGCCTGACGACGGGTCATTCGACCTCCTGGTCGTGATGGGTTCCGTCGAGTCCGTACCCGATGCCGGAATCTCCTGGATCGAGCCGGAACGCAGCCTCGTGGCCCGGGCTGTCGAGGCGGACGTGCCCGTGCTCGGGGTGTGTTTCGGGGGCCAGCTCCTGGCCGAGGTGTTGGGTGGAACCGTGGTTCGAGCGTCGCGCCCGGAGATCGGCTGGCGGCTACTCGACACCGCCGATGCCTCCCGCATTCCGGCTGGGCCGTGGCTGGACTGGCACCATGACGCATTCACCTGCCCCCCGGGGGCCGAGCCGCTGGCCACCACCGATGTCTCGCTCCATGCGTTCGTGGCTGGCCCCCACACCGGGGTTCAGTTCCATCCTGAGGTCACCCTGGCCGTAGTGGACAGTTGGATCGGCGATGCCCGGGAGCAGGCTGCACTGACCGATGCCGATGTCGAGGCGCTCCACGCCGGATTTGACGCCCGGGGTCGGGGTCCGGACGGGCTGTCCCGGGCCCTGTTCGAGGGCTGGCTCAACCGGGCGGGCGCCCGAGGCTGACGCCTGCGGGTAGAGAGTGTGCCGACCCGGGGGGCAGGGGCGCTGTTGCGCCAGCGCCTCCCACGTGGTTTGCTATTGGCACTCGACACCTACGAGTGCCAACGATCACGGAGGAACACCTGATGGCCAAGCTCATCGCGTTCGACGAGGAGGCCCGCCGGGCCCTCGAGAGCGGCATGAACAAGCTCGCTGACGCAGTCCGCGTCACTCTCGGCCCGAAAGGCCGCAACGTCGTCCTGGACAAGAAATGGGGCGCCCCCACCATCACCAACGACGGCGTGTCCATCGCCAAGGACATCGACCTCGAGGACCCGTTCGAGCGCATCGGCGCCGAACTGGTCAAAGAAGTCGCCAAGAAGACTGACGATGTCGCCGGTGACGGCACCACGACCGCCACCGTGTTGGCCTGGGCCATGGTCCACGAGGGCCTGCGCAACGTAGCCGCCGGCGCCAACCCGATGGGTCTGAAGAAGGGGATCGAGGCCGGCGTCGAGGCCGCCGTGGCTTCCCTCCGGGCCATCGCCAAGGAGACCGACTCCAAGGGCCAGATCGCCCAGGTGGCGTCCATCTCGGCCGCTGACACCGAGATCGGCGAGATGATTTCCGAGGCCATCGACAAGGTCGGCAAGGACGGGGTCATCACCGTCGAGGAGTCCCAGACCTTCGGCATGGACATGGACCTGGTCGAGGGCATGCGCTTCGACAAGGGCTACATCTCCCCCTACTTCGTGACCGATCCCGAGCGTATGGAGGCTGTCCTCGAGGACTCCTATGTGCTGCTCGTCGGCTCGAAGATCACCGCCGTGCGCGACCTGCTGCCGATCCTCGAAAAGGTCATGCAGTCGGGCAAGCCGCTGGTGATCATCGCCGAGGACCTCGAGGGCGAGGCCCTGGCCACCTTGGTGGTCAACAAGATCCGCGGCACCTTCAAGAGCGTCTCGGTCAAGGCCCCCGGCTTCGGCGAGCGTCGCAAGGCCATGCTCCAGGACATCGCCATCCTCACCGGCGCCCAGGTCGTCACCGAGGAGATCGGCCTGAAGCTGGAGAGCGTCGGGATCGAGCTGCTCGGCACCGCCCGCAAGATCGTGGTGACCAAGGACGAGACCACCATCGTCGAAGGTGGCGGAAGTCACGACGAGGTCAAAGGCCGGATCGCCCAGATCAAGGCCGAGATCGAGAACACCGACTCGGACTACGACCGCGAGAAGCTCCAAGAGCGCCTGGCCAAGTTGTCCGGCGGAGTCGCCGTCATCAAGGTCGGCGCCGCCACCGAGGTGGAGCTCAAGGAGAAGAAGCACCGCATCGAGGATGCTGTCTCCACCACCAAGGCGGCCATCGAAGAGGGCGTGGTGCCCGGCGGTGGGGTGGCCCTGCTCCGCTCGCAGGCCGCCGTGCTCGAGGCTGCCGACAAGCTTGAGGGCGACGAGGCCACCGGTGCCCGCATCGTGGCCAAGGCCGTCGAGGAGCCCCTGAAGCAGATCGCCGTCAATGCCGGCCTCGAAGGCGGGGTCATCGTCGACAAGGTGCGCAACCTCAAGAAGCCCAGCGAGGGCCTCAACGCTGCCACGGGCGAGTATGTCGACATGTTCAAGGAGGGCGTGATCGACGCCGTCAAGGTGACTCGGTCGGCACTGCAGAACGCGGCTTCCATTGCCGCCCTGTTCCTCACCACCGAGGCTGTCATCGTGGACAAGCCCGACGAGGGCGGCTCGGCGATGCCGGGGGGCATGGACGACTTCTAGTTCGTCACACGCAATCGAGGTCGACACCTCGACCAGCAGTATCCGACGAAGGGCGTCCCCACGGGGGGCGCCCTTCGTTTGTTTCCCTACACTGGAGGCGTGACCGATCCCCTTGCCCCCACCGTCGGATGTGGTGTGCTCCACCTCTTCTGCAAGATTGCCGAAGCACCTGGCCCCGGAGGAGGGCCCCGATGCCACCCCGAGTCGATAGTGCAGGCCGTCAAGGATGCCCAGGCCGACGATGTCCAGGTGGTGACCGTGGCCATGTTGGGCCACAAGGCCGACCTCTGCGTCATGGCCCTGGCCTCCGATCTGTGGCGACTGCGTCGGCTCCAGTCCGACCTGCAGGCCGCCGGACTGGTCGTGGTCGACTCCTACGTGTCGCTTACCGAAGTGTCCGAATACGCCGCCGGTGTTCCCGACGAGATGAAGCAGAAGCGCCTCTACCCGCAACTCCCGCCCGACGGGATGACCGCGTTCTGCTTCTACCCGATGTCCAAACGCCGGGGCGACGTCGAGGGCTCGAACTGGTTCAGCCTCCCCTTCGACGAACGCAAGGAGATGATGTACGGGCACGGGGCTGCCGGGCGGAAGTTCGCCGGACGCATCGTCCAGGTCATCACCGGCTCGACCGGTATCGACGATTGGGAGTGGGGCGTCACCCTCTTCGGCGTGCACCCCGACGACCTCAAGGAGTGTGTGTACACCATGCGCTTCGATGAGGGCTCGGCCCGCTTCGCCGAGTTCGGCTCCTTCCTGACCGGCATGGTGGCGCCCATCGAGGACGTGCTGGCCCAGATCGTCCCCGAGGCATGACCTCGGCGGTAGGCGCGGCGGTCGGCGTTGCGGTGGAAGCCGTCGGCGAGCATGTCGTGACCGACAGCGGGTCCGGAGCGACCGAACTGGTTGCTCCGTCGGGACTGACCGGACTCGCCGCCCTCCAGAACACCTTGCGCAGCTTGGGCGAGGTGGTCGTGGCGTTCAGCGGCGGCGCCGATTCGTCGTTCGTGGCCAAAGTGGCGACCGACACCCTCGGTGCCGACCGAGTCCTGTGCGTGACCGCCGTCTCTCCCTCCCTCGCGCCCGAGGAGCGGGACGACTGCCGGGCGCTGGCCATCGAATGGGGCCTCCGCCACCTCGAGGTGACCACGGACGAGCTGGCCGACCCGGCCTACGCCGCCAATGACGGCAGCCGCTGCTACCACTGCAAGGCATCGCTCATGGCCGCCCTCGGCCCGGTCACGGCCGCAGCGGGCCCAGGTGCCACCGTGGTCCTGGGGGTGAACCTCGACGACCTGTCCGACCACCGGCCCGGGCAGGCCGCAGCCGCCGAGCGCGGCGCCGTCTTTCCCTTAGTGGCCGCCGGATTCACCAAATCGGACGTGCGCTCCTGGTCCCGCCGGCTGGGCCTGCGCACCTGGGACAAGCCCGCCGCCGCCTGCCTGGCCTCCCGGGTGCCCTACGGTACGCGGGTGACCTTCACCACCCTCGACTCCGTGGCCCGGGCCGAGTCCGGCCTGCGGGCCCTCGGCTTCCGTCAATTGCGCGTCCGCCACTACGACGACACGGCCCGCATCGAGGTGCCCGCAGAGGACCTGACCGAAGTGGTGGCGCGCCGCGACGAGGTAAGCGCCGCCGTGCACGCCGCCGGCTACCGCTACGTCACCGTCGACCTCGACGGGTTCCGATCGGGCAATCTCAACCAGTCGCTCGCCACCGGCGGGCACCACATGACCGAGGAGGCACCATGATCGGAGTCCGGGTGAGGCTGACATTTCCCGAGGAGTTGGTCCGTGAGCCGGTCATCGCCCGGATGACCGAGCAGTTCGCCGTGGTGCCGAACATCCGCAAGGCCGACGTCGGCGAGCAGGGCGGGTGGATCGTCTGCGAGCTCGACGGCGACGCCGGAGTGGTGGACGATGCACTCGAGTGGCTCCGGGCTGAAGGGGTCGGCGTCGACCTCTTGGGCGACATCGTCGAGAGCTGAACGCCGTCGGCCCTCGGGCTGCGTGATCAGTCTTGGGGGTCGTCCGGGTTCCGGACGGTCCACCCGGCGCCGGATACCTTGCGCGGCTCATAGAAGAGGCAGCCCTCGGGGCAGGCGAACGGGATCTGCTCGTTGGCGCCCACCCGGCACTTCTCGAGCTTCTCTTCGCGCACCGTGGTCTGCATGATGTAATGACGACAGTCATCGCGAACGGCCACATCCCATTCTGCCCGAAACCGGACGATCGGCGGGGATGGTGCGGTATCGTCACTCCCGTGGACTCCATCCCCACCACCGATCCGTCCGACGAGGGCATCCCCACCGTCAAGCAGTTGCTGCGGTGGAGCGAGGCCCTGGCCGGCATCGCCCGGACCGGACTGGGCTTCACCGAGTCTCTCTACGAGCAGGAGCGCTTCGAAGAGGTCCTCCACGTGGCCGCCGACATCAAGATGGCCATCGAAGGCAACGACGGAGCAGAAGACGTGAACGGGGTCGTCCACGACTGGCTCGAGTCGGTCGGCAAGGGTGTGCCCGGCTACGTGACCCCGAAGGTGGCTGTCGGTGCAGCAGTAGGCAACGACAAGGGCGAGATCTTGCTCGTCCAGCGGTCTGACTCCGGCATCTGGCTCTACCCGACGGGTTGGGCAGACGTCGGCTACTCGGCAGCCGAGGTGGTGGTCAAAGAAGTCCAGGAGGAGACCGGCATCGAGGTCGAAGTGGTGCGGCTCATCGCCGTGCTCGACGGCCTCCGTGTCGGCATGAGCCGTATCCCGCTCTATTCGCTCGTCTTCCAGTGCCGGCCTATCGGAGGCGAGCTGAAGGCCCACCCCCTCGAGTGCGCCGATGTCGGGTGGTTCCCTCTAGACGCCCTCCCCATCCCGTTGGCCGGCGCCGAGCGTTGGGGCGACCACGTATTTTCCGCGCTGCGGGGCGACCCCATCGAGGTCCTCTACGACTCGGTGCGCTCGCCAGTGTGGCGAGGCGACCCCGACAAACACTGAGTTCCGGACCAGGAGTTCTGGCTCCCCTTGGGCGGCGCCGGCGCCCTGGCTACACTCGCCACCCGTGACCGACGCCGCTGATTCCGCGCCCGCTCCTGTTGTCGTCTCGGAGGCCCTCGAGGTCACCGACGAATTGGTCGAGGCCTTCACCCGCCTGATCCCTCAGCTGTCGTCCTCGTCGGCTGTCACCAGCCGCTCGGAGCTCAGCGCCATCGTCGACTCCGAGGCCAGCATCCTGTTCATTGCCCGCGACGTCGCCGGCCGCATCATCGGCTCACTCACCTTGGCGGTATTCCGCATCCCCACCGGTGTCCGGTCCTGGATCGAGGACGTGGTGGTCGACGACACGGCCCGGGGTATCGGTGTAGGCGAGGCGCTGGTGGCGGCAGCCGTCGCCCGAGCGGCGTCGGCTGGTGCCAAGACGGTGGACCTCACCTCGAGGCCGGACCGCCAGGCAGCTAACCGTCTGTACCTGCGGACGGGGTTCGAACTCCGGACGACGAACGTCTACCGCCGGAGGTTGGAAGTCCCGGCCCAAGGGTGGTAGCCCCAACCGGCACCGGAGCGGGGGAGTGGCGCCGCTCAGGTCAGGATGCCGCCTATCGCGTACTGAGGGCGTCATGCCACGCCAACACTTGGCGGGATCCGCTACTCGATCAGGGTTACTCCTCCATCGACGACGAGTGTCTGGCCGGTGATGTAGCCAGCCGCGTCGCTGGCAAGAAAGAGCACTGCTTGGCCGATGTCGCGTGGGTCTCCGATGCGCTTCAGCGGGATCGATGCCGCCACTTCGTCGAGGTCCATGCCCAGCTTCAACAGTCCGTCACTGAGAATCGTCCCTGGCAGGACTGCATTCACCGTGATGCCCTCTGATGCCAACTCCATGGCCGCAGCGCGGACGAAGCCGAGCTGGGCCGCCTTGCTTGCGCCATAGTGCGTCCAACCGGGAACCCCCGTCATGGGTCCGGTGATCGAGGATGTGACGACCACCCGCCCATGACCGGAGGCAGCGAGCGCAGGAAGGCACGCCTGCACACTGAACAGGCAGCCCTTCATGTT
>JAYVYR010000233.1:0-8995 GCA_043784065.1 Acidimicrobiaceae bacterium
CAGTGACCACATCGGCTGCCGGCCCGAATGCGCTGAACGAGTATGCGGGATGGTCGCTCCTCAACGCGCCGGGTAGGTGCCGCACGGTGTCGGGCACGGCCCCCATGTCGCGGGTGGCGGTCAGCCGTGGGTCAAAGGCCGGCATGTGGTCCCGGATCGTGTCCCACCATGCCTCGGGCACAGGAGGATGTTCCCATCTACCCGGGTCGGAGAGTTCGCCCGAGTGGGTGGGAACGACAAGTGTCCCCTCGGGTCCGAGGACCTCGAGCAGGGCCAGGACCACGGCGTGCGCCCCACCTGCGGTGTAGCCGATCGAGGACAGCGAGCTGTGCGACAACAGTGTCGAGCCGGGTCGTACGCCGAGGGAGGCAAGGTCGGCGGACAGCGTCTCTACCGTCCAAGGCAACTCTTGTTCCCCGTCCATCCAGTCCACGGGTCGATCGTAGGGGACTCCGGGTCGAGATCGACGAGGTGTCCGTGCGTCGGCCGACCTCCTGCGCGACCATGGCGCGCTGCCGCCGGTGGAGACCTACCTGGACCAGGGTGGTGCCGACGACCACCTCGGTCGTGATGCTGGCGGGGTGCGCTACGTGATCGCTCATCGCCTCTCAGGCGCCGTCGCCCTCGGGTTGCTGGGCCGGCGCCTCGTCTGGCCGTCTGGTGCGGATCCGGCGGGTGATACCGCCCCCCGACGCGCTCTCGTGCGCTTGATCCATGTCGTGCGAGAGCGCCACGTCGTTGTCCGTCATCGCGCTGGCGGTGGCCATCGCACCGCTGTGCTCCGAGGGGCTGCGTCGCTGGCGGATTCCGAGCGTGCTGTTCGAACTGCTGCTCGGAGTACTGGTCGGGCCCGAAGTTCTGAAGGGGGCCAGCCTGGACCAGTTCGTCACCGGGCTGTCGGCACTCGGGCTCTGCTTCCTCTTCTTCATGGCCGGCTACGAGATCGACTTCCCCAAGTTGGCCGGCCACCCGCTCAATCGGGGTATCGCCGGGAGGCTGGTGTCGTTGGCCCTGGGCCTCGTCATCGGAGTCGTGCTCCTGATCTCGGGCTTTGTCGTATCCAGCCTGCTGATCGGGCTGTCGGTCACCACTACCGCCTTGGGCACGCTGCTCCCCATGCTGCGTGATCGGGACATGCTCGAATCGCCATTCGGTTAGTTCCTGGTCGGGGCCGGCACCGCCGGGGAATTCGGCCCTGTGGTGGCCGTGACCGTGTTGCTCGGCGCGGCCAGCCCCGGCACCGAGTTGATCCTGCTGATCGTGTTCGTGGTCCTGGCCGTCGGAATCGCTCTGCTGGCCTCGCGACTGCAGCCGCCGCGGCTGGTCGAGACCCGGCAGCGCCACCTCGGCACGTCCACCCAGCGACCGGTGCGGATCGTCCTCATGCTCATCACGGGACTGGTGTTGGTGGCATCGTCGCTCAGCCTCGAGGTGCTGCTCGGCGCGTTCGCCGCCGGTCTGATCGTTCGCATCGCCTTTTCCGGCGAGCAGGCCGAGGCCATGCAGCCCCGGCTCGAGTCGATCGGGTTCGGCTTCCTCATCCCGGTCTTCTTCGTGGTCAGCGGTATGGAGTTCCATGCTCGGGACCTGTTCGCCAACGTGTCGACCTTGGAGCGTGTACCCATCTACCTCGGGCTGTTCCTGGTGGTCCGGGGCCTGCCCGCCCTCTTCGTCTACGTCCGCATCCTCGGAGTGCGCCAACGGGCCGCTCTCGGCATCCTCCAGTCGACTGCGTTGCCCCTGCTCGTGGTCATCTCCCAGATCGGGCTGGCCACCCACCACATGCTCCCGGTCAACGCCACTGCGCTGGTAGGCGCGGGCATGGTGTCGGTCCTGCTGTTCCCACTCGTCGGGTTCGCGGTGGCCGGCAAGGACGCCGGCCCGATCCGCCAGGAACTGCTCGACCTCAGCGACCCGGCCCGCGCCTTCCTCTGAGCGGCGACGTTCGCTGGACCCTGACTCCTCGTGGTGGGCCCGTCACGGAAGTATGACGAACGACTCCTGTTCGTAGGCGAGCAGGCGCTCGTAGTTGTCTCGCAGGCCCCCGGCACGGGCCGTGTCGTTGGCCAGGTTCTCCAGCTCGTGGGGATCCGTGCCGTGGTCGTACCACTCGTGGTCGTTGTCGTCGAAGGCGCAGTCGACGTCGAAGAGCTTTCGGCCCGGTGATCGACCCCACAACCCGGTGCCCGGTTTGCCGCCACCTATCCCGTAGTAGCGGGCGTACTTCGTCGTCCCGTCGTAGAAGCCACGCAGCGCGTAGCGGACCTGGTTGAGGTTGGCCGTCTGGGCCGAGTCCTGGGCGAACAGGATGTGGTCGCGCACCGACGTGGCCGGTTCGGCCAGCACCGGTGTCAAGTCCTCACCCTGCACCGTGGCGGACACCGTGGCCGGCTCGACGCCGGCCAACGAGCAGATGGTGGCGGCCAGGTCGACGTGGGAGCCCAGGGCCGAGGTCACCGTGCCCGGCGTGGTGGTGCCGGGGACCTTCACGTAAAGGGGGACCCGCATGATCTCGTCGTAGACGAACGGTCCTTTCGAACGCAGGCCGTGGGAACCGGTCATGTCGCCGTGGTCGGAAGTGAAGATGATCACGGTGTCGTCCCACCCTCCGGCCGCCTCGAGGGCGCCGAGTACGGTGCCGAGGCTCTGGTCGGCCAGGTGGTGGAGGTGGACGTAGTAGTCGAGGTGGCGGAGCCACGATGACTTGTCCAACGGGTCGATGTAGCCCCACAGGCTGTGCTGCTGGTCCCAGCGCCACTGGCGGTGGGCCTCGGGCTTGGCGTGCAGCGGGTCGGCGAAGTTGGCCGGCAGGGTGTCGCACACTTCGGGATAGGGCTCCCGGTAGATGGGCAGGGTCTCGTCGTCCTTCCAGGCCGCCGACTCGAGGACCTTCTTGATATTGGCCACGTCGGCCGGATGCTGCTCCTCGTAGCCGGGCTGGTCGACGGGGAACCACATCACGTCGTGGGGGTTCACCAGGGCCACGGTCAGAAACCAGGGTTCGTCACCCTGGTTGGCCGGTCCGGCGTTCTCGGTGAGCCAATGGGCGGCATTGGAGGCGATCACCGGGTCGAAATGGACGCCGGTCCCGGCCCACCCCATGAAGTGGCGGTCGTTCCCGTCCCAGTCGGCGAAGCCGTAGGCCTCCATGTCGGGTTGGGCGGCATGCGACAGGTGCCACTTGCCGATATAGGAGGAGCGGTACCCGGCGCCCTGCAACAGCGATCCGAGGGTGGGCGTGGAGGTGGGAAGTTGATCGTGTTCAGGCATGATCACGTTATCGAGGACGCCGTGGCCCGCCAGGTACCGGCCGGTAAACAGGCTGGCCCGACTGGGGGAACAGGGGGACGAGTGGGTGAAGTAATCGGTGAACTCGAGTCCCTCGGCCCGCAGCCGGTCGCGCCACGGCAGCGACGTGCCGGCCGGCAGCCACGACCGCTGGCGCTCTTGGTCGGACAGGACCAGCAGGATGTTGGGTCGCTTCGGCGACGGAGCCCCGCCGCCATCACTGGTGGCCGTGGCCGTGGCGGTTGCCGTGGCTCGGGTGCTGTTGCTGGTGTCGGTAGTGGCCATAGTGGAACGGTAGTGCCCGACAAGCTTCCACGTGCTGGCTGGAATCACTCCGCTGCCCGGCGCGCCCACCCAACAGCGCGGTCCGGGTAGGCGCAGAACTGGAATCTGTTCTACATTTCGGATGTCCGTCCGCAGAGCTATCGAGGGAGAGGTCCGGCATGGCCGACAGCGAAGTCCTGCACGCGCAGCACCGGCTCGAGTATCCATACGCACGATCGACGGGGCCGATCATCGGTGCCTTCCTGACCGCCTTGCGCGAAGGTCGATTCGTCGGAGCCACCGGGAGTGACGGCAAGGTCATCGTGCCTCCGACCGAGTACGACCCCGTCACCAGCGACGACGTCGGCGAGTTGGTCGAGGTCGGCCCCGGCGGCGTGATCGGCTCGTGGGCCTGGGTGTCCCACCCACTGCGCAAGCATCCCCTGCAGGAGCCCTTCGCCTGGGCCCTGATCACCCTCGACGGCGCCGATACCGGCATGCTCCATGCCGTGGCCGCCCCTGGACCGGAGGCGTTGGCCACCGGCGTCCGGGTCACCGCCAAGTTCCGACCCGCAGGCGAGCGCATCGGCTCGATGTCCGATATCGAGGCGTTCGTCCTCGAGGGAGGTGCCTCCTGATGGCCGATGAGACCGATCAGGGGCCGGTGACCATGTTGGCCACCCCGATCCGGCTCGACTTCGAATTCACCCCCGGAATCGCCCAATCGAAGTTCCTCCATGGCCTCGAGCGCGGCGAGTTTCTCGGACAGCGGTGCGGCTCCTGCGGCAAGGTCTACGTACCGAGTCGCGGCACGTGTCCGACCGACGGCGTGCCGACGACCGAGGATGTGCTGCTCGGGAACTCCGGCACAGTCACCACCTACTGCGTGGTCAACGTTCCGTTCGCCGGCCAGTCCATCGAGATCCCCTACATCTGCGCCCAGATCCTGCTCGACGGGGCCAACCTCTCGTTCATGGGGCTCATCCAGGAGATCCCGACCGACCAGATCCGCATGGGCATGCGGGTCGAGGCGATCTGGGTGGACGAGTCCGAGCTGATCCCGTCCCTCGCTTCGGTCAGGTACTTCCGGCCTAACGGCGAGCCGGACGCCGACTACGACACCTACAAGGAGTACCTGTGAGCGCCGCCGGAAGGACCGTCCGCCCCGTATCCGTCGCTTCGTTCGCCCAGGCGAAGAACGTCCGCCGGGATAGCGAGCGCAACGAGGCCGAGAGCCTGCATCCGGTCATTGCCGAGGTCTTCGGCAACATCGGGATCACCAAGGACGATGTCGACTTCATCTGCTCGGGCTCGACCGACTACCTCATCGGCGGCCCGTTCAGCTTCGTCATGGCCCTCGACGCAGTGGGGGTGTGGCCCCCTCGAGCCGAGTCGCACGTGGAGATGGATGGCGCCTGGGCCTTGTACGAAGCGTGGGTACTCCTCCAGGAAGGGGAAATCGACGCGGCGTTGGTGTACTCCTTCGGTCGTTCGTCGCTCGGCGACCTGAACGAGATCCTGACCCTGCAACTCGACCCCTACTACGAGGCTCCGCTGTGGCCGGACATCGTGAGCCTCAGTGCCCTGCAGGCCCGCGCCCTCATCGACTCGGGCAAGGCGACGGAGGCCGACTTCGCCGCCGTGGCCTCGCGCAGCCGCCGGGATGCCCTGTCCAATCCCAATGCGCAAGTTCGTAACGACATCTCGTCCGAGGTGCTGCTGCAGGACGAGTACGTGGTGGCACCGTTGCGGCGCCACGCGTTGCCCCCGGTCACCGACGGTGCGGCCGCAGTAGTCATAGCCGCCGGGGACAAGGCACGACAGTGGTCGGAGCGCCCGGTGTGGATCACCGGTTTCGATCACCGGATCGAGACCCACTCGCTGGGTGCTCGCGACCTGACGTCGTCGCCGTCGACGGCCAAGGCCGCCGACGTGGCCGGGGTGGCCGACGGCAAGGTGGATATCGCCGAGATCCACGCGCCCTTCGCCCATCAGGAACTGATCATCAAAGCGGCCCTTGGCCTCGACGACTCGGTGTCCATCAACCCGTCGGGTGGCCCGCTGGCGGCCAACCCGCTGATGTCGGCCGGCCTCATCCGGATCGGCGAAGCGGCCAGTCGGATCCGTGCCGGACAGGCCGATCGGGCGGTGGCCCATGCCACCTCGGGCCCGTGTCTGCAACAGAATCTCGTATGCGTCCTGGAGGGGGAGTGATGGCAGAGCGCTGTGCAGTTATCGGGGTGGGCCAGACCCACCACAAGGCCAAGCGGGACGACGTGTCCATTGCCGGCCTGGTCCGCGAGGCGGCCAAGATGGCCCTGGCCGACGCCGACCTGACCTGGACGGACATCGATGCCGTGGTCATCGGCAAGGCCCCGGACATGTTCGAGGGCAACATGATGCCGGAAATTTATCTGGCACCGGCCCTCGGCGCGGTGGGCAAGCCGATGATCCGGGTCCATACGGCCGGATCGGTGGGCGGGTCGACGGCCCTGGTGGCCGCCCACCTGATCAAGTCGGGCATCCACAAGCGGGTGCTGACCGTGGCCTACGAGAAGCAGTCCGACTCGGACGCCATGTGGGCGCTATCGGTGCCCCAGCCCTTTGCTGCGCCTCTGTTGGCCGGTGCGGGGGGGTACTTCGCGCCGCACATACGCGCCTACATGCGCCGGTCGGGCGCGCCGGACCACATCGGTCGGATGGTGGCGGTCAAGGACCGCCAGAACGCCATGCGCAACCCGTACGCTCACCTCCATCTTGCCGACATCGACATGAAGATGGTCGAGGACTCGATGATGCTGTGGGATCCCCTCCGTTACCTCGAAGCCTGCCCGTCGTCGGACGGTGCGGCAGCAATGGTGCTGGCTGCTGAGGATTCCATCTCGGGTCACTACCCGCCGGCTTGGATCCATGGCACCGCCATGCGCTCGGAACCGACCATGTTTGCCGGGCGCGACCAGATCAACCCGCAGGCGGGCCGCGACTGCTCGGCCGATGTGTACGCCCAGGCCGGGATCACCAACCCCCGTCAGCAGTTCGACTGTGCTGAGGTCTACGTCCCGTTCAGCTGGTACGAGCCGATGTGGCTGGAGAACCTTGGGTTCTGCGACCTGGGCGACGGATGGAAGCTGACCGAGGCGGGGGCCACCGCCTTCGACGGCGACATCCCCTGGAATGCATCAGGCGGCGTGCTGTCGTCGAACCCGATCGGAGCGTCGGGCATGCTCCGCTTCTTGGAGGTGGCCATGCAGGTGCGGGGCCAGGCCGGCGAACACCAGGTCGACGGGGCCAAGTTGGCTCTCGGCCAAGCCTACGGAGGCGGCTCCCAGTTCTTCGCCATGTGGGTCGTGGGGAGCGAGAAGCCCTAACCGATGTCGCCTGGCGCGCTGGTGGCCCGGTCCGTGTCCTTCGCCCGAGGCGTGCGAACCGTCTTGGCCGACGTCTCGCTGACCGTCGGTCCGGAAGCCTGTGTGGGGGTGACCGGCCCCAACGGCGTCGGCAAGTCGACGCTTCTCCTTCTGCTGGCCGGACTCTTGGAGCCGGATGCAGGAAGGGTGACGCTCGATCCGCCGTCAGCGACCGTCGGCTACCTCAGCCAAGAGCACCAACAGGTGCCGGGTGAGTCGGTGCGGGCCCTACTGACCCGCCGCACCGGGGTCCGGGAGGCGGAAGACGAGTTGACGTCAGCCGCCGCCGGCCTGGCCGACGGGGGCCGGGAGGCGGAGTATCGCTATGAGGTGGCCCTCGAACGGTTCACGGCCATCGGGGCCGGTGACCTCGACGCCCGCATCGATGCCATGCTCGACGACCTCGGTCTGGGGAGTGCGCTGGCCGATCGGGCGACGTCGGCACTGTCCGGCGGTCAGGAGGCCAAGTTGGCGCTGGCTGCCATCGAGCTGTCACGGTTCTCGGTGACGCTGCTGGATGAGCCCACCAACGATCTCGACTTTGCGGGCCTCGTCCGGTTGCAGTCGTGGATCGCCCGGCGGCAGGGGGGAATGGTCATCGTCTCCCACGACCGGGCCTTTCTCGAACAGACGGTGTCGACCGTCCTCGAACTCGACGAGCACGACCATACGGCCCGCCACTTCGGGGGTGGATGGTCCGGCTATCAGGCCGAGCGGGCCACATCCCGGCGCCACGCTGAGGAGGCTTTCGGCGTCTATGACCGGAACAGATCCGACCTGCACGACCGGGCCGAGCGCCAGCGGCAGTGGGCGACAAAGGGAGTGGCCCGCGAGGCCCGTTCGCCAAAGGACAACGACAAGGCCCAGCGCGGCTTCCGCATCGACCGCACCGAAAAGCTGGCCTCCAAGGCTCGCAACACCGAGCGGGCACTGGCCGCGTTGGAAAAGGTGGAGAAGCCGTGGGAGGGATGGGAACTCCGTTTCACCATCGAGGAGGCCGCCCGGGCCGGTGACGTCGTGGTCCGGCTGACCAGGGCGCTCGTCGAACGGGGCACATTCCGCCTCGGACCGCTCGACCTCGAGATCGCCTGGGGAGACCGCCTCGGCTTGACCGGTGCAAACGGAACGGGGAAGTCGACGCTGGTGGCTGCACTGCTCGGGACCCAACCTCTGATGGCGGGTGAGCGGTGGGTCGGGCCCAGCGTGGTGACCGGAATGTTGGGCCAGGACCGTCGGTTACTCGGTGGGTCACGAGACCTGGTCCGTGCCGTGTGCGACCGCTGCGACCTGACCGTGTCAGAGGCCCGGTCGCTGCTGGCCAAGTTCGGGCTCGAGGCCGAACAGGTCACCCGTCCGGCGAGCACCTTGTCACCCGGCGAGCGAACTCGTGCCGAACTTGCCACCTTTCAGGCCCGGGGAGTCAACTTCCTGGTTCTCGATGAGCCGACCAACCACCTCGACCTCCCGGCCATCGAGCAGCTCGAGTCTGCGCTCGGGTCCTTCACCGGGACCCTGGTACTGGTCTCCCACGACCGGCGGATGCTTGAGTCGGTCGAGCTGACCCGGACGTTCCATCTGGAGGACGGACAACTGGGCAATCGGTAGGTCGGAGGTGCGGAGTCGGACCAGGGGGGCCGGGTTGAGAGGCGCGATCGGTCAGCCTGTCCTGTGGGTCTGAGGCCGACTCAGTCGACAGCGTCGACCCTCCGGTGCAGGGGCGGCACCGTTGCCGGCGGATTGCGCCGGAGCGGTAGTTCGGCGAGCAACTCGGCCGTGGCATGGGTGACGGCCCGAACGGCCTTCTCGAATGCCTCGGTCGTGGCTGGCGAAGGCGCCTGCACTCCGCCCACCTTGCGCACGTACTGCCGGGCGGCTGCCTCAACCTCGTCAGGGGTGGCCGGAGGCTCGAGCCCCCGAAGGATCGTAATATTGCGGCACATACGACGACGGTAGGCCTCGCACCGGCAAACCTTGAGCAGCCCGTCCGTCACGTCACCGGTAGAGCGAAAATCGACCATGCGCATGTTGGCGCTCAC
>JAYVYR010000234.1:0-23810 GCA_043784065.1 Acidimicrobiaceae bacterium
ACGCTCGACGGCGACCCTTGACCGGCCTGCGAAAGGCCATAGACGAACAGCCCGAGGCCGGGTGACAGAAGTGCGAATCCGAGCATGTCGAGTCTGTAGGCCCGGTCGGTCTTCTGGTGGCCGGGGAGTATTTTGGCAGCCAGGGCGATAGCGACGATCCCGATTGGGATGTTTACGTAGAAGATCCACCGCCACGAGACACTGTCCACGATCAGCCCACCGACCACCGGTCCGAGGACGGGGCCGAGCAGCATCGGAACGCCGAGCAGGCTCATCACCCGGCCCATCCGCTGGGGACCGGCGGCCTGGGCCATGATCGACTGGCCGATGGGCATGATCATGCCGCCGCCGACACCCTGCAGGATCCGGAAGACGACGAGGCTCTGGATCGACCACGCCGCGCCGGACAGCGCCGAGCCCAGCAGGAACAAGGCCAGCGAGGCGATCCACATCCGCTTGGAACCGAACCGCTCGACGGCCCACCCGGTCAGCGGGATTGTTACGGCCAAAGCGAGCAGATAGCCGGTCGACACCCACTGGACCTGGGAGAGTGGCGCCCGGAAATCTTTGGCCAGGGTAGGGATAGCCACATTGACGATGGTGGTGTCGAGGATCGACATGATGCTGCCGAGTACGACCACCACGGCAAGGCGCCGTAGATGGGGGTCGAGGCCAGCCAGCATGCCCTTGGCCGAGGCGTCCCGCACAATATCCGGACCTCCGCCTACCTCCGGTCCGGTGAGGTCGGCGGAAGTGTTGGAAGTCGTCATAGCGTGGCCATCGCGTTCAACACCTGCGGAACCGTCCCTATTCCGATCAGGACGACGTAGATGCCCCGGATGCGTTCGGCGACCGGTGTGGGGTGCGCAGATGGGGCGCCCCACGTCGTCGAAGGCGTGGCAGGAGTTCGGGAAAGAAAGACAGCACACCGCCGGTGGAGGTGAGTCCATTCCCGTGCGGTCCTGCTCATCATTCGGTCGACTCAGACCTCATGGGACGCGCTCCATCGTCATGATGTTGCCCAAGCACGACCGCGAGGGCGAAGATCGCGCCTGCCACCTCACTCACCTGTCTCAGCCTTGGGTCAGCCGCGCACACGAGTGGCGACGGTGGCTAGCACCCCATTGACGAACCGCCCCGAGTCATCGGTGGAGAATGCGGCGGCCAGCTCCACCGCCTCGTTGAGGATGACCGCGGTGGGCACGTCCGCACAGGCCAGGAGCTCGGCAGTGGCCAGGCGGAGTACATTGCGGTCGACGACGGCCATGCGGTTGAGGTCCCAGCCGATGGCCGCCTCTCCCACCAACGCGTCGATCTCCTCGTGACGGGCGCCGACTTCGGACACCAGCGTGGTGACGTACGGGTCGGGACCCATGGGCAGCGCGGCGAGAACGTCCTCGGGGCGTTCACCCTTCAGGTCCGCCTCGTACAGCAGGGTCAGGGCCCGTTCGCGGGATTGGTGGCGAGGTGCGGAGTCGGCGGTCATGGGGTGGGGTGTCCAGCCGGCAATCGGCGAGGCGGTTGGGCTCAGGCCCGGGTCAGGTACTCGCCGGAACGGGTATCGACCCGGACCTTTTCGCCCGGGTTGACGAAGAGGGGCACCTGGATGACCAGGCCGGTCTCCAGCGTCGCCGGCTTGCGGGCGCCCGACACACGGTCGCCCTGGAGGCCGGGCTCGGTTTCGGCAATGGTCAACTCGACTGCGGCGGGCAGTTCGACGCCTACGATCTCGTCGCCGAAGAACTCGAGGACAGCGTCGTCGGTCTCCTTCAAGTAGTTGGCGGCATCCCCCAGGAGCCCGGTCTCCACCTGGAGCTGGTCGTAGGTGCGGGTGTCCATGAAGACGTACTCGGACCCGTCGCGGTAGAGGAACTGCATCTCGCGCTTGTCGATGATGGCCTGCTCGAGCTTCTCGTCGGCCCGATACGTGCGCTCGATCACGGCGCCGGTCCGCTGGTTCTTGAGCTTGGTACGCACGAAGGCACCGCCCTTGCCCGGCTTGACGTGCTGGAACTCGATCACGTTGAAGAGTCCCTCGGGCAGGTTGAGGGTCATGCCGTTGCGTAGATCGTTGGTGGAGACGGACATCAGACTGCGACTTCCTTCGGGAAACGGGTGAGTGGTCTACAACCGGTCGCCGTCACGACCAGGGTGTCCTCGATGCGCACCCCGCCGACATCGGGCAGGTACACACCGGGTTCCACCGTGACCACGGTGCCGGGCAGGAGGATAGCAGTCGATCCAGCACCGACTGCAGGCCCTTCGTGGATGTCGAGGCCCACCCCGTGGCCGGTACCGTGTTCAAACCGCTCGGCCCAGCCGGCCTCGGCGATGCGCTCCCGACAGGCCTTGTCGATGTCGCCGGTGACCACGCCGGGGCCGACCTTGGCTGTGCCGGCAGACTGGGCGGAGGCCACCACGTCGAAGACGGTGGCCAACTCGCCCGTCGGTGCGCCACCCACGCAGAAGGTACGGGTCATGTCGGAGCGGTAGCCGTCGAAGGTCGCGCCGAAGTCGACCACCACGGGATCCCCCAACCGGATGACCCGACTGCCGGGTCGGGCATGGGGCTTGGCCGAGTTCTCCCCCGAGGCCACGATGGTCTCGAATGCCCGGTCCTCAGCACCGCCGAGGCGCATGGCGTGGTCGAGTGCGGCCGCGAACATCGACTCGGTCAGGACCGAACCGTCTCCTACGTCAGCCAGCAGGTGGAGGACCGAATCGAGGGCGGAATCAGCGATGGCTGCGGCCCGCTCGATACGGGCCACCTCGTCGTCGTCCTTCACCACCCGCAGGCCCTCGACGATCCCCTGGGTGGCCACCACCAGCAGCGGGTCGAGGACCGACTCCCAGGTGGTAGCCGCCGACCACGTCACATTGCCTGCCTCGAGCCCTATCGCCATGGCACCGGCAGCCCCGGACACCAGGGCCTCCCGCTGGGCCAGCACGCCTCCGATCGACAGTTCGACCTGGTCGGCCGCCCCCGCCTCCGCCAACTGATCAGCGGCCTGGATCCGGTATCGTCCGTCGGTGGCCAGCACGGCGCGCTCAGGCCCAACGAGTAACACTCCTGCCGATCCGTTGAACCCGGTGAGCCAGCGAAGGTTGGCTGCAGTCGTGACCAACAGCGCATCGGGGAGGATGCCGTCCGATATCTGGCCAGCAAGGGCGGACCGCACCCGGTCGAGTCGGCCTGCCACCGATAGTGGGGCCATCGGCGCCGACAGGTTGCCGACAGTAGGCACGGCGGTCCCGTCCCTCACGAGCGGGCGGCAAGTAAGCGCGAGACGGCCTCGACCGCCAGCGGATAGCCCAGCCCCCCGAATCCGGCGATGCAGCCATCTGCCACCGAGGCAATGGTCGATGTGTGGCGGAACGGCTCTCGAGCGGCCGGATTCGAGATGTGCAATTCCACCACTGCGCCGTCGAAGGATGCCAGGGCGTCGTGGATCGACCACGACGTATGCGATAGCGCCCCGGCGTTGATGATGATGGCCATCGCCCGGCCCCGGGCCCCCTGGATCGCCTCTACCAGGTCACCCTCGTGGTTGGACTGGACATGCTCCAAGGTGAGGCCGAGGCTCTCCGCCGCCGCTTGTGCGGCGGCTACATGATCGTCGAGGGTGGCGGTACCGTAGACGTCCGGTTCACGCTCCCCCAACAAGTTGAGGTTCGGGCCTGAAACCAGCAGCACCAGCCCCGTCGCGGTCATGCATCACCTCGTGCCTGGTTCGACTCCATGTAGGCCAGAGTAGCGACCACGTCGGCCCGGTCGATGCCACGGACCACCTCGAGGCCGGCGGGGCCGTCGAGCACGAAGGTGAGGTCGCCCTGCGCCTTCTTGTCGCGGGCCATGAAAGACACCAGCAGTTCAGGGTCGCCGCCGGAAGGCAGTGCAACAGCGAGATCGAAGCCGGCGACCACCTGACGGTGCTGTTGGACCCGAGCGTCATCAATGCGCCCCAAACGGCGCGCCAACAGCGCGGCGAACACCAGGCCGATGGCGACCGCTTCGCCATGGCGGAGGTCCGTTCCGTCGTCGCCGAAGGCTGAGCCCTCAAGGGCATGGGCCAGGGTGTGTCCGTAGTTGAGGAGCATCCGACGGTCTCCCTCGCGCTCGTCAGAGACCACGACGTCAGCCTTGATTGCTGCACACCGGACGACCAGCTCGTCAATCGGCAGGTCGGCCGTCGGGGCACCGCCGAATCCGGTCTCGATGCCGAGCAGGCCGTACTTGGCCACCTCGCCCCGACCTGACGCCCACTCGCGGGGCGGCAGGCTGACGAGCGTCCCGGTGTCGCACAGCACCGCACTCGGTTGCCAGAAGGTTCCCACCAGATTCTTGCCTTCGGGAATGTTGACACCGGTCTTACCCCCGATGGCGGCGTCCACCTGCGCCAGCAGGGACGTGGCCACGTTCACGTAGGCGGTTCCTCGCTGGAACGTCGCAGCGGCGAAGCCGGTCAGATCAGTGACCACGCCCCCACCGACGGCTACCACGACATCAGCCCTGCTCAGGCCGGACCGGGAAAACAGCCGACACAATTCCTCCACCTGGGCGAGCGACTTGGCCGACTCGCCGTCGGGCACGGTGACGACGTCGACAGGCAGTCCGGGGTCGACGTCGATCCCGATCCCCTCCTGGGTCACCACCACGGCCCGTCTGGCCGACGGCACCACTTCGGCGATCACCCGGCCGAGCTCGTGCCGGATCCCATCGCCCACCATCACCTCGTACGAGCGGTCGGCCAGCGCCACCGGCACCACTCTGGTCACGGTCGGCTCCGCTCGAACGCGGTGAGGGCCAGAATCCGGTCAGCTACCCGGGGAGCGTCTAGGTCGTCCACATCGACGACTACATCGGCGACCTCCTCGTAGAACGGACGGCGCACGGCATCTAACTCGACGAGAGCTCCGGCGTGGTCGGCCCCGAGCAGAGGTCGGTGACCGCCAGGCCGGATCCTGGCAGCCAACGTCGGCGGCTCGGCCCGCAGCCAAACCACTATGGCCTGGGTGGCGAGCATCGCTCGGTTGGCTTCCGACAAGACACTGCCGCCAGCAGCCGAAACCACGGCAGGTCTGCTCGAGGCCAGCGCCTCGGCCAGAACCCGGGACTCTTCGTCCCGAAAGGATGCCTCGCCGCCGGAGTCGAACAGCTCGGCCACCGTAGACCCGGTAGATGCCTCCACCATGGCGTCGGAGTCGAGGAAGGCCCAGCCCAGGCGGCTGGCCAGCTGCCGGCCCACCGTCGACTTGCCGCTGCCCATCATCCCCACCAGCACGAGTCGGTCAGCCATCGGCCAACGGTGCTGCGGCCGACGGAGCTGTACCCAAGTTGGCCAGGTAGCCGGCATGGTTCCGGACGAACTCGTCGATCGAGTCCCCACCGAACTTACGCAATGCCTCGTCGGCGAGAACAAGAGCCGTCATCGTCTCGGCGACTACGCCCATGGCCGGCACGGCGGTCACGTCGGTGCGCTCCTTGAACGACACCGTCGACTCTTTCGTCACCACGTCGACGGTGCCCAACGTCGGGCGGTTGAGCGTGGCCAGAGGCTTCATCGACAGGCGGGCCACGATCGGGGCCCCCGTGCTCATGCCCCCTTCGATACCACCGGCCCGGTGGGTGTCCCGAACGTAGCCGCCGCTCTTGACGGAGGTGGCATCAGCATCAGTACCGGCACGTGGATCGGCCATCCGAATGGCGTCGTGTGCCTCGGAGCCAAGCATGGCTGCCACGTCGGACCCTTCGCCGATCTCCACTGCTTTGATGGCCTGGATGCTCATGAGGGCCTGGGCGAGCAGCGCATCGAGTCGACGGTCCCAGTGAACATGGCTGCCGAGTCCGACGGGCACGCCGTAGGCGATCACCTCGGCCACGCCGCCGAGTGAGTCGCCGGCCTTTGCGGCCGCCTTGATAGCCGTCACCATCCGCTTTTCGGCCGACGGGTCGATACAGCGCACTTGGGACTCGTCGATGGCGGCCAGGTCCTCCATGCGGGGTAGCGCCACTGGATGGGCCTTGGCCTTCCCCATCTGGACGATGTGGCTCAGGACGTCGACCCCGATCTGGGCCAGCAGGAGTTTGGCGACGGTGCCGGCGGCCACCCGGGCGGCCGTCTCGCGGGCCGATGCTCGCTCGAGAACGTCGCGGGCGTCATCGAGGCCGTACTTCAACATTCCGGCCAGGTCGGCGTGCCCGGGGCGGGGCTGGGTGAGCACCTTGGATGGCAGGCCGGGGGCGGGAGACATCTCCTCCTCCCACTTCGGCCATTCGGTGTTGGCAATCTCGATGGCGATGGGTGAGCCGATCGTCCGACCGTGGCGGATTCCACCGACCAGGCTCACCTCGTCCACTTCGAACCGCATGCGCGGGCCACGCCCGAAGCCCAGCCGCCGCCGGGACAACCCCCGCTGGATGTCCTCGGCGGTAATCAGAAGTCCGGCCGGCACGCCCTCGAGGATCACCACGAGGGCGCGTCCATGGGACTCTCCGGCGGTCAGGTAGCGCAGCATCACACCAAATCTACTCGGGGCGGCCGTGGGTCCCGGAGACCGGGGGCGGGGCGGCTCCACCGCCATGGCAGATCGGCGCCCCGGCCATGGACCGGATCGAATCGGATCGACGGAAGCACGTGCTCAGGACCCGGTGTGAAACAGGTGCTGACCGATGGACCCGCCCCACAGGATGGCGACAGTGGCGCCGGCGACCAGAGCCGGGGCGAAGGGAATGCGCGTCTTGCGGCCCGAAGATGAGCCGATCATCAGCACGAGGCCGAACAGCAGGCCGAGTACAAAGCCAGTCAGGAACGCCAGATAGACGTGGACGAGGCCGAGATAGCCAACCGTCAGACCGATGACGCCGGCCAGTCGGACGTCGCCGAAGCCCATACCCCGGGGGACGAAGAACCAGATCAGAAAGAACGCGCCGAAGGCAATCGCTCCGCCAATGACGGCGATAACGAAATGGTGCCAGTTGTGGTCGTGGAACGACACTCCCATCAACTCGACAGTGATCAGTGCCAGCGCCGCGTAGACCAGTCGACGGGGCACCAGTCGATGGGTGAGATCGGTGACCGCCACCGCCACCGCCATGGCCATGAACGTCAGATACGGGAGGACAAGGAGGTGGGGGCCGAACCAGCGGGCGACGGCAGCCCACAGGGCACCGGTGACCATGGCAGCACCCACGGTCCGGGCAATCGAACGTCCGGACGGCAAGAGGTGGCGCACTTCCGGGACGGTCGTGTCGCCCGCTTCGGGAGCCGTGTCGGTCGGTGCGATATCGGACCAGAGTTCGGGAACGTCAACCGGTACCTGCGCACCAAACTGAGGAACAGGACGGGGCCCAGCTTCCACCGGGGTCGTTGCGTCAGGTTCCGGAGCGACGTCGATGTGCGACGCCTTCTGCTCGGCCCGGGATGCCTCCCGCTCGGCCCGATCGCTCTCCTCGGCCACTCGGGAACGGTCGGCCATCACCTGGCCGATGGGGTCGAGCAGGGCACCCACCGCCGCGCCAGCGCCGCCACAGGTTGCGACGAAGAGTGCGTCCACCTCCCGCAACGTACTGGACACACGCTCAGCCACAAGGCATCTTGGGCGACCTATGGAGACCCGAACCCTCACGCTCAACACTCCCGCCGGCGACATGGCCCTCTTCGAAGCGGAGCCCGACGGGACCCCCCGGGGCGCGTTGGTCGTGATCCAAGAGGCGTTCGGAGTCAACAACCACATCCAGGACGTGGTCGGTCGATGTGCCGATGCCGGCTACCACGCGGTGGCGCCCCACCTGTTCCACCGCACCGGATCGCCCGCCTACGGCTACGACGATGTCACGGTCGTAATTCCTCACGTCATGGCGCTGACCGACGAGGGCCTGCTGTCCGACATGCGGGCCGCCCTCGATCACCTGCGGGCAACGGGCTGGACCGACAGGCAGATCGGGGTCATCGGCTTCTGCCTCGGAGGCCGGGTCTCCTTCCTGGTCGCCGGACACGAGGCGCTCGGTGCGGCGATCAGCTTCTACGGAGGCGGTGTGGTGGCTGGGCGCACGGAATCCATGCCGGCCCTGCTCGACCTGGTGCCAGGAATGCGCACCCCGTGGTTGGGTCTTTTCGGCGACGCCGACAGTTCGATACCCATCGAGGACGTTGAACGTCTACGCCACGAACTCAACTCGACGGCCGACGTGGACACGGCGGTCGTCCGCTATCCGGATGCCGCACACGGCTTCCACTGCGACGCCCGAGACTCGTACGACGAGGCGGCGGCTACTGACGGGTGGCGTCGCACGCTTGAGTGGCTCGACGACCATCTGGCGAGCGGTTCGTCATCGTGATCTACAGCGAACCCCCCAACCGGAGCCCGAGACCGAACTGGGTAACCACCATCGCTTCGACTACGAATCCGACCGACTCATAGAAAGGCTGCGCATGGGGGTTACCGTCGACCTCGATCCGATGGGCGCCAGTGGCCTGGTCAAACAAGACCACATCGTCGACAAGCGACCGGGCGATCCCCTGACGCATATGGTCGCGTCGACGATGAGGCCGCCCATTTCGAGCCCTTGGTCAGTTCGAGTGGTGGTGGCGAACCCGGCGAGGTCGCCCTCGTCATCGGCAGATGCCACCCGGCAGCGGAATGTCGGAACAGCCGGCCGGGCAAAGACCAGGGCTGTGGAATGGTCCAACAGGGCAGCGCGGCCACGGGCGTTGGACAGTGACGCCCGTTCGAACATCGACTACTGCGACGCCGGGTCAGCGGGCTTGGCATCGCTGATCATCGCTACCAGGCAGGTGCCACGGGTGGCATGTGGACATCGGGGGCAGGGGTTTCCGGCACCCCAGCTGCTCAGCTGGTGGCCGGCTCGTAAAACGGGTTGGTGCCGTCCGCATGATCGGTCACATCGACCACGTTGCCGATTTCCGGGATGGCCTCACGCAGGATGACCTCGATACCCTGCGACAACGTGGCCTTGGCCATGCCACAACCTTGGCAGCCCCCGCTCAGTCGGAGGTAGACCGAGAACTCTTCGACTGCTACCAGGTCGGCTCGGCCACCGTGGGAGGCGATGCTGGGGTTCACCTGCTGCTCGAGCACCGTCACTACACGTTGGGCAAATGGGTCGGACAGGTCGACTTCGGGGATGGAGCCAAGGCCGGCCAACGTCGGAGCTGTCGGGGTGTTCGGATTGACGATGACGAGTCCGCCTTCACCTGAGGCATCGGTCGCGAAGTCAAGGGAGGCCCCTTGCAGGCGACCCACACTCCCCGAGGGGATCACCACGGCGAGAAGCTCGTCAGGCTGAACCACATCACCACTGCCGGCATCGGCGATGGCTTGGAAGTACATGTCGTAGGTAAAGGCGCCATCGGCCTCGCCACTGACCTCGAGCCACAGCGCCAGAGTGTCGGACTCGGACTCGTTGGCAAGGACCTCGAGCACGGTGGCGCGCGCCTCCTCGGTGATCGTAAGTACGGGGGCGATGTCCTCACGGTCTTCACTCATGCCTGGCATTATAAGGCGGTGTCCCCTTCCCACAAGCATGTGCCCGACGATGCCCACGAATGGATCAGCTTCGACGACCCCGATGAGGAGCGGACGTGGCAGTTCGACGTGACCTTTCTGGCCAGTGGATGGACCTGTATCTTCGGCAACGGCTGCCAAGGGGTATTGACCGGCCCCTCTCCCGAACTGGCACAGGGCTGTTGCTCCTATGGAGCACACTTCACCGACAAACAGGACGCCGACAAGGTCGCGGCGGCGGCCAAGTCCCTAAGTCCCGACGTCTGGCAGTTCCATGCCAAGGGACAAAAGGGCGTCGTCAAGAAGCTGGCCGGAGGCGACCTCGGCACGAAGTTGGTCGACGGTGCCTGCATCTTCCTCAACCGACCGGGTTTTGCAACGGGACCAGGCTGCGCCCTGCACGTCGAAGCCGAGGCCCGAGGGATCAGCCATGTCGAGCTCAAGCCGGAAGTGTGCTGGCAGCTGCCGCTGCGGCGCGAGGACGAGACGTCACCCGACGGGCGGGTGACGTCGGTGGTCCGCCAGTGGGACCGTCGCCATTGGGGCGAAGGCGGGGCCGAGTTCCATTGGTGGTGCACCGAAGACCCGGCCGCATTCGGTGGTCATGATCCGGTGTATCGAACGATGCGGACGGAGCTCGAGACCATGGCCGGCAAAAAGGTCTACAAGAGGCTGGCCGCCTACCTCGACGAACGTACCCGACCGACCGAAACAATCACGCTGCTGGCCCACCCGACCGTGCGGAACTGAGTCGAATCGTGCGCCAGTTGCTGCAGCTGGCGAGACTGGCCGGTAACGATGACCCGCCCAAGCGTCTGCCGGGACCGGCTACTCGGACAGAGGGTCGTACTCTTCGGCCGTGGCCACGCGTGGTGTCGTGCCCAAGATCTCGTCGTAGTCGTCCTCAGTAGCGAGGCACCACGACGCGTGCTTGTCGTCGGGTTCCGCCCCGCACTCCGGACAATTCCGGTTGGCGGTGGCGACCGAGCGCTTCAGGCTCCGCGCTTCTTCGAAGCGGCGATGGCGACCCTTCTTCACGGACCAACTCCTTGCCCCAGCAGCGGTGGACTGTTCCCGGCGCACAGCACGCCCGGATCACCACCTTCGAACGATAAGCCAAGTGTAGTGCGACTGCCCCGGGTCGTGGCACCACCGGTTCACTTCTGGCGGCCGCTACAGTCGGACCGTGGCCGACGAATTCGATCCCCAGGAGATGGTGGCACGTTTCCGCTTCCGGGCGGAGGCCGTCCGCAACCGGGGCCTCCCGCCTATTGAGGGTCCGGACCGCAAGCGCTTCATGGATCAAGCGCAGATGGACTTCATGGACTACGCCATGCTGGGTGATGCCCAGGCCTCCATCGAGGACGGCGTGCTCGTCTTCCGGATCGATCTGCGGCCCTCCGACAGCGGCTCCTCGGCCGATCCTGCAGGCTGACCGCTCCCTGAAGGCGCGTACCCTCAACCGCCGTAGTTCATTCGGGTATCGGTCATCGAAAGGATGGCATCTTCATCATCAGGACTGGCCAGTCGGTCGGACTCCCCCACCTCCAGCACCTCGCCAACCACCAGCACGTGACTGGCCGGCAACGGCTCCGCCCCCGAGGACTGGATTCCGTCCCAGTTGACGATCGAACGCACCGAGCAGGCCAACCACGCCACCGACCTGACCAGGCACGGTAGACCGTTAGCGACTTCGATGACCGGTTCACCCTGCATAGAGGTCGCAACTCCGGCGGCATCGGTCTCGGTGTCGCGCACCGGTTTCACGAACCGTCGCACCAGGCCCCGGTCGGACCGGGTCAGCAGGCTGACGCTGAACGATCCACCGCGTTCGATCAGGTCCCGGGTCATCGAGTCGGATTCGACCGCCAGTGCCACCAGCTTGGGCGTTGTGGCGACCTGCATGACCCAATTGCACGTCATCAGATTGCGGGTACCGGCGGCACGGCTTCCCACCACGAACAGCCCGGTGGGAAGAGCCCACAGGACCCGTCTACGGAGCCGGTCGAACCCCTCGGGGTCGTCCCAACTCCCGTTGACGCTCATTGGCCACCGGCGAACGGGTCGCCGCCCCCAGTTTGGGGCACGGTGGTGTCAGTCGTCGGCGTCTGCCCGGTCACCTCGGTGGCCCGTCGGACAGAGGTGGCCAGCAACGTGAACAGCTTCACCCGCTCAGCGGCCGACCGAGCCAGCAGCCGGGTGTCGCCGCCGGCACCGTTGTAGCAGTCGTCACCCGCTGACGTACCGACGACGTAGGCGGCATTCAGTGCCGCCGTCAACCGTTCGTCGGGAGTCGGGAGGTTGCCGATGGCGCTCTGGGAGTCTTTGCTGAGTAGCGCGCAGACTTCCTTGATCGCGGCTGGTTTGTTGTGCTGGGCGAGAGCCAGGTCGACGTTCCTGGAGGCGACCTCCACGTTACCGATTCCCGATCCACCCCCGCCGTCGCGTAACCAGGTCGACAGCTGCTTGGCGGGCGGACCCGACTGCTCCTGGCCGGCGCACCCGCCAAGTGCCACGGCCAGGGCAAGAGCAAGGACAACGGACGCGAGCACGGTCGAACCCCGGAATCGGGGGTGCACCATCAGGCCGGGTAGCCGGTCCAGTCCGGACTCCATGCCGGATCGAGCTGGCGCAAAAACTGGGCGCAGCGCTCCTCCTCCGACTGCTCGCCGATAGCCCCGGCCGCCGACCGCAGGCCGTCCAGGCAACTGAGGAAGCCACGGTTCTGTTCGTGGGACCACCGCACCAGACCGGAACCCTTCCAGCCGGCACCGCGCAAGGCATCGAGGCCACGGTGGTAACCCACCCGGAAACAGGCGTAGGCCTCCACATCGTCGCGGGCCAGTGAGCCGAGAGCGGCCCACGCCTCAAGCGACTTGGGCGCAGTGCGAACCACGTCAGAGACAGCGTGGCGGCGACGCTCAACAGGCTGGCCCAGGGCATCAGTTAACGAAGCTCGGAGCATCTCGGACTCTGCGGGCAGGACCGTCTCGGGAAGGCCGGTGGTCAACCGGACGGCCGAGGCGTCGGACTGGTCATTACCAGGTGCGGTCATGGCTGCCAGTGTAGGACCCGGCCCGTGCCGGCCTTTCAGCGGACCGGGTACGGACCGATCGAGTACTCGATCGGTCAAGCGAAGCGGACCAGGTGGTGGTCTTTTTTGCCTCGTCGCAGGACCAGATAGCGACCGGCTACCAGTTCGGCACTGGTCACCCGGAACTCCACATGGTCCGTACGCACATTGTTGACATAGGCCCCGCCCTGACTGACGACGGTCCGCGCCTGGCTCTTGGACTTGACTAGACCGGTTTCGGCCAACAGGTCGACGAGCAGTTCGCCTGCTCCGTCGAGACGCCCGGCTGGCAGGTCGGTCGAGGGGGCGTCAGCGAACACGTCAAGCAACATTCGCTCATCGAGGCCGGACAGGTCGCCGCCGAATAGGGCAGCAGCAGCAAGTTCGGCCCGTTCGGTCTCTTCGGCCCCGTGCACCATCGTGCACACCTGGAGGGCCAGGATTCGCTGACCTTCCCGTCGTTGGGGGTGCTCCGCAGTGGCGGCATCGAGGGCCTGGATCTCGTCATGGGGCAGGAACGTGAAGTAGCGAAGGTAGGTACCCACCATGGCGTCCTCGCTGCGCAGGAAGAATTGGTAGAGCTGGTAAGGCGACGTCCGAGCGGCGTCCAGCCACACCGCACCCGATTCCGTCTTCCCGAACTTGGTGCCGTCGGCCTTCAACACCAGTGGCGTGGTCAGCCCGAACGCTTCGGTCTGGCGGACCTTGCGGATCAGCTCGATCCCCATCGTGATGTTGCCCCACTGGTCACTCCCGCCGATCTGCAGGTTGCAGCCAAGGTCATCGGAGAGTTTCAGGAAGTCGTAGGCCTGCAGCAGCATGTAGCTGAACTCGGTGTAGGAGATACCCTGGTCGGGTCGGGACAAGCGAGACTTGACCGCGTCCTTGGCCACCATCTGGTTGACCGTGAAATGCTTGCCCACGTCGCGCAGGAACGTGAAGAGCGTCATCGGCTTCAGCCAGTCGGCGTTGTTGACCAACAGGGCTCCATCGTCACCGACCGACGCGCCGAACTCGAGGAACTTGGCCAACTGGCCGTGGATGCCGACCAGGTTGGCCTCGAGCTGCTCTTCGGTGAGCAACGAACGTTCCTCGGACTTTCCCCCAGGGTCACCCACGAACCCGGTGCCGCCTCCGGCCACGGCGATAGGACGATGCCCGGCCTCTTGCAGCCGACGGAGGGTGCACACCTGAAGTAGGTGGCCGACGTGGAGGCTGTCGGCCGTGGGGTCGAAGCCGGTATAGCCGGTCATCTGGACGCCGTTGAGGCGTGCGCCCAGTCCTGGATCGGTCATTTGGTGGATCAACCCGCGGAATCGGAGGTCCTCGACGAAGTCGGCCATGCCACAGCCTGCCATGTCGACAGCTGATTACCGACATGCAGACCACCGGGTACCGCCCTGCCGACCGGCGGGTGACGGACGCTACGATCGCCATGTCGGCCCGACCACCGGGGCCGTACCGGAGGGCATGGACCATGGTCAACCCATATCTCGAAGGCAACTTCGCACCTGTGTTCGAGGAGCGGACGGATGACCGTGCGCTCGACGTGACGGGCGTCGTGCCGCCCGACCTCGAGGGCCGCCTGCTCCGCAACGGGCCCAACCCTGTCTCGCTGCCCGAGGATCACGCCGACTACCACTGGTTCTCCGGCGATGGCATGGTCCACGCCATCGCACTGTCCGGCGGCAAAGCCACCGGCTACCGCAACCGCTGGGTCCGGACACGCTCGCTGGCTGGCAAAGTGGCGACGGTGCCGCCGACCGGTCCGTCAGAAGCCATCGACGGGCCGGCCAACACCCATGTCATCCGCCATGCCGGAACTACGCTGGCCCTGGTGGAGTCCGGCTTTCCCCATGCCCTTGCTCCTGACCTCGGTCGGGCCCGGATTCACGACTTCGACAGTTCGTTGTCGTCGCCGATGACCGCTCATCCCAAGGTCGATCCGGTCACCGGGGAGCTCGTCTTCTTCGGGTGTGATCCTTTCGGGCCGCCATTCCTCCGCTATCACGTGGTCGATGCCACCGGGCAGCTGACCACCACCGAGGACATCGACATCCCCCGTGCGGTGATGATGCACGACTTCGGGATTACCGCCACACGGGCCGTGTTCCTCGATCAACCCGTTTTGTTCGACCTCGCCTTGGCAGCCCAAGGTCGCTCGCTCCCCTTCCGTTGGCTGCCTGAGGCCGGAGCGCGCATCGGGGTGATGCCCCGCAACGGACGTGCTGACGCTGTGCGGTGGATCACCATGGACCCGAGTTACGTATTCCACGTCCTCAACGCTTTCGACGATGGCGATCGCACGGTGATGGACGTCATCCGCTACGACGCCGTATTCGAGACGGCGCCCGGCGAGTCCATCTCCGGCAGCATTCCGTCGCTGCACCGGTGGACGATCGACCCAGACGCCAACCGTGTGCACGAGCAGATGATTGATGACACTCCGGTCGAGTTCCCCCGAATCGACCCGACGGTGGCGGGCACTCGGCAGCGCTTCGGCTACTGCACCCGAATCGGGACCGATCCGAATCAGCCGAGCTTCGAGGGACTGGTGAAGTACGACTTCGACCGCGACGAGGCCGAACGATTCGAACCTGGCGAAGGCCGCTCGCCGGGGGAGCCGGTATTCATCCGGGCCATCGATGGCTCGGGCGAGGATGAAGGCTGGGTGCTATCGGTCGTCTACGACGCTGCTACCGATCGGAGCGACCTGGTCATTCTCGATGCCACGTCGTTTGGCGGGCCTCCGGTGGCGACCGTGCACTTGCCGGTCCGGGTCCCGTTCGGATTCCATGGATCATGGGTGCCCACCGACTCCTGAGTTTGCTCATCTCCCCAACCCAGGCGTCAGCGGCATTCCTTCGGCCACCCGGCAACGTCGGAGCCGGTGACACCAGGTCGCGGTCCAGCCATGGGAAACTACTGGTCCACCGGGTTGGCCTCACCGAACCCGGCAGCTGAGCGCCACGCCTGCTGAACCCTTCCCCACCACCGTGACCCCCGACGACCCCACACCGCCCCGTTCGTCCCGACCGTCGGGCCGCCCTGCACCCCAGCCAACCGGCAGGCCGCGGGGCACAACTGCGGGCTCGGGCCGAGGCGGCTACGACCCTCGGTTCGCCGGCCCCATCCTGGGGGGCGAGGTGGCCATCCCCACCAAGCGGGAGCTTCGCAATGCCAAGCGGCGCCGTCGCGGCCGGGGGGAGCGCCTGCTGCGGACGCTGGTGTTCTTCGTCGCCTTCCTGCTTCTCGTAGTCAGTCTGGGCTACGGCTACTTCCGCTACCAGTGGGGACAGATCTCGTCGACACCGTGCGCCACCTGCGTGGCTGCAGCCAACGGCGCCCCGTACAACGTCCTGCTCATCGGTTCCGACAGTCGAGCGGGCGAGACAGCGGCCCAGGCCCAGCTGTTCGGCTCGCCGACCGCTGCAGCTGGACAGCGGTCAGACACCATCAAGATCGTCCACATCGACCCCCAGGCCGGTACGGCCTCGACGTTGTCCATCCCTCGCGACACCTTCGTCACCATGACGGGCCTACCAGCCAACTCGCAGCTATCCACCCAGAACAAGATCAACGCTGCTTTTTCCGGTGGACCCGACGCGCTCGTCAAGACGATCGAGAACACCTTCGGCATCCCGATCAGCCACTACGTCTCCATCAGCTTCTTCGGGGTCATGGATGCCGTGAATGCCCTTGGTGGCATCTCCCTCAACTTCCCCTATCCGACCCGGGACCGGGACTGCTCGACGGGCACTTGCTACAACAATTCGGGTCTCGACATTCCTACCGCCGGCTGCCAGGTCCTGAACGGGACCCAGGCACTCAGCCTCTCCCGTTCGCGGTACTTCCAGTACTACGCCGACGGATACTGGCATCGCGACCCAACTTCGGACCTCGGTCGTATCCAACGCCAGAACCTGGTGATCTCGTCGGCCCTCAACAAGGCCAAGTCGACCTACAATCCGTTGCGACTCAACTCACTGTTGTCCTCGGTCGTCCACGACTTCACCAAAGACAACGGCCTATCCGTCGGCGACCTGTTCGCCCTGGCTGAGCGCTTTCACGCCTTCAGCGGCTCGGCGCTCAACTCCTACGTTCTGCCGACGAGCGGTGCTGTGTCCTCCAACAGCGGCGATGTCGAGGTCGTACAAGCCGATGCCACAGCCGCCACCATCATCCAGTTTCTGGGAAGTCCGTTCGGCGTCATCACCACCCCACCCCTCAATGCCTACGGCAATCCGCTCACGCTTTCCGCCCCGACCCCGACATCCACCACTTCGCCGGTGGCCACGACCGCGCCTCCGTCGACGTCGGCCACCAAGGGCACCACCCCATCGACATCGAAGGGAACGACTGGGGCCTCATATGATCCGACCCCTTGCTGATCCGGCGTCCTACGGTCCGGCCACCGCCTCGATGATGGCGGCGTTCACCAGCTCATGTGTGGTGACGTTGGCGGTTCGATCGGGAAGTCGGACCACCACCACCCGCTCACCATCGTGAGGAGCGAGCGCGGCATCAAGGGTGCCCTTCCAGCCGTCGCCGTCGATCTCGACCACCTCCCAGCCGAACCCACGTGCAACAGCGATCGGGTCAGCCGACTGAGGTGTGCCGAACAGCCGCTCGAAGCGGTCGGCGTCGATCCGGGTGGCCTGGGGTAGGAACGAGAAGATACCCCCTCCCCCATTGTCGGCCACCACGATGGTGAGAGGCGGGCGCTCAGAAGCCGGCCCGACCAGTGCCGACACGTCGTGGAGGAAGGCGAGGTCACCGACCAGGACAGTCGTCGGACCCGTGGCCAGCGCTACCCCGAGCGCAGTCGACACCACGCCGTCGATGCCGTTGGCTCCCCGGTTGGCTACGACGTGTGGTGCATCGATGCGCGGCGTGGCGAAGGCCTCGAGGTCACGGACAGGCATCGACGACGACACCACCACGTGTGACCCGCCGGCGACTGCGGCAAAGACACGCTGGGCCACCGCTGGCTCGGTCGGTCCCGTCATCCGAGCAAATGTGGTGGCGATGGCCAGTTGGGCCCGACGCTCCGCCCGCTCCCATGCGACGGACCAGTCGGTGGCGGCGACCTCGGACACTCCGTGGGCAGCTGTCATGCCTCGGCAGAACATCGTCGGGTCGCAACGGACGACCCGCGTGACCATGCGCTCCGGGTCGGTCCAGCCGAACGGGTCAACCGTCACGTTGTCGGATGCGGCCAGGAAGGTATGCACGACCTTGGACGCCCAACGTTCTCCAAGGCGCAGGACGATGTCAGGTCGATGCGACTCGGCGAATCGGACCGAGCGCAGTATTCCGTCGGCGGCCGCCACCACCCGGCGGCCACCGCCGCGGAGACCTGAACGCGGGTCGGCCAGGACAGGCCACCCCAGCAATTCGGCCAGAGCCAGCACGGCATCGGGGTCGCCACATCCTGCACCGGCCAGGATCAAACCGCGCGTACCCGGGACGAAGCTTCCCGATGCCACCAGTTCGTCGATCGCATCCGGGGAAGGAGCCGACAACGGTACGTCGACCCGATGCCACGGACCGCCGTCGTGACGACCGTCAGGTACGCCGCCGACGGCTGCATCACCGAGGAGTGGCTCGCGAAACGGCAAATTCAGGTGGATCGGACCAGGGCCGCGGGGACCGGACACCGCCTCGACCACACTTCGGGACCCGAGCGATCGCCATGACCACCGCGTCCCCTCATCGGGAATCCCAGGGTCGGCGCACCACCGTGCAGCCCATCCGTACAAGTGGGTCTGGTCAATGGTCTGGGGCGCGCCCACGCCGCGTAGCTCGGGCGGCCTGTCGGCGGTGCACACCACCATCGGGACTCGGGCGAGGTCAGCTTCGACCACCGCCGCATGCAGCTCGACAGCTGCGGTCCCGCTGGTCACCACCAAGACGGCAGGCATCCCGGTGGCCATTCCGATGCCCAACGCGGTGAATCCGGCAGACCGCTCGTCCAGCCTGACGTGCAGGGTCAGGCGTGGTTCGGAGGCGATGGCCATGGCTAGCGGTGTCGATCGCGATCCGGGGCAGACCACTGCATGGTTCACACCGGCTCTCACCCACTCGTCGACGAGTGTGGCGCAGAACGCCGCCTGCCGGTCGGCATCGCCGACCTCCTGAACGTCGATCGGTACGCTCACTGCCAACCCCTATGCCGAAACCTGCGCTCCACGTCGAGACCTGTGGCCAGGGCCTCCGCCTGGTGTTGGCCCACGGTCTCACTCAATCCGGCCGGATGTGGGGTGGCCTGGCCGACGAATTGTCCGTCGACCACCAGCTGACCCTGGTCGATCTTCCGGGACACGGGGGTTCCTCCGCCGTTCGAGCTGACCTGGTCGACGGTGCCGCACTGCTGGGAGATGCCGGCGGTCCGGCGAGCTACTTGGGCTATTCGATGGGCGCCCGGTTCTGCCTGCACCTCGCCCTGGCCTGTCCGGAACTGGTGCATCGCCTCGTGTTGGTGTCGGGCACGGCCGGCTTTGACGGCGCCACCGAGCGAGCCGAGCGACGGCGTGCCGACGAGGCACTGGCCGAACGGCTCGACCCACGGAGCGGTGGCCCGGCGGACGACACGGTGGCCGAGTTCGTCGACCGATGGGTCGCCAACCCGATGTTCGGGGACGTGCCCGCAGTGGCCAACGACCTCGACGAGCGTAAGCACAACACGGCGGCGGGCCTGGCCGCGAGCCTGCGGTTGGCCGGTACCGGCACCCAGGCGCCGTTGTGGGACCGATTGGGAGAGTTGGCGATGCCGGTGCTCGTGGTCACCGGTGCTCGAGATGCCAAGTTCACGGCCATCGGTCGACGAATGGTCGAGTGCATCGGCAGCAATGCCCACTACGTCGAGATCGATGGCGCGGACCACGCCCCTCACCTGCAACGGCCGCATCGGGTGGCAACCCTGGTCCATGAATTCTTGTCCACTGTCCACCCCGTCTGAACCTGTCCTGACGGTCGTCACCCGAGCAACGCTCCCGAGGGGAGTGTTCCCCACACGGCGACGGCCAGAAGTGCACCGAAGGCCAACTGAAGGCGAGCGGTGCCGGCCAGTACCGGCAGCAGTGCCCGGCCTTCGGCGTCGCTGAGGGCCAACCGCAAGGGTGCCACGGCGAGGGGTGCGGCGAGCAGTGGCAAGAAGAGCAGCACCGGCCATACCGTGGGGACAGTGCGGGTGACGGCCAGCACGCCCCCGACCAGCGCGCCGACGAACGGCAACTTCACACATGCTACGTATATCCAGGCTGCGGCCCGCCGCCCGACCCGGACGGCCAGAGTCTGCTTACCACTCTCGATATCCGTGTCGATGTCGCGCAGATTGTTGGCCAACAGCAGTGCGGTGGCCAAGAGCCCGACCATGACCGCCGCAACCCATACCTGCCACACACCCAGTTTGAGGAACTGCACATAGAAGGTGCCTACGGTGGCCACGAGCCCGAAGAAGACGAAGACGAAGACTTCGCCCAGGCCGGCGTATCCATAGGGGCGAGGCCCGCCGGTGTAGAACCACCCGGCCAGCAGGCAGGCTGCACCGACCAGCAGGATCCACCACGACGTGGCCCAGGCCAGACCGAGCCCAACAACTGCGGCAATGCCGAAGGACAGGAATGCTGCCCGTTTGACGGCTGCCGGCGAGGCCAGCCTGGTGGCGGTCAGTCGGACAGGACCAACTCGGGCGTCGTCGGTACCGCGTATGCCGTCCGAGTAGTCGTTGGCATAATTGGTACCGATCTGGATGGCGAGCGCCACGACAAGGGCACCGAGCGCGCACCACCAGGCGTTCACCGAAGGACCCAGGCGCGGGCCACCTGCCGTCAGCGGTGCGAAGCCGGTCCACCCCGTCGACCATTCGAAGTGTCCGATGTGGCGCGCATGGGCCGCCGCCGTCCCGACCACCACCGGCACCACTGCTGCGGGCAACGTCCGTGGCCGGGCCCCAAGCCACCACTTGCGTATCGGCCCCGGTGCGGCCGGTGGGCCGGACGGCCCTGATTCGATCATGGGCGGCGAGGAAAGCGTCCGAAGTCCGGCGGACGGTGCTCCTGGAAGGCGTTGCGCCCTTCCTGGCCTTCCTCGCTCATATAGAAGAGCATGGTGGCGTCGCCGGCGAACTGCTGGAGACCGGCCAGGCCGTCATCAGCCGCGTGGAGGCCGCCCTTCAGCATCCGCAGAGCGAGAGGCGACAACGACAGCATCTGGCGACACCAGGCGACGGTCTCAGCCTCGAGGTCGGCGAGTGGCACCACTTCATTGACCAGTCCCCAGGACTTGGCCGTTTCGGCGTCGTACTGCCGGCAAAGGAACCAGACCTCCTTGGCGCGCTTCAGCCCGATCGAGCGGGCCAGCAAACTGGCCCCGTAGCCTCCATCGAAGCTGCCCACCTTCGGTCCCGTCTGACCGAAGCGGGCATTGTCGGCGGCGATGGTCAGATCGCACACCAGATGGAGGATGTGTCCGCCACCGATGGCATAACCGGCCACCATGGCCACGACTGGCTTGGGAGTGCGCCGGATCTGGATCTGGAGGTCGAGAACGTTGAGGCGCCCGATCCCCTGCTGGGCCACAGCATCATCTCCGATGTAGCCGTCGTCCCCCCGGATCTTCTGGTCGCCGCCCGAGCAGAAGGCGTCCGGGCCCTGGCCGGTCAGGACGATGACCCCGATGGACGGGTCGTCGCGGGCCACGTTGAAGGCATCGCTCAACTCGAAGAGCGTCTGAGGTCGGAAAGCGTTGCGAACCTCGGGTCGACAGATGGTGAGTTTGGCGATGCCGTCGGCCACATCCATCCGGATGTCCCGGTAGTCGCCGCAGAGCTCCCACGCAGGCAGCGGCAGCGTCCGAAACCGGTCCACCGGGTCAATCGGCGGGCCGGAGATCACTGTCTCGACCTGCCCTTGCCCTCCAGGGCCGCGACCGTCGTGCTCGGATGCAACCATTCGACCATTCACTCCTAGAGTCGTTACTCGTACGGTCGCCTAGGCTACCTGCATGAGTGAGTTAGTAGCGCTCGACCTGCCGGCTGGCCCGGCCTTCGTAGATGCCCTGCGTGCCGCTTGGGATGCGGGCGACGCTGTTCTGCCCATCGACACCCGTCTGAGTCGTGCAGCTGTCGAGCGACTGCTCGATGCTCTTCGCCCCACTCGGATCGTGTCGCAACGGGGCGATGTCCCCCGCCCTGGAGGCATCCCGTCGGAACCGGGTGACGCCCTCGTAGTTGCCACCAGTGGTACGACCGGCCGGCCCAAGGGCGTCGTCCACACCCATGCATCCGTGACGGCTTCGGCGGTGGCCACCTCGGCCGGATTGGATGTCGATCCGGATCGTGACCGCTGGGTCGCCTGCCTTCCCCTCGCCCACATCGGCGGCCTATCGGTACTCACCCGCTCCCTCGTGACCGGCACGCCTTGCACCGTGCTAGAGCGGTTCACTGTCGACACGATCGAGTCGGAGGCCCGTCGTGGTGCCACGCTGGTGTCGTTGGTGCCCACTGCGTTGGGCAGATGCGACGCGTCGGGTTACCGCCTCGTTCTCCTCGGAGGGGCCGCTCCTCCAAGATCACCGCCGCCGAACGTCGTCACGACCTACGGCATGACGGAAACCGGCTCCGGCTGCGTGTACGACGGCCACCCACTCGACGGCGTCGAACTCCGCATCGGCGATGGAGTTCTTGGGTCCGTGGGCGAGGTCCTCGTACGTGGACCGATGCTGCTTCGCTCCTACCGCGACGGCACAGACCCTCGGCTGGCTGGCGGCTGGTTCCCGACCGGCGACGGCGGTCGGATCCGCGAAGACGGTGCCCTGGTGGTCTTCGGACGGATAGCCGAGGTGATCGTGAGCGGGGGGGAGAAGGTGTGGCCGGCGCCCGTTGAAGCTGTCGTGGCGACCTTGACCCAGGTGGCCGAGGTAGCGGTCTGGAAGCGGCCCGACCCCGATTGGGGCGAGCGGGTGGTGGCCTGGGTGGTACTTCGACCTGGCGCTGAGGCACCGGCACTCGAAGAGGTGCGGGCGCTGGTGGGCTCGGAGGTCGCTCCCTATGCAGCCCCGCAGGAGTTGGTCATCGTCGAGACCCTCCCCCGCACGTCGGGCGGAAAGGTCCGACGTACCGACCTCGCCTGAACTCCAGGCAAGGCCCGCGCCCACTCGTGAGCGCCAGCTCAGGAGAGGGAGCCACTGGCGATGCAGAGCGAGCCGCCATCTACCACCAGCGTCTCGCCCGTGATCCAGGAGGCGGCATCGGAGCACAGGAACAGGGCGGCGTTGGCGATGTCGGTCGGCACGCCCAGCCGGCGGGTCGGCAGACGCTGCGAGATCTTGTCCTCGCCGGCCTCCCAGAGTGCTTTGGCCAGCTGCGTCTTGACCAGTCCGGGTGCGATGCCATTGACCCGGACCTTGGGGCCCAACTCGCCCGCCAGTTGCGCCGTCAGATGGATGACGGCGGCCTTGGTCACGTTGTACCAACCGATCCCACCTTCGACGGTCATCCCGCCGATGGACGCGATGTTGAGTACGACGCCACCATGATCCGACATACCAGCCCGCCACGCGGCCTGGGTCCACTCGAGGTAGCCGGACTGGTTGACGCGCACGGTCTTGTCAGCGCGACCCCGGTCGATCTCGATGATGGGCCCGAAGTATGGGTTGGTGGCGGCGTTGTTCACCAGGATGTCGACGCTGTCGAACAGGTCGACGGTGGCGGCCACGCACGCCTCCGCCTGCTCGGGGTCGCCGGCGTTGGCCACGGCCCAAGCCACCTCACCAGCACGGTCGCCCAGGTGCGACCGAATCTCCGCCACCGACGTCTCGAGTCCCTCCGCATTCCTCGACGAGATCATCACCGAGGCGCCGGCCTCGGCGAACGCCAAAGCAATTGCCTGGCCGATCCCCCGGGAACCCCCGGTCACCAGCGCCGTCTTGCCGTCGAGTCGCAGTTCCATGGGAGAACATCGTACCGGCGGAGGCGACAGATCTGGCGGGGAGGTCGCCCGCACACGCGAGAGTGCCCCAGTGGCATCCCACCGGGGCACCCTCCTTATGTTGGCCGCAGGCGGCGGCTCAGTTGACGATCATGCAGTGCATACGCTGGAGGTCTCGTTGGCCAGCGGTGAGAGGCTGTTTTGAGCACTGACACACACGTCGTACTGGTCACCGAGGGTGAGCCCGGAAATGGTCGTCGTCGTGGTGGAGCTGCCAACCG
>JAYVYR010000235.1:0-7258 GCA_043784065.1 Acidimicrobiaceae bacterium
CCATGCTCCAGCGAGGTGAAGTACCCATAGTCGAGGAGCGCCTCGAGGAGTTGGTCCGCGAGGGACAGGCCGCCGGGAACCTCACGTTCGTCGAGGGGGCGACCGCCGCCGTCGCCGGTGCCGAGTTCGTCTTTCTGTGCGTCCCGACCCCCCAGGGCGAGGACGGTTCGGCTGACCTCTCCTTCGTCGAGGCGGTGGCTTCAGAGATCAGCCCGCACCTGGCACCAGGCACGGTGATCGTCAACAAGTCGACTGTCCCGGTGGGTTCGACCTTGGTGGTTGAGCGGGTGCTCGGCCGTACCGATGTCCTGGTGGTGTCGAATCCGGAGTTCTTGCGCGAAGGCACCGCCGTCGCCGACAGCCTGCACCCTGAGCGCATCGTGGTCGGAGCTGACGATCAGTCTGCAGCTGCCCGGGTGGGGGAGCTGTTCGCCGGGACCCAAGCGCCGCTGCTCATCACCGACGCGGCTACGGCCGAGACGATCAAGTACGCCTCCAATGCCTTTCTTGCCACGAAGCTCAGCTTTGTCAATGCCGTCGCCGGCTTGTGCGAGGCTGTGGGCGCAGATGTTCGGGACGTAATTCTCGGACTTGGTTACGACCGGCGCATCGGTTTTGAATTCATGAGACCGGGACCGGGCTGGGGTGGGAGCTGCCTGCCGAAGGACACGCGCGCCCTGGTGCACATCGCCGACCAGGCCGGCTACGACTTCTCCTTCCTCAAGGGGGCCATCGCCACCAACGAAGAACAGTTCGAGCGTGTCGTGGCCAAGGTGCACGCTGCCGTTGCCCCGACCTTGGACCCGGATGTTGGCGCCGGAGCGGATGCCGGGGCGGTGGGCGGAGCGTTTACCGGGGCGGTCGTGGCCGTCTGGGGACTGACCTTCAAGGCCGGAACCGACGACCTGCGGAATTCGCCAGCCGTCGAGATCTCGTTGCGGCTGGCCGAGGGTGGTGCCGAGGTACGCGCCTACGATCCGACGGTGTTGGTACCAGACGGAGAGGATTCCGTGTCCGTCCCCGGATTCACCGTCCCCGTAGGTCCCGGCTCGCTCCAGGCGTACCCGGACGCTTACACCGCCTGCCAGGGTGCTGCGGCCGCCGTCGTCCTCACGGAGTGGGACGAATTCCGCTGGCTGGATTTCAGCAAGGTCCATGAAGCCTTGGCCGCCCCGGTCTTCGTCGATGCCCGCAACCTCCTCGACCCGGCCCATGTCCGCCGGCTCGGCTTCTCCTACGTCGGGATCGGGCGCAGGTGAGCGGACGCGTCGCTGTCCTCGGTGGCTCGGGATTCCTCGGCTCCCATCTCTGCGACCAGCTCCTCGCCCGCGGTGACGAGGTCGTCTGCGTCGACGACTTCTCGACCGGGCGCCGGGCCAACGTCGCTCATCTGACCGACCACGACCGGTTCACCCTCGTCGAGGCCGATATTTCGGTGGGGATCCCGGTGGACGGACCGGTGACGGGTGTGTTCAATCTGGCGAGCCCGGCATCGCCGCCGGACTACCTTGCGCTTCCTCTGCAGACCCTTGCCGTCGGCAGCGAGGGCACCCGCCACGGCCTTGAACTGGCGGCCCGCCATGGCGGTCGGTTCCTTATGGCCTCGACCAGCGAGGTCTACGGCGACCCGGACGTCCACCCCCAGGCCGAGTCATATTGGGGAAATGTCAACCCGATCGGCCCTCGAAGCGTCTACGACGAAGCGAAGCGATTTTCTGAGGCCCTCACGATGGCGCACCACCGCTCGGTCGGCACCGACGTGGCTATCGTCCGCATCTTCAACACGTACGGACCCCGGCTCCGGCCGGACGACGGCCGGGTGGTCTCCAACTTCCTACTGCAGGCCATGCGGGGTGATCCCCTGACCGTCTACGGCGACGGCAGTCAGACCCGCAGCCTCTGCTATGTCGCCGACGAAGTCCGCGGCCTGATCGCCCTGTTCGACTCGTCATTGACCGGACCGGTCAATATCGGGAACCCCGACGAATACACGGTCATGCAACTGGCCCGCACCATCATTGAACTGCTCGGCTCCTCCTCGATCATCGAGCACAGGCCGTTACCCACCGACGACCCGACCCGTCGCCGGCCGGATATTACCGTCGCCCGGACCGAACTCGGCTGGCAGCCGACCACCACCCTGGAGGACGGCTTGTCCCGGACGGCCTTTTACCTGGCCCAGGATGCTGGAATCGCCGGACCACCGGCTGTGGTTTGAGCCAAGTCCATTAGGGCGTGGCGGCGGCGCAGCGAGACAGCTCCAGGTGATCTAGCGCCTTCACAGGCACCGTAATCGTCGCGTCGGTGGGCGCAGGCGCAGGCGCAGTCGCAATGGTCGGGGAGTGTGACGTGGTCGTAGGCGCGTCGAAGTGTCTGGGGCCGGTGGCTCCGTGCTAGAGAATGGGCGCACCCAAGCACCTGGGGTCGAACGAGGAGAACTGGCGCATGGCTGAGGTCGAAGGGAACGATTCCGAGGCGGCAGCTCCGATTCCTTCGGGCGACGACGGATCTCCGACGTACCGCCTGCTGTCAGTGGTCGTGCCGGTCTTCAATGAGCGGGTGACGGTCGCCGAGGTGATCCGGCGTGTCCGGGCTGTCGACGTACCGGTCGAGATCGAGGTCATCGTGGTGGACGACGGCTCGTCAGACGGCACCGACAAGGTCCTGTCGGCTCTGGCCGACTCCACTGTCCGAGTACTGACTCATCCCGTCAATCAAGGCAAGGGCGCCGCTATCCGCACCGGCATGGCCGCCGCCCGGGGCGACCTCCTGCTCGTGCAGGATGCCGACCTCGAGTACGACCCCGAAGACTGGCCTCGCTTGCTCGATCCCATCCTCCGGGGCAAGGCCCAGGTCGTCTATGGCAGCCGGTTTACCGGCGAGCGAAAGAACATGCTTCCGCTCCACTGGATCGGCAACCGCTTCCTCTCCATGGTCACGAACATCCTGTACTCGTCGACGATGTCAGACATGGAGACGTGTTACAAGCTCTTCGATCGCCGGGTGCTCGAAGGGATTACCATCGAGTCCGACAAGTTCGACTTCGAACCGGAGATCACCGCCAAAGTACTGCGCCGTGGCTATCGAATCTACGAGGTGCCGATCTCCTACGCCGGCCGTGAGGTCAGCGAAGGCAAGAAGATCACCTGGCGCGACGGAATAGGTGCTTTTCGGGCGTTGATCAAGTATCGGTTCACGCGGATCGAGCCGTGAACGGTGGCGCCGGCCGGCGCACTGTCGCGGTGGTCGTCAATTACGAGTCGGGATCAGCGCTGGCCCGCTGCGTGGCCGACCTGTCCAGGTGTGGGCTGGATTCCGTAGTGGTGGTCGACAATGGTTCGGTCGATGGGTCGTTGGCCGCCGCCGTGGTGGCGTCACAGGGGTTCGAAATCGTCGACCCGGGGGCGAACCTCGGGTACGGCGCCGCCGTCAATCGGGGGGCGGCCGCCACGTCGTCTGAGTTCGTCCTTGTCTGCAATCCCGACCTCGAGGTTCCGGTGGGAGCGGTCGAAGCTCTGGCCAGCGTTCTCGATGCCGACCACAGGGTGGCCCTGGTGGGCCCGCTGATCCGCACCCCCTCAGGAGAGCGGTATCCGTCAGCCCGGCAGTTTCCGTCGATGGTTGATGCCGCCGGCCACGCGTTGCTCGGACTATTCACCCCCGACAACCGGTTCACCCGCCGCTATCAGCATTCCGAACTCGACCTGGCCGGCGACGTGCCGCAGAACGTCGACTGGGTGTCGGGAGCGTGCTTCCTGATCCGCAGAGAGGCCTTCGAGCAGGTCGGCGGATTCGACGAGTCGTTCTTCATGTACCTGGAGGAGGTCGACCTTTGCTGGCGGCTGGGTCGAGCCGGGTGGCAGGTGGCCTACGCCCCAGCGGCGTCGGTCGTGCATCTCCAGGGCCGTTCCACCGACCGCCATCCGTACCGGATGATCCTGGAGCATCACCGCTCGCTGCTCCGGTTTGCCGCACGATCGTCCGAAGGGTGGCGTCGGGCACTCCTCCCTATCGTGGCGGTAGGTGTTGCGGTCCGGCTCGTCCTGGCCTCGCTTGCACGGGCCCTGCACCGTTGAACCGTGCCCTGCACCGTTGAACCGTGCCCACGGTCGGGCGTTCAGGCACGGGTCGGGCCCCACCGAGCTGCGCCGGAGGCCGCCGAGCAGACGTTGTAGGGTGTCGTTCGGTCATGGCTAACAATTCGACGGGCAAGTGGGTGCAGCGCGCCGCCACCACGGGCGGCGGTCGGACGTATCGCGGGCAGATGCCCGTCAATTGGTACGCCACCCTGACCCTCATCATCGTCGTCGGGCTTTTCCTGGTCGGCCTGAGCCGCTACCAGCTGTCCCACAAGACCGTCTCCTCGGCCGGCCCGCCGACCACGCAACAGACCTGGTACGCCGGACTGGGCATCAATGTCTGTGGCACGTTCGAGCCGAACCTCCCGGCCAGTACGAACAAGGCCAAGACCGGCCTGGTGGCTGACGGCAACGGTGTCGTCACGGTCTCCCCGAAGAACAGTTCGGAGTCGGGCAGCAACGCTACGGTCGGCAAGTTCGTTTCGAACTACAAGGGCGTCGAGCTCACCAACTCCACGCTCAAGTACCCCGGCAAGCCGACATATTCGAATGGCAACATCTGCCCCAAGGGCACCCCTGACGCCGGCAAGCAGGGCATCGTGATCGTCTACAGCTGGCCTAGCTTCACCGCAAAGCACGGCTCTGAAACGCCGGGTGATCCGCAGAAGCTCCTCTTTCAGAATGGGCAGCTGATCACCATGGCTTTCGTGCCGGCAAACGCAACGATCCCCAAGCCACCGTCCTCGGTCATCACCAATCTCATCACGGCCAACCAGGCGGGCCCGACGACGCCGACGACGGCGCCGACCATCACCCCGACCTCGACTCCGACGTCGATCACAACACCGAAGTCCACAACGACCACCTTGGCGCCGGCTTCACCCACGTCTACTTCGAAGCCGTGAGGGCCATCGTCCTGGTGGGCGGCGAGGGAACCCGCCTTCGGCCTCTGACACTCACCGCTCCCAAGCAGATGCTTCCGATCGTGGAGTTGGCCATGGTGGAACGAGTTCTCGGTCAGCTGGCATTTCACGGGATCGTCGAGGCGGTTTTGTCTCTCGGCTACCGACCCGATGCATTTTCTGACGCCTATCCCGACGGCGTGATCGCCGGAGTGCAGTCGACGTACGCGGTCGAGCCAAGTCCCCTCGACACAGCCGGTGCTATCGGGTTCGCGGCAGCCTTCAGCGGAATCGACGACACGTTCGTGGTACTCAACGGCGATGTACTAACCGACTTCGACATCTCCGACCTGGTGACCTTTCATCGGGAGCGGGGCGCCGAGGGCACCATCGGCCTGACACCGGTCGACGACCCGAGCAGCTTCGGCGTCGTTCCGACTGACGCGGACGGGAAGGTCACGGCCTTCATCGAAAAGCCTCCGCGTGACGAAGCCCCGACCAACTACATCAACGCCGGAATCTACGTCCTCGAGCCCTCCGTGCTCAGACGGATCGCCCCCGATGTGCGGGTGTCGATCGAGCGGGAGACGTTTCCCGCCATGGTGGCCGATGGAACCCTCTACGCCAAAGGTTCGGACGCCTACTGGCTCGACACCGGTACTCCTGATGCCTACTTGCGAGCCCATCGGGACCTGATCAGTGACCGCCGGCCCGGACCGCCCACACCGGACGCGGTTGCTGACCGGGAACTCGGACCTGGTGTGTGGACGATCGGCGAAGTACACGCGGTGGCCGGTTCTGTTTCGCGATCGCTGCTGGGTCGGGGGGCATCGATCGCCTCCAGCGCAGTGGTGACCGACTCGGTGATCGGGGCCGATGCGGTCGTGGAAGACGGCGCCACGGTGGCCGACTCGGTACTCCTTCCGGGCGCTCGGATCGCCGCCAAGGCGACGGTCGAGGGATCGATCGTGGGACCTGGGGCAACTGTCGGACAGCGGTGCATGGTCACCGCAGTGTCGGTCATCGGTGCCGGGGCGGTACTTGCGTCGGGGACGTCGCTGGACGGCGAGCGCTACCCGAAGGGAAATTGACGATGCGAGCACTGGTGACCGGCGGGGCGGGGTTCATCGGCTCGACTCTGGTCGACCGCCTGCTGGCCGAAGGCCACTCGGTCGACGTCATCGACGACCTGTCGACGGGGTCGTTGTCGAACCTGGCCGCGGCCCGGGCGACCGCCGACAACGAACTCACGTTCCACCGTCTCGACATCCGCTCGCCTGAGGTTGTGGATCTCATCGCCCGCCGGTCGCCGGAAGTCATCTTCCATCTCGCCGCCCAGGCCGACGTGCGGGTGTCTGTCACCGATCCGGTGTTCGACGCCGACATCAATCTGATCGGTACCTTGCGCATCCTGGAGGGTGCTCGGGCTGCTGGCGCTTCCCGGGTGGTGTTTGCAGCCAGTGGCGGCACCCTCTACGGCGAGCCGGACGTCTCCGAGCTACCGCTGAAAGAGTCGTTGCCGCAGCATCCGCTATCGCCCTACGGGGTATCGAAGAAGGCGGCACTCGACTATCTGCTCGCCTATCGGTCGTTACATTCTCTGGAGTTTGCGGCGCTGGCACTGGCCAACGTCTATGGGCCCCGTCAGGACCCGCACGGTGAAGCCGGTGTGGTGGCGATCTTTGCCGAGCGCCTGTTACGCGACCAAACGGTGACGATCTTCGGCGATGGTGAGCAGACTCGGGACTTCGTGTACGTCGACGACGTGGTCGACGGCTTTGTCCGCGCCGCTACCAAAGGTGGCGGTCTGGTGTGCAATATCGGCACGGGACGGGAGACGTCGGTCAACACGCTGTACCGGGAGATGGCCCGCCAGGCCGGCGCGGAACCGGAACCGGAATTCAAACCTCTGCGGGCCGGTGAGTTGGCCCGCAACTGCCTCGACCCGACCCGAGCGGGCATTCAGCTTGGCTGGAGTTCATGGACTGAACTCGGCGAGGGCACAGCCGCCACCATCGAATTCGTCCGCACCCGGCTCGAAGAGTCCGGCGAACTCTAGAGGCCGTGACCGCCGGGATACTCCCTCGGGGGCCGGTTGGGATGAGTACCTGCAGTTGGTCTCCGTAGGTGCCGGCACCCGCATTCCAACGGTGTTCGTTGGACTGCTCCTCAAGGGCACCACCCGTCACTTCCGGGGCAGTGGCTCCGGTTTTCGGTCGAGCCCCAGATCGGGCTCCTGTCCGAACGGCGGTAGGGGCGCGAAGGTCCACTGCGGGT
>JAYVYR010000236.1:0-4933 GCA_043784065.1 Acidimicrobiaceae bacterium
CGATCGCTTTCAAAAGTTTTGTGGTGCATCGGACGAGCACGCGGGGAGTTTAGCGATCGCGACCGGGCGACCACAGGCTCGACATAGGCAGGGTGACCAGCGTGGACCGGCGTGGTCACTTTGCTTTCGGAGATCATTGGAGGTTGGCGACGGCGATGCCGAGAGATTCTGCTGCGGAAAGTAGGTCTCGATCGCCTGCAGCGAGCACAACATCTTCGTCGGCGATCTCCTCGACCGAGGCCAGATGCACGGAGTCATAGCCTCGGAGAGCGAACTCCTCGGCCAGGACGCCTGCCCTGCGGACGAGGGCTTCGGTCACTTCGACCAGTTGCAATTGATCGTGGACCACCTCGAATGCGTCGACGGCACTGCGTAGATCCTGCTCGTCAAGTCGCTTCATGCGCAGAGCCATGGCCAGGGCGGCTCGACCTTCGGCATAGGTCAGCCGTGACGAGACAACGCGCTCAGCGTCGTCCCACAGTCGGGACGCGATCAAGCTGCCCGGCTCCTCGATGACGAGGGGCAGTAACGCCGATGTGTCGAAGTAGACGATCAACGACGCTGGTCAGCCACCAACCCGCTCACGGTGCCGCGACTGCGTATCCGTTCCGTGGGACGGGTTCGGGAGGCGGACGAGCTGGGAGTCACGAGGCCATCGGCGATTGCCCGGTCGAGTACCCGACCGCCGTTCATGGGAACGATTCGGGCGAAGGCCCTTCCCCGATCCGTTACCACGAGCTCGTCTCCGGCCCGGACTCGGGCGAGATATTCGCTCAGGCTGCCCCGCAGTTCCCTGATTCCAACGTCCATGATTGGAGTGTACACATGGGGGATGAAGAAAGCACTACATCGTTGTCGTCGATCACCGGAAACTCCTCAGAGATGATCACTGAGATTCTCCACTTGTGAGCCCGGGTTGGGCCTGAAGGTCCACCCGCTGAAGTTGGGCCCCTTCGAAGCTGGCGGTTCCTACGCCAACCAGCCCGAAGGGACCCACCTCCATGCTCACACGAGGAGAAGACGTGGAAGCTCACGCACTGAGAAAGAGGGGCTGGTCGATCTCGGCCATCGCCCGCCACCTGGGCCGTGACCGCAAGACGGTCCGGTCCTACCTGAACGGCGAACGGGTGCCCGGCACCCGTGTCCGTCCCGACACACCCGATCCGTTGGCCGACTACGAGAAGTACCTCGTGGCCCGGTTCACCGACGACCATCACGTCTGGGGCACCGTCCTGTTCGAGGAGGTCACGGCCTTGGGCTACGCCCAGAGCTACCCGACCTTCGTGCGCCAGATCCGGACACGGGGCCTGCGGCCGCACTGCGAGGCGTGCACCGGGGTGAAGGGCCGGGACACCATCGAGATCGACCATCCGCCCGGTGAGGAGATCCAGTGGGACTGGTTCGAGCGCCGGCGTGCCCCTTGGGGCGGCACCGCCTACGTGCTGCTCGGCACCTTGCCCCACTCGAGCCGGACCCGAGGGATGCTGGCCGAGTCGATGGACCAGGCCCATCTGGTCGAGGCCATGGACGGCGTGCTGCGCCGCTTGGGCGGAACCGCCGGGATCTGGCGGACCGACCGGCTGGCGACCGTCATCCGACTGGGGACGAAGGACGTCCAGGCCAGCTTCGCACCCGTGGCCAAGCATTACGGAGCGATCGTCGAGCCGTGTCCTCCACGGCGGGGCAATCGCAAAGGGGCGGTCGAAGCCGCGGTGCGGTTCACGTCCGGCCGGTGGTGGCGCACCCTCAGTGCCACCAGTCCCGAAGAAGCCCAGGCCAGCCTCGATCGGTTCCTGGCCGGCGCGGGGGACGCCCGGAAGCGGCGCACCCCCCAGCGGTGTGAAGACGACCGTCGGCGAACTGGCCGACGCCGAGCCGCTGCTCGACCTGCCCGCACTCCCGTTCCCAGCGACGGTCACCGTCGCCCGCCCGGTGGACGACAACGCCACGGTCGCCTTCCGGGGCAACCGCTACTCGGTGCCACCGGGACTGTCCGGGGTCACCCTCGAGCTGCGCCATCGGCTGGCGTCTTCGACCCTCAGCGTCCACGCCGCTTCGGGGGTGCTGCTCGCCACCCACCGGCTGGCACCGGCAGGGGCCGGGACCATCGTGCGGACCCCCGAGCACCGGGCAGCTCTCGAGTCGGTGATCCTGTCGAGCTTCACCACCACCCGCCCGTGTGACACCAAGGCCAACCGGCCACCGGGTCCGGAGTCCCTGGCCGAAGCAGCACGACTGTTGGGCGTCGAGGGCCGAGAGGTCACGGTCGACCTGCAGGACTACGCCGACCTGATCGAGGGGACGGCATGAGCGACAACTCGATCTACCAACAAGCCCGCAGTCATCTGGCCTACCTGCGCATGGCAGCAGCCGCCGAGGCCCTGCCCGGTGAACTCGAGCACGCGGCAGCCCACGACCTCGGGCACACCGCCTTCCTGGAGCGCCTGTTGGAGGTCGAGGTGACCGCCACCGAGACCCGGCGGCGGGCGAGCCTGGAGCGCTTCGCCTCGCTGCCCTCCCCGTTCCGGCTCAGTGACTTCGACTTCGACGCCCAGCCGTCGATCGACAAGAAGCTGGTGAACGAGCTGGCCACGCTGCGGTTCTCGGAGGACGCCACCAACGTGCTGTTCATCGGGCCGCCCGGTGTGGGCAAGACCATGTTGGCCGTTGCCCTGGCCCGAGCCTCCATCGACGCCGGCTATCGGACCTATTACACGACGGCAGCTGATCTGGTGGCCCGGTGCCACCGGGCAGCACTCGAAGGACGGTGGGCAACGACCATGCGGTTCTTCGCCGGGCCGAGGCTGCTCATCATCGACGAGGTCGGCTACCTGCCGTTGGCCAACGAGGCGGCAGCCGCCCTCTTCCAGGTCATCACCCAGCGTTACCTGAAGAGCTCGACGGTGCTGACCACCAACCTCGGGGTGGGGTCGTGGGGGAAGATCTTCGACGACCCGATGGTGGCCGCCGCCATGCTCGACCGGCTGCTCCACCGTTCCGTCGTGTTCAACATCGACGGGGAGAGTTACCGGATGCGGACCCACCGGGCCCGAGCCGAGAAACTCACCAAGGGGGTGAAGTCCAGCCCGAACGCGTAGTCTCTGGCATCACCCCACCCCGGGCGACCACCTGGGGAATTTCGATGATCGAGAGTGGGGAGATTCCGTGATCGGCGTCATCGTCTTCCCAATCGGAAGTTCGATGACGTGTACGGAGCCAAAAATCCGCTCGGCGTGCGCGATCCGTGCGCGTAGCAACGGTAAAAGGTGGTGAAAAGTGGTCGGTGACGGTCAGTGGAAAGATACCCTGAGCTGGGAAAATAGCAACAGTCCCTGGTCCCCGAATTGCCCCCGAAGGGATTCACACGGCTGAGGTCGGAGGTTCGAGTCCCCCAGGGTCCACCGACCGGGACGGTGCGCGAACCGCATCGTCCCCAGGGTGGTCCCCGCCCAATGGAACACGGAAGATCGGCTGGATGGCCTCTCGGCTGTCCACCCGGATTTCGTGGATCAACGTCTGGAGCAAGGTCTTGACCGGGGCAGGGTCACCGCTGGCCAGCGCCTCGGCCACCCGGTCACGGAGCGCCGACAGTTCCTCAGGCGATGGGGCAGTCAGGTCCGCTTCGTCCATTTCGTCCGAGAGGACCTCACGACGGGCCCGTAGGGCCGTTGACTGGGAGCCCAGGGCCTTCACTCGTGTCCCGCAGATCGCCTCGGGCATCGCCCCGGTCTCGAAGGCCCGGAGGTAGCGATCGATCCCGGCATCGACCTTGGCCAGCTCGGCATCGAGTGCGGCCAGCTCCCCTTCGTGGCGTACGTGTCCGAGTTGGGCACGCCCGTGGGCTTCGGCCACGGCGTTGGCGAACAGGTCGGTGTCCTCGTAGGCGGCGAGGAGCGATTGGACCACGGCCTCGTCGAGTGCTCCGGCCGGCAGCCGGTCGGCAGAGCAGGTCTTCGTTCCATAGCGCTGTCGTCCGCCACAGGTGTAGTAGCGGTAGGTGGCGTTGCGACCAGTCGCTCTCGTTCCGGTGAAGCGGCTCCCACACCCTCCACACACCACGAGCCCGGTCAACAGGTAGTCCGAGCTGTTGGCGGCCCGCTTGGACACGTCCTCGTCCCGTTCGTCCAGAATCGCTTGCGCTGCATCGAACAAGCTCTTCTCTACCAGCGGGGGATGCCCGGCTTTATTCCAGGTGCCGCGGAAGTGGACCTGTCCGAGGTAGGTGCGGTTGCGCAGCACCGTGAGAATGGACTTGAACTGCCACGGCCTACCCGCTCGGGTGGACAGGCCCGCCGCACTCAGCTGATTGGCGATGGCATGGGAGCCGAGGTGCTTGTTGGCGTAGAGGTCGAAGATGACCGGGATCAACGGGGCTTCAGACTCGTCGACAGCGAGACGACCTTCTCCCTTCACCGCCCGGTAGCCGAAGGGCTCGTGTCCGCCGCACCAGCCACCTTGCGAGGCTTTCCGTTCCATGCCGGCGATCACCCGGTCGATGATGGTGGCCCGCTCGAACTCGGCGAACACCCCGAGCATCTGGACCATCATCCTCCCCGCAGCCGAGGTGGTGTCGAACGGCTCGGTGGCCGAGCGGAACCCGACCCCTACCGCGTCCAGGGTCTCCAGTACTTCGGCCAACCCACGGACCGATCGGGACAGTCGGTCGACCCGGTAGACGAGGAGGAGATCGAACCGCCCGGCCTTGGCGGCACGGAGGGCACTGGTGAGCCCGGGACGCTCCAGCTTGGCCCCGGACATCTGGTCGGTGAAGGTGCCCACCATCTCCCAGTCCTCCTGACTCGCCACGTAGGAGGCGAGTCGTTCCGACTGGGCGCCCAGCGAGTAGGGCTGGTTCACCTCGTCGGTCGAGATCCGGGTGTAGGTGGCAATCCGCACGTGAGGCTCCTTTGGTGATCAGACCCGCTCGGTGACC
>JAYVYR010000237.1:0-4124 GCA_043784065.1 Acidimicrobiaceae bacterium
GCCGACCTGGCCCACGACGAGCACTCGCACCTCGACGTCCAACTGTGCGCTGATGCGCACCTGGTGAACTTTGGCGGCTTCGCTTCGCCGGAACGGGACATGATCTTCGACGTCAACGACTTCGACGAGACGATCCCCGGACCCTTCGAGTGGGACCTCAAGCGCCTGGCCGCCAGCATCGAGGTGGCGGCCCGCAGCCGCGAATTCGATGAGCCGCTGCGTCGCAAGCTCGTGGGGTTGTCCTCGAGGGGCTACCGCGAGGCGATACGCGACTTTGCGGGAATGCGGAACCTTGACGTCTGGTATCTGCGGCTCGACTCCGCCACATTGCTCGACCGCTGGGGATCCGAGGCCAGTTCAGCTGTCATCGCAGGGTTCCAGAAGCAGGCCGAGAAGGCCCGGGGCAAGGACCATCTGAAGGCGGTGGCCAAGCTGACCGAACAGCGTGACGGCAAGCTCCGGTTCCGGGCCGACCCGCCATTGCTGACGCCCATCGATGACCTGGTCGGGGTTGGGCGCGAGGCCGAAACGGTCAAGCTCCTGGTCGCCGCGCTCGACGGCTACCGCGTCACCTTGAACGGGGATCACCGACACCTGCTCAGCAGGTACCAGTTGACCGACGTGGCCCGCAAGGTCGTCGGCGTCGGCTCGGTAGGAACCCGCTGCTGGGTCGTCCTCTTGATCGGTCGCGATGAAGGCGACCCGCTGGTGCTCCAGATCAAAGAGGCCGAGCATTCGGTGGCCGAGCCCTTCCTGCAGCCGAGCGAGTACCTGAACATGGGGGAGCGGGTGGTGCAAGGTCAGCGCCTGGTGCAGAGCGCCAGCGACATCTTTCTCGGGTGGGACAAGGTGACCGGTATTGACGGCATCCAGCGAGACTTCTACTTCCGCCAGATGTGGGACTGGAAGCTGTCCCCCGACATCGACACGATGGCGCCCGGCACCTTCGAGATCTATGCCCAGATGTGCGGCTGGGTCCTCGCCCTCGGTCACGCCCGGTCCGGCGACGCCGTGGCCATCGGTTCCTACCTCGGGGCCGGCACGCGTTTCGACGAGTCCATGTGCTCGTTCGCCTCGGGCTACGCCGACCAGAACGAGCTTGATCATCAGGCTCTCAAGCTGGCCATCGCCACAAACAAGATCCACGCCATCACCGACGTGTGACGCCCTGGGCCGGGCGGGCGACAATGGCGTTGCCTACACTCGCGGCATGCCTCTGCACACGCATCACTCACTCCGAGACGAACTGCTCGACTCCGTCTACGCCGGCAAGGACCTGCTGACAACCCTCCCGTCCCACCTCTTCCCGAAGGACGAGATGCGCAAGGAGGACGCCTATCTGGCCATCTCCGACGAACTCCTCCTCGACGGCAACGCCCGTCAGAATCTGGCCACGTTCTGCCAGACCTGGGAGGAGGATGAGGTCCACCAATTGATGGACCTGTCGATGAACAAGAACATGATCGACAAGGACGAGTACCCACAGACGGCCGAGATCGAGCGTCGCTGCGTCCAGATGCTGGCTGACCTGTGGAACGCGCCCGACGAGGGCGGCGCCGTCGGCTGCTCGGCCATCGGTTCGTCGGAGGCGTGCATGCTCGGCGGCATGGCCGCACTGTGGCGGTGGCGGGCCAAGCGCGAGGCTGCCGGCAAGCCGACCGACACGCCGAACTTCGTGTGCGGGCCGGTCCAGGTGGTGTGGCACAAGTTCGCCAAATACTGGGATGTGGAGATCCGGGAGATCCCCATGGCGCCCGGCAAGTACTGCATGGACGTCGAGCAGATGCTGGGCCAGGTGGACGAGAACACCATCATGGTCGTCCCGACCTTCGGGGTCACCTACACCGGCGCCTACGAGCCCGTCTTCGATCTGGCCAAGGCCCTCGACACCTTGGCTGCCGACACCGGGCTCGACATCGATATCCACGTCGACGGCGCGTCGGGTGCCTTCCTCGGCCCGTTCTGCGCCCCCGACGTGGTGTGGGACTTCCGCATCCCGCGGGTGAAGTCGATCTCGACCTCCGGCCACAAGTTCGGGCTGGCCCCGTTGGGGGTGGGTTGGGTGCTGTGGCGCCATGCCGATGACCTGCCCGACGATCTGATCTTCCATGTCACCTACCTCGGCGGTGACATGCCGGTCTTCCAGATCAACTTCTCGCGGCCGGCCGGGCAGATCGTGGCCCAGTACTACAACTTTGTCCGGCTGGGTCGCGAGGGCTATCAGGCCATCCAGGACGCCTGTTATTCCACGAGCCAGTTCCTGGCGGCCGAAATCGTGAAGCTCGGGCCCTTCGAGCTGTTGTGCGACGGCAACCCGCTGACCGGGATCCCGACCGTGGCCTGGCGGATCATCGAGGGGGAGGACCCCGGCTATACCCTCTACGACGTGGCCGACCGTCTGCGGGTGAAGGGATGGCAGGTGCCCGCCTATCCGTTGACCGGCGCGGTCGCCGACATCTCGATCCAGAGGATCCTGGTCCGTCAAGGGGTGAGCCGCGACCTCGCCTTCCTCCTCCTGTCTGACATGAAGGAAGCCATCGCCCACTTCGACAAGCACCCGGTATCGGTGGCCATGACGGCGGGGGAGTCGGGCGGATTCAGCCACCTGTAGTGCTCGGCGGCGCGTCGTTCAGTCAGCGGTGGAGGCGCCGTCAGCGGGCAGACTCCAGTCGACCGTGATGGGCCGGTTGGTCATCAGCCGAGGGCGGCCGATGACGACGACGGCCCGGTCCGTGGTCCACGGTGCCGGTGCCGGTGCCGCCATGGTCAGCCCGACCAGCCCCCGTAGAGCGGTGTCGTAGGAGGAGCGCGTCCAGGCGAACCGGTGCCAGGCCGCATCGCGGTCCACGGTGGCCACGGGCAGGAGATCGGCCAGCTGGTCGAGGGCCGCCTCGAACTCGGTACGCGTGATCGAGACCGGCGGCGGCGGGTGCGAGAAGTCAGGGATCAACCTGGCCGGACGGACGGGCGGGTCGATCGGCAGGCCCGACGCCCGGCCGATCTCCACGATGGTCGGGATGCCGTGCGCCAGCATGAGCAACGGGCCCTGATGCCGGCTCGATGTGTCGCCGGTCAAGTCGATCGGTGACGCGGAAAGGAGCACGGCGCCGGCATCGAGGAGCGAGCCCACCGAGGCCACCCACGACTGCCCTTCGGTCGTCTCGGGGAAGTAGCACAGTGCAGGAAAGGCACAGTGGGTCTGATCCAGCTCGAGGAGCCACGCCGTCGTCGTGCGCCACAGCTCGGCATTGCCCAGTGCGTCGAAGGCGTGGAGGGTAGCGAGCAGGTCGACACCGGACGCTGGGATCCCGGTAAAGGGGCGCAACGTGGTGATGTCTTTTTCACGTTCCCGGTAGGCGGCGTAGATGGTGGGAAGGTAGCTGATCAGAAGGGCGACCAGGCCGAGTCCGATGATGGCCTCGATGAAGGCCAGCCACGTGAGCAGGCCGCCGACGGGGGCAGCGAACCCAAGGGTGGTCACCGACGACCCGCTGATCTCGAACGACCGCTCGACGGTGCCCGCGTCGCTGGCCCAGAAGATGAAGGTGAACCCAACGATGACCGAAAGCATCCACACGAGCGGAAGGCTGACCAGGGCGACCGGTCCGTAGAGGCCGCGCAGGTTGTCCGCCCACGTCTGGCTGCGCCACCGATGGACGAGAAGCCGGTTGGTTACGGCGAAGGTCACACGGGTGATCCGGGTGAAGCGGTTGCGGGGTAGCACCACGGTCTCGAGCGCCGACACCAGGACGGCACCTGCGATGGCCAGGCCCACGGCGATGGCGACGATCTTCAGCCACTCGGGTGATCCACCCGAAACGGCCCCCAGGCGGGGGATACCGGCCGCTGCCACCGTTCAGGCCGCCGCAGCCTGGGTACCGGCCGGCGAGGTCGGTGTGGAGTGGCGTTGAAGGTTCGAGTGGAGTTGCGGGAGGCGGGCGCTCAGCACGTTGGCGACGACCACGGCGACGATGACCAGCGGTGTCACACTGAGGCCGTCGGAGGCGAACAGGAGCACGGCCAGCAGCGTGAATGCGAGGGGCAGCTTGAGCATGATGGTACTCATGGCTCCGATATCCATGGCCCCCGCTGGTACCAGTACCAGGCCGGCGACGGGGGTAGCC
>JAYVYR010000238.1:0-15146 GCA_043784065.1 Acidimicrobiaceae bacterium
TCTACGACGCCGGCGACGGCCGGCTACTGATGGTGGCATCCGATCGGATCTCGGCGTTCGACGTCATCATGGATGAGGCCATTCCGGACAAGGGTCGGGTGCTGACGGCCATGACGGCGGCATGGTTGGAGGAGCTGGCCGACCTGGCTCCCAACCACCTGATCAGTGCCGATACCGCCGATTTCCCCGAAGGAGCGGCCGAACTGCCCGGCGGACTCGAGTACCTGGCTGGTCGGTCGATGATGGTCCACCGGGCCGAGATGCTCGACATCGAATGCATCGTGCGCGGCTACCTGGCCGGATCGGCGTACAAGGAATATCAGCGCTCCGGCACGGTCCACGGCATGGCCATGCCGGCCGGCCTTCTGCACGCACAGGCACTGCCCGAGCCGATCTTCACGCCGTCCACCAAGGCCAGCGAGGGCCACGACCTTAATATCGGGATGGACGAGGCCGTCAACATCGTGGGTCGCGAGGCGGCGGAAGCCGCCGCTGAACTGTGCCTCGCGGCCTACACCCGTGCGGCCTCCCGGGCGGAGGAACAGGGTGTCGTCATCTGCGACACAAAGTTTGAGTTGGGGTACATCGACGGGAGACTCTCCCTATGCGACGAGGTGCTGACCCCGGACTCGTCCCGGTTCTGGCCGGCCGACGACTGCGCTCCAGGGACCAACCCGCCTTCGTTCGACAAGCAGGCGCTACGGGACTGGCTGGAGACCCAGACATGGGACAAGCAGCCACCGCCCCCTGCACTTCCTGCCGAGATCGTCGAGGCCACCTCCGTCCGTTACGTGGCGGCCTACGAGCGGGTCTGCGGGCGTTCGTTGGCTGACTGGTACGGTGCCTGACATGGCTGCTTCCCGACAGTTCTCGGTGCAGATCGAGGTGCTTCTCCGCGATGGCATCGCCGACCCGCAGGGGGCCACCATCGAACGGGCCCTTCCCGCCCTTGGGCTCAACGGAGTGACTGCGGTGCGGGCCGGTAAGTCGTTCCGCTTCGACCTGGACGCTGTCGACGAAGACGACGCCAGAGTCAAGGCCACCGTGGTGGCCGATCGGCTACTGGCCAACCCGGTCATCGAAGAGTCGCAGGTGACGGTCCGACTCTCGGCCGCATCCGCCTGATGGCCCCGCGGATCGGCGTGGTCCTCTTTCCGGGGACGAACTGCGAATACGACGCCATCCAGGCATTGGAGCGCCTGGGCGCCACCGCCGAATTGGTCTGGCACGGTGCCTCGTCAGTCGCCGGATACGACGCCCTGATCCTGCCAGGAGGGTTCGCCCACGGCGATTATCTGCGGCCTGGCGCCATCGCGCGGTTCTCGCCAGTGATGGACGCGGTGGCCGACTTCGCAGCAGACGGAGGCCCGGTGGTCGGGATCTGCAACGGCTTCCAGGTGCTGACCGAGGCCGGCCTGCTGCCCGGCGCTCTGCAGAAGAACCGGGGGTTGCGTTTTTTGTGCATCACGACCTCCGTTCGGGTCGAGCGCGACGACACCGCGCTGACGGCCGGCGTGCCGGTCGGCACGGAGTTGGCGATACCGATCAACCACTTCGAGGGCAACTACACCTGCGATCCGACCACGTTGGACCAGCTCCGTGACGAGGACCGGATCGTGCTCCGCTATGTAGACAATCCCAATGGATCGATCGACGACATCGCAGGGGTGTGCAACGCCGCCCGCAATGTGGTCGGCCTGATGCCCCATCCCGAGCGAGCCTCGGATCCGCTGCTCGGTTCCGAGGACGGAGCCGTGTTGTTCCGGGCCCTGCTGCAAACAGCTGGCGCAGCGACGCCCGCTGCCTGAGCAGCGGGCGTCCTTTCGTACGTCCTGGTCCCCTGCAGCTCAGGCTGGCTGTGAGGTCGTCGTCAACCAGCCGAGGTCAGCTGCGAGACCGGGTGATCTTGGCCTGCTGGAGGACCGGAGCACTGACGCCCACGGTCCGCCAGGCCGAGTACGAAATACCCTTTCGCTCACCGTACTGGCGGGCGACCTTGATGAAGCTCTTCTCCAGGGCGGCCAGGTCGACGACGTCGCCGCTATGGGCTAGCTCGGCCTCAAGCCGCTGCCTCTCCTCGACCAGGTGGAGCCGGCTCAACGGATCGGCCTCAGGCAGGGCTGCCTCGACAGTGGCCAGTCGCTTGCGGATGGAGTCCGGAGTGCGCTTGCGGCCTCGACGGGGCTTGGTCGACTCCAGCGCCTCGAGGTATAGCCGTACGACGCGGCCCTCTTCGCGGCCTTTGGCCAGCGCGGCCTTGTGCTCGGCGGACATCGGGGTCTTCTTGCGGGACTTGGGAGCAGCTGCTGCAGGCATGTTCTCACGGTTCCTGAGTTGGGCATTGATGGCAAATCGCCAAATTGCTACATCGCTAATGGTATCCAACATCCTATGCCTGCTTGTGGATTGGTGTGCACCGGATCTGTTGCGGTTCGGTTGATGGCGTGTTGTCTAGAAAGCCGCCACGTGGGTTTCGGCAGACAACCGATAGGTGGAATTCCCCGGCTCGTGACGCGGGATAGGAAGGATGTTCTTGCGGCTCTAGGTGCCTCCTGTCGTTGCCAATCGACCGTTACTCCGTGGCTACCGCCCCCGTTGATCGTGGGTTACCGGTGCGCCAACAGAGGGCGGTGGGCGGGTGCGCGAGGGCACCGGTGCCGAGGTTGCAGACAGGTATCCTTCCGGCTATGGACCAGACCGCAGACGAGCAGGCCGACCTGGTGACGGACACGGGAGAACCGCTGCACCGGGCGCTGGGCCTCACCGATGGCGAGCGGGACGAAGTGGATGCCATCCTCGGCCGGGCACCCAACCACCTCGAACTGGCCTTGTTCGCCGTCATGTGGAGTGAGCACTGCTCGTACAAGTCGTCGCGCATCCATTTGAAGCGACTCCCCACTGAAGGCCCCCATGTGTTGGTCGGCCCCGGAGAGAATGCCGGTGTGATCGACGCGGGCGATGGGATCGCCGTGGCCATCCGGATCGAGTCCCACAATCACCCTTCGGCTATCGAGCCCTATCAGGGGGCGGCCACCGGTGTCGGTGGCATCCTGCGCGACATCTTCACGATGGGCGCCCGGCCTATCGCCGTCATGGACCCGCTGTTCTTCGGCGACCCGACGGAGCCGAAGCAGCAATGGCTGATCGAGGGCGTGGTGGCCGGCATCTCCGGCTACGGCAACTCGGTGGGCGTGCCGACCATCGGTGGCGAGCTCACCTTTGACCCCTGCTACGGCCAGAACCCTTTGGTAAACGTGCTCTGCATGGGTGTCCTGCCTACCGAACGCCTGGTGCTGGGCCAGGCATCGGGCCCCGGAAACCTGGCCGTACTGCTCGGCTCGTCCACTGGGCGTGACGGTATCGGCGGGGTCAGCGTGCTTGCCTCGGCCGGGTTCGGCGGCGGTGACGAGGCAGAGGAGGCAGCCAAACGCCCGAGCGTGCAGGTGGGTGACCCTTACGAGGAGAAGCGGCTCATCGAGGCATGCCTCGAACTGCTGGACGCCAAGCTGGTGGTCGGGATCCAAGACCTAGGCGGCGCCGGCCTGGTGTGTGCCACCAGTGAGACGGCAGCACGTGGCGGGGTGGGAATGGATGTCGATGTGTCGGCCGTGCCCCGCCGCGAACCGGGAATGGCCGACTACGAGGTCATGACGTCCGAGAGCCAGGAGCGGATGCTGGCCATTGTCACTCCCGAGGACCTTCCCCGGGTCCAGGAGCTGTGCGCCAAGTGGGAGGTCCGTGCCGCAGTAGTAGGCAAGGTGACCGAGGCGTCCGAGGGAGCGCCCGGTCGTCTCCGGATCATGGACGGTTTCGACGGCCCGGTGCTCGGCGACGTTCCGGCAGTGGCACTGAGCGAAGACGCTCCGCTCTACCGGCGGCCGATCGCCCGCCCTGTCGACCAGGATGCGCGTCTGGCCGACGACCCCGGCGCCCTGCCGGCCCCGTCTGATTGTGGTCATGACGTCCTGGCCCTCCTGGCCGATCCTTCTTGGGTCTACCGCCAGTACGACCATCAGCTGTTCCTGAACACGGTCGAGGGCCCCGGCGGCGATAGCGCCGTACTCCGTCTGGCCGCCCCCGGTCTGCCGGCATCTGAGCGTGGCCTGGCGCTGACAACCGACTCCAACCCGGCCTGGTGCTCGCTCGACCCCCGAGGGGGTACGGCCGCCACGGTGGCCGAGGCCGCGCTCAACCTGGCGTGCTCGGGTGCCATCCCGAAGGCCGTCGTCAACTGCCTCAACTTCGGCAACCCCGAACACCCCGAGGTCATGTGGCAGCTGTCCGAGGCAATCGACGGGATGTCGGAGGCATGTCTGGCTCTCGGACTTCCCGTGATCGGCGGCAACGTCAGCCTGTACAACGAGAGCTACGGCAAGGACATCGACCCGACGCCGGTCATCGGCGCCCTCGGGCTCATCGAGCGGTTGGCCGCCCGACCGCCGGGCATCACCCTGGTCAACGGTGGCAGCCTGGTTCTGCTCGATGCCAGCGTCGGTCGCTCCGACTCTCGCCACAACCCCCGTTCATTGGCCGGGTCGCGCTGGGCCGTCGAGCTCCGGCGCCACCGCAACGGCACCTTGCCGCCGATCGACCTGGCCGGACACTCGCGGCTGGTCGAGTTTGTGGCCGGTCTGGTAGCCGAAGGCGTGGCCGGTGGCGAAAGCCTCGTCCAGGGTATTCACGATGTGTCCGGCGGGGGGCTCGGCGTGGCCCTGGCCGAGCTTGCCGTGCGGTCCGGCGTCGGTCTCCGGGTTTCGGGAGCGGCGGATCACCACGAACTGTTCTGCGAGACCCCCTCCCGGGTGATCGTGTGCACCACCGATTCCCATCGGCTGTTGTCGCGGGCTGCCGACGCCGGCGTGGGCAGCCGGGTGCTCGGCACCGCCGGCGGCGATCGCATCGTCATCGATGACCTGGTCGACGTGGGGCTGCAGCAGGCCACCGACGCCTGGCGGAACCGCCTGCCCGATCTCCTCGACGACCTGGCGCCTGTCAGTAACTGAGTCCGGTGCTGCGCCGCGGGCTCGGCCAGACAGAGTCACCCACGTCAGGCCGGGCGAGCCGCCTCGAGGTGGTCGAGGACCCGGTCAGGCACCTTCAGATCTCCCGTCCCCGTCCCCACGAAGAGGTCGGGTTTGGTCGCACCGTGGAAGTCGGAGCCTCCAGTAGGCACCAGGCCGAACCGGCGGGCCAGGTTTCCCATGTCGATCCGCAGTTTTGGCGAGTACGTGCCATAGATGGCCTCGAGGCCGGCGAGCCCGGCTGTGGCCATGTCTCGTACGGCTTCGGCCAATGCGTTGCCGCTCAGCCCGATGGTGGTCGGGTGAGCGAGCACGGCCACCCCGCCCGAGTCGGTGGCCAGTCCGCATACGTCGGCCACTGTGAGCCGGCCTTTCGGGATGTACGCCTCGCCGCCATTGGCCAGATACCGCTCAAAGGCTTCGTCGACCGACCCGACGGCACCCACCTCGACCATGGCCTGGGCGAAGTGAGGTCGGCCGATACCCTCGTCGCTACCGGCATAGGTCGCCACCTGAGTCAGCGTGACTTGGATCTCCAGTTCGTTGAGTCGTTCGACAAGGGCAAGGTTCCGGGCGCGACGGTCGTCGCGCAGCCGATCGAGTTCGACGCCGAGCGGGCTGGTTGGGTCGTCGACGAAGTAGACGAGAACGTGCACGCCTCCCCCGGCAATAGGTACGCACGAAACCTCGCACCCTGGGACCAGCCGGATGCCCAATTCGCCGGCTTTCGCTCGCGCCTGAGCCAGTCCGGCCAACGAGTCGTGGTCGGTGAGCGCCACAGCCGAGCATCCGACTTCGTGGGCCAATTCCACGATCCCCTCGGGCGATTCGCTGCCATCGGAGACGGTCGAATGGGTGTGGAGGTCGATCACCATGGAGACGCTATCGGCACGTCGTGACTACCGGCCGGTGCGCTGATCCAGTTGGCCGGCTCAGCCAGCTCCGTGGAATGCGCAGTCGAAGGCGAAGATCCCCCCATCCGTCGCCACGAACAAATAACCGCCGTCGTCGGTGGTCGAGGTCATCCCCTCGATCGGCTGGTTGAGGTGGATGCTGCCGGTCGATTCGAGGAATGGTGCACCGACGGCGAAGATCCCTCCTTCACTTGCCACTTGCCACTTGCCACTTGCCAAGGCCGTCGGGCGTGGCCACGATATGGGAGACAGGAGCGACGAGGTTCAGAGTGGAGGCGTCGCCGAAGCTGCCGGAGTTACCGTGGTCGGAGACCCTCCCGTTGGACCAGGCGACCCAGTACCCGTCCCCGTTGAGGGTGGCGGCGATCCCCACTGCTGCCAGCGCAGAGGTGGAAGGTGGTGCAGCCAGATAGTCGAATACCACTGCGGCGATCCCGATGTAGCCACCGGGTTGGGCGAGGCCATCACTCATCAGGATTCCACACCGAAGGAATCCGGCGGCGACCTGAGCGGCGGTCGGTGGGCAGACCGCCGCTGCATCGGTGGCGGAAAAAGGACTGGGCACGATGAACGTGCCGTTCAAGTCGCCAGTCCCATTGGAGAAGTAGCCCTGCGCATGGCTGAGGTCGACGTCGTTGGAACTACTGGTCGACAGGGACAGCGGGCTGATCTCGAACGCGGTGACTGAATCCAGTCCTTGCCATCCCGTGCAAGCGATAGCGACCGACGCTCCTGGAAAGACGGTGATGATCGGTCCGGAGGAACCGTTGAACGTGCATGTTGGACCGGAGTCCTTCGCACTCGCCGACCGAGGCGGAGTTCGCGATCGTCGGAAGCCGCTGGACAATGGCAGTGACCGGGCTTCCTTCAGCGTGGTGGTTGCCACTCCGGACGAGGCAGGCCGGTTGGCCGAGGCGGAGCCCGGTGTCGCACTCACCACGATGCCGGCAACGGCCGCGCAGAGCACGCAGACAGTGGCCATGAGACGAGTCCATGCCGTGCGCACGCCGCACGACCTGCCAACCGTCATCTCGCTCATCGGGACCTCAACTCTTTCGTGGGGAAGTTGGCGCAACCCAGCAAGCATTCTCCCTGCGTGTTGCCTATTTCTACGGAACACGTGTTGCAGGAACCGAGCGTGTAGACCGCCAACCGTCATTGCTGGTCCTGTCCGACGGACCCGACGGTGGGCAGACGCTGGGCAGGTGGCACTAGAGTGAAGCTGTGGTCGATGCGGCAAAGTGCGTGATCGCGTTCGGCCGGTCCGACGACCCCCGGTGTGTGTGGTGACGAACCGATGATGGAGGCCAAGGAAGCGTGCGGAGTCTTCGGGGTCTACGCCCCGGGGCGACCCGTTGCACACCTGACCTTCGATGGCCTCTTCGCCCTTCAGCACCGCGGCCAGGAGTCGGCAGGCATGGCCGTCAGCGATGGCGACCTGATCACGGTAATGAAGGACATGGGGCTCGTCACCACCGTATTCGACGAGCGCAAGCTCTCCGGCCTACGAGGTCACCTGGCTATCGGCCATACCCGCTACTCGACGGCGGGATCGAGTGATTGGATCAATGCCCAGCCAGTATTCCGGGGCGTGGGACGTGCCGGGTTCGGTCTCGCTCACAACGGCAATCTGACCAACACCGACGCTTTGGCCGCGCAGGCCAACATGTTGCCCGGCCTGGTCTCCTCGGACAGCGACCTGGTGGCTGAACTGCTGGGCCAGGCCTTTCCACCCGACCTGCCCGAGCGCTCGCGGGCCGACCACACCGGCGACCTCGAGCGGGCTCTGATGCAGATCCTGCCCAGCGTCGAGGGCGCCTTCTCCTTCGTGCTGATCGATGCCGACCAGATCATCGGGGTGCGCGATCCCAATGGCTTCCGTCCGCTCTGCCTGGGTCGATTGGACGCAACCGACGAGTTCGAACAGGGTTGGGTTCTGGCGTCGGAGTCGCCCGCACTTGACGTCATCGGGGCCACCTTCATCCGTGAACTCGAGCCCGGCGAGATGGTGGTGATCGACGGCAAGGAGGTCCGCTCTGAGCGCCCCTTCCCCGACGAGCGCCTCGACCCCCGGCTCTGCATCTTCGAATTCGTCTACTTCGCCCGGCCTGACACCACGCTGTACGGCAACGAAGTCCACGGCGCCCGGCGCCGGATGGGTCAACTGCTCGCCTCCCAGCGTCCCGTCGAGGCCGATTTGGTGATGGGCGTGCCCGACTCCGGGGTGCCCGCCGCCGAGGGGTACGCCTTTGGCTCCGGCATCCCCTACGGCCAGGGCCTAGTGAAGAACCGCTACATCGGCCGCACGTTCATCGCCCCGACTCAGGCCGAGCGGGCCAGTGGCGTCCGCCGCAAGCTCAACCCCCTGCGGGAGAACATCGCCGGCAAGCGGGTCATCGTCGTAGACGACTCGATCGTACGGGGCACGACCACTCGGGCAATGGTCAAGATGTTGCGCGAATCAGGGGCCACCGAGATCCACCTGCGCATCTCCTCGCCGCCGTTCAAGTGGCCCTGCTTCTACGGCATCGACACGCCCGACCGCACCGAACTGTTGGCTGCCATCAAGTCGATCGACGAGATCTGCGAGTTCCTCGACGTCGATTCCCTTGAGTACCTAACCCTCGAACACCTGGTCGAGGCCATCGACGCCCCCGGCGCCGGCTTCTGCGACGCTTGCCTGACCGGTACCTACCCGGTGCCCGTGGCAGTCAAGGTGGCGATCACCGAACGGGCCATTGTGACAGCGGCCGCCGGCTCCCCCACAGCGTGAGCCGGCCGTCTTCCGATGTCTCTGCAACCTACGCGGCGGCCGGGGTTGACATCGACGCCGGCGAGCGGGCCGTCGACCTCATCAAGTCCATGGTGGCGTCTACTCACCGTTCTGAGGTGCTGGGTGGCCTGGGTGATTTCGGCGGCCTCTTTGCTCTCGACATGAGCCGCTACCGCCAGCCGGTACTGGTGGCGGGCACCGACGGGGTGGGAACCAAGGCAGCAGTGGCTGAGGCCACGGGTCGGTTCGACACGGTCGGAATCGATCTGGTGGCCATGTGCGTCGACGACCTCGTCTGTCAGGGTGCCGAACCACTCTTCTTCCTCGACTACATCTCCACGGGCAAAGTGGAGCCTTCCCGCATGGCCGCTCTGGTGTCCGGAGTGGCCGAAGGTTGCCGCCAGGTGGGCGCCACTCTGCTGGGTGGCGAGATGGCTGAGCACGCAGGGATCATGTCGCCCGATGAGTTCGACATGGTCGGCTTTGCGGTGGGCGTTGTGGAGCGGGACGAGATCCTAGGACCCATGCGAGTAGTGGCCGGCGACGTCCTTCTGGGCCTACCGTCGCCCGGACTGCGCTCCAACGGCTACACCTTGGCCAGGCACGTCCTACTCGAACGCGCCGGTATGGCCTACTCCGACCCGGCTTGGCCGGGGGCCACGACGACGGTTGCCGAGGAGTTGCTCCTCCCATCGGTCATCTACACCCCGGCTGTGCGGGCGGCCATAGCTGCCGCCGAGGTGCATGCGGTGGCCCATATCACCGGAGGCGGATTCGAAGGCAACATCCCCCGGGTCCTCGCCGAAGGCTGTCGGGCCGTGCTCGTCCGTGGTTCGTGGGACATCCCACCGATCTTTACCGAGATCCGCCGACTGGGGATGGTGGGCGACGACGAGATGGCCCGGGTGTTCAACCTCGGTCTGGGCATGGTGGTGGCCGTGTCCGTGGAGACGGTCGATGCTGCGTTGGCCGCCTTTGCCGGTGCTGACATCGATCCCGTGGTGGTCGGCTGGGTCGAGGCGGGCGAGTGCGGCGTCGATCTCACCGGCCCGCCCCTTTGGCCGTCCGCCATCTGACGTCGGTAGCACGCGTGACGCCGCTTGACCCCCCAGATCGCGGCAGCAGAAGAAAGGCCCGAGCATGACGACATCCCTGCCCGACACCGCCTTCCAGGAGCTCCGTGCCCACCTGCTCGAACATTCGGTCAAACGGGGTGACTTCACGCTCAAGTCGGGCCTGAGGTCGACGTGGTTCATCGATTCGAAACAGACGGTATGCCGGCCTGAGGCCATGGTGCTGGTAGCCGACGGCATCCTGTCGGTGATCCCTGATGACGCCGACGCCATCGGCGGCCTGACCATGGGCGCCGACCCGGTGGCCTTCATCACTGCTGGGGTGGCTGCCACCCGAGGCCGCGGTCTGAAGTCGTTCAGTGTCCGCAAGGAGGCCAAGGACCACGGAGCCGGCGGTCGTATCGCCGGCGCCCTCGACCCCGGCGACAAGGTGGTCATTACCGAGGACACCGTGACCCGTGGAACCTCGCTGCTCGAGGCGGCTCACGCCGTGCGGGAGTTCGGCGCCGTGCCAGTGCTTCTGGTTGCCGTCGTCGACCGCGGCGGCACGTGCGCGGCCATGGCTGAGAGCGAAGGACTCGCCTTCCGGGCGTTGTTGACCGCCCCCGACCTCGGCTTCGAGTACGAGGGTGCCTGAGCCGGTTGCCTGGTGCTCCTGCCCGATAGGGTTGTCGCCCACTGACGAGGATGCGTCGGTAGCCTGAGCTGATGGTCAGCATTGAAGAGCTCCGTCCGATCCAAGCCGAACCGACCGCCTCATTCGACTCGGTAACTCCGGGTTCGGGCGCCGTGGTCGGCACCTTCCCGGTGGATGATGCCGAGTCTGTCCGCCGGATCGTGGCCCGGTCCGAGGTTGCCGCCATCTGGTGGCGTTCGCTCGGGTTCGATGGCCGGGCCGCCCATCTCCGTCGCTTCAAGTCCGAACTAGCGCGGCGCATTGATGAGCTGGCTGACCTGATCCACAGGGAGAACGGCAAGCCTCACGGCGACGCCGTGCTCGAGATCACCCTGGTAGTCGACCACCTGGCCTGGGCATCTGGTCACGCCAAGGAGGTCCTCGGCCCGCGCCGTGTGCGGTCGGGGTGGATGGCGGCCAACAACGCCGCCTCAGTTGAGTACCAGCCACTCGGCGTCGTCGGTGTCATCGGCCCGTGGAACTACCCGGTCTTCACCCCCATGGGCTCCATCGCCTATGCCCTGGCCGCTGGCAATGCCGTGGTGTTCAAGCCGAGCGAGTACACACCGGCCGTCGGCCGGTGGTTGGTCGACGCCTGGGCCCGTGCCGTCCCCGAGGGCGGAGATGTGTTCCTCCTGGTGACCGGGTTGGGGGAGACGGGCGCCGCCTTGTGTCGGTCCGGCGTGGACAAGATCGCCTTTACCGGCTCGGCGGCGACCGGGCGCAAGGTGATGGGAGCATGTGCCGAGGGACTCGTGCCGGTGCTGATGGAGTGCGGTGGGAAGGACGCGCTTCTGGTCGATGGCGACGCCGACTTGGATGCTGCGGCTGACGCCGCCCTGTGGTGCGGGATGTCCAACGGTGGCCAGACGTGCATCGGCACCGAGCGGGTCTATGTGGTTGACGCCGCTTACGACCGTTTCGTCGACATCTTGACTACCAAGGCCACCGAGTTGGCTCCCGGGTCGGGGGAGGGCGCTTCATGGGGTCCGCCTACCATCCCGTCCCAGGTCGACACCATCCGTCGACACGTGACCGACGCCCTGGCCCGCGGTGGCAGGGCCGTGCTGGGCGGCGTGTCCTCGGTTGACGTGGCCGGGGTCGGCCCGACCATTTTGGTCGATGTGCCCGAGGATGCAGACGCGGTTCGTGAGGAAACCTTCGGGCCGACGCTGACGGTGACCCGTGTCAGGAATATCGAAGAAGGACTCGACCTGGCCAACGACTCCGCCTACGGGTTGGGTGGCGCCGTGTTCACCAAGTCCCGCCGGCGCGGTGTCGAGTTGGCCCGCCAGATGCGATCGGGCATGACTTCGGTCAACTCGATCATGACGTTCGCCATGGTGCCGGGCCTACCGTTCGGTGGAATGGGGGAGTCAGGTTTCGGGCGGATCCACGGTCCGGACGGCCTGCGCGAATTCACCCGCTCGAAGGCGGTGACATCGCAACGGTTCGCCCTGCCCGTCAACCTGACCAGTTTTGGTCGACCGGAGACCGCTACGGCCTTGGCCGCCAAGTTGATGGGTGTGATCCACGGCCGCAACCACTGATCGGGCCCGGTAGGCGGGGCGGGATCCTCAGCCGGCCCGGTAGGCGGCGACCACCGGCATGAGTTCGGTGGGAGTGGCACCGTGAAGGATGACGCCGTCGCACCCCAGATCGAGTTGGCCGCGCACCGTTGCCGCACACGCCTCCGGACTGCCGGTGGCGCTGGCCGCCAGCCACTCGTCGGGCAGCAGGTTGGCGATGTGTTCGAGTTGCCCCGCAGTGGCGTTGGAGTCGATGCCACCTAGGAAGCCGGACACGACGGAATCGGCCCGGAACCGTTCGAGTACGGCCGGGTCCCAGCCGTTGGTCGCCACCAGGAGGTCGCCATAGCCCTGGAGGTAGGTGGCCAGGCGACCGACCGACTTCATCAACGCCTGGTCGGCGGGGATGTGGTCGCCGATGGTGGCGAGGCATGACCAGACCTTCACCTCTGCCGGATCCCGATCGGCCTGCTCAGCCGCCCGTTTGACGGTGGCTACACAGCGTTGCGTGGTCTCGTCGGTGAAGAAGGTGTGGAGGATCACCTCGTCGAAGCAACGACCGCCGAGAGCCAGCGATTGGGGTCCGAAGGCCACGAGGCCGAGGGGCAGGTACTCGTCGATGGCGGCGAGATAGAGGATGGGCCATGATCCGGCGGGTCCGTCGTGGCCTACGATGAATTCACCCCGGAAGAGCCGGCGCATGATCCCGGCGAAGTCCTCGAGGGCGGCGGTGGTGATGCGGGGGATGCCGTAGCTGTCCTGAATGATGGGGATGCCCCGGCCGAGGCCGAGGACGAACCGGCCGCTGGTCAGGCTCTGCATGGAGCGGGCCAGCCCGGCTGTGATCATCGGGTGGCGGGTGTTGTGGTTGGTGGCTGCGGTGACGACGGTGAGTTCGTCGCTGACTGCTCCGGCCGCGCCCGACAGGACGCCGATCTCCTTCTTGTCGAACCGTTCGGACAGGAAGATCGAGCCGAGGCCGAGTGCCTCTCCGGTGCGGACCTCGCCGATGAGGTCGCGTGAACTGTCGGGTTGCCCGGCCAGGCCGTAGAAACCGAGCTCGGTCAGTCGGCGGGTGGTCGGTGCAGGTGCAGGGGACGGGGTCACGGTGCCTCCGGTGCGTATGGTGTCGAGAAACTAGCAAGGTGGCACCCATTCCGTACGCGCCCGTCGCCCGGGCGCCGAGTCACTGCTGGAGCTGATCATCTCCATTGGGCCGTGGGGGAGGTGGCCGATAGGGGTAGCCGTCAGGTGCCTTCGCCGGCGTCATCCGCGGTGCCCTCGCCGGCGCCATCGGCGGGGTCACCGTCGGCCAACACCAGGTAGATCTTCCGACGGGTGGCGGTCAGGATCTCGCCCACGGTCTGAATCTGACCAGGGCTGCCGGCCTGGGCGACTTGCTTCGTAGCCTTCATGACTTGGACCATGAGGTTCATCAGGTCGACCACCGAACGGTCGCCGCCTGCCGCCTCCTCCCAGGGTGTAGGACCGTCTCCGGCTGCTTCCGCCTCGGTGCGGCCCTCGGAGGTGAGAGAGAAGACCCGGCGTCCCCCCGAGCTGTCGGCGGTCACCAGGCCCTGGTCCTCGAGGGCCGAGAGGGTCGGGTAGACCGAGCCAGGGCTCGGCCGCCACACTCCACCGCTGCGCTCGCTCAGCTCAGTGATGATCTGGTAGCCGTGCATCGGCTCCTCGACCAGGAGGGCGAGGATGGCGGCGCGGACGTCGCCCCGACGGGCCTTGGGCCCCCGGCCGAAGCCGGGCCCGAACCCGCCGTGCCGGCCGAAGCCGGGCCCGAACCCGTCGGGACGCCCCCGCCCCCTCCCGCGTCCGCGTGCACGGGTGGAGCCGACGAAGCGGTCGGCTCGGTCGGGAAACGGCGGTCCGAAGCTCGATCCGTAGTGTTGTGGATGTGCCTGGAGTGCTGTGTCGTGATTGTGGTGTCTATGCATCAGTTGTGTCCCCTTGTAGTGAGCGTGCGCCGGTCGGTCGACCGACGCCATTGTGCGTAGTGCGGTGGATCCGGACCGCTCTTGTACGATCACGATATATCGCAATACACACGATGTCAACAGAACGGTCGGCGGATCTATTCCGCGAGTGGAGAGGTGCTCCACGTCGAGGTGCCACCGCAGGGGCCGGACCATCGGTCAACGCCCGGCCAAGTTCGAGGGACTATCGACCGCGCAGGCGCCTACCCGGCACCTCAGCAAGTCGGCACGAGACCCGGGTCTCGATTGGTGCAGTGGCAACAGGAGTTGATGGTCAACCATTGTGGAAACTCTCAAGAAGTCGCGTCATGATCCGATAGCTATGAACATGGCCGGAGCGACTGAACTGTCTCGGGCCACGTACAACACAGTCGGCTGGTGGACCTCGTTCACTAGGGGCCAACGCATTCGCCTTTTCCTCGGATTTGAAGCAGTCCGTCGGAGAGCTCGACATTGAAAACGGAGAAGCCCTTGAGACGACACCCCGACACTCGCATGGCCGCACTAGCAATTGGCGTTGCAGCAACAGGGATATTGGCCGGATGCGGTTCGGCTGCCCCCACCAGCTCGCCCACAACCGCGGTTACCTCCGTAAGCGGCACGGGAACGGGCACCGTGCAATCCATGACGCGTCTGACATCCAAATTGGCGGCGGGCAAAGGCCAAACGTACAAGGCGACCTACGCAATTACGGCGCCCAACCAGAACGGCACCTTGGTGATCGAACGTATGCCGCCGAGCAATAATCGCATCGAGGCGACCGCGTCAGGCAAACAATTCGCCATCATCGCCAACGCCGCCACTACATACGTCTGCGAACTGTCTCTCACCCCACCGCAGTGTTTCAGCGGAATACAAGACCCTTTGGCCTCACTTGAGAAGCTCGTCAATCCGGACCAGATCATTCCTGCTCTGCAACGGGCTGCCGCAAACGGTTCGGCTAACGTGACGTTCTCGTCCCAGTCCATTGCGGGGATGGCTTCCACGTGTGCGACGATCAACTCTGGTCAGACGGGAACGTTCTGCGTCACCGACCAAGGGGTTCTCGCTTCGGTCTCGGCGACCAACGGGAGCATCACGTTGACGGGCTTCACCACGTCGGTCCTCGCTTCTGACTTCGCCCCACCCGCTGGCGCCTCCGTTCAATCGGGGTCACTTGGAAATTCGGCGTA
>JAYVYR010000239.1:0-2406 GCA_043784065.1 Acidimicrobiaceae bacterium
ATGAATAGGCCGAAGATGACGTTGAACAGCACAGTCGAGGTGGCGACGATCATCGGACGAGAGGCTACCGGCGGTGTCGAAGGGCCATGAGCCGTGTGACACCCTCGGTCCACACTGTCGTCATGCGAATGACCGATGCCCCGAAGGGGGAGCGAGCAGGGCGGGGCCCTGGGCCCGGCGATGATCGTGGGACCGGTACCCGTCCCCTGGGCCCGGCGTGGCGGCCGCTTGCCGGTGGGGCTCTGCTCGAACGGATCCGGGTGACGGGCCGGCCCCGTCCGGCCGCCGACCCGGCCTTCATATCCGACGTGCGGGCCTTGCTCGACTCGGGGCTGGCCGACCTGTGGCCAGAGGCTGGTTCAGTCGACGGAGGCCGTCTCGTCGTCACCAAGGATCGGCTCACCCGGGCCCTGTCCTGCCCGGTCCACCGAACTGTCGACCGTTTTGGCGAACGGGCCTTCACTATTCCGTTGGCCTGTGGGGCGCTGGTCGACATCTTGTTCCGGCAAGTCGTGACGGTCGGTGCGGTCGGCGACCCGATGACCGATGCACTCGAGGGACTGGCAGTGGACGGGCGCCAGGCGCCGCTACTTGATTGGATCGTCAATCTTGCGCCCGCCGAACTGGCCGAGCTCCGAGTCGAGGTCGACCGACAGGCCCAGGGACTGGTAGAGCGCTGGCCCATCCTCGAAGCCTCATGGTTGCCCCGTACCCAGGAGTCGCTGCGGGCCGTGCTGGCCGTCGGCCGGGTCGAGCTGTCGGCCCGGGTCGACCTGGCCATCGGATGTCGAGCCGAAGACGAGGCCTCCGTGGCCATCGTGGACGTGAAGTCCGGCGCTCGACGTCCGGGGCACCGTGACGACCTCCGGTTCTACGCCCTTGTCGGAGCCATGTGCAGCCCGGCTCCGCCCTTTGCCGTGGCCAACTATTACTCCCGTACGGGCGAACTCGACGTCGAGCCCGTGACCCACGAGCTGTTGGTCGAGGCAGCCCGGCGGTGTCTGGCCGGAGTGCGGAGCCTGGCCGGTGCGCCGTCGGAATCCGAGGAGTGGGCCTGGTGCACGACATGCGCGACCCTGCCGAGTCGGCCGGTCGTAACCGTCCAACCTGTCGATGAGCGTCCGGAAACGGCGTCGACACTGGTAGACGAACGGCTCCAGCGGCAGGCGGCGTGAACACCCGTGCGTCGGCAGCTACTGCCGGCCTGATGGCTCCCCCGGCCCACGACCTCGACCATCAGATGATGGTCCGGATCCGGGCCCGGCTTGAGTCCGGCGTAACCGATGCCATCTCCGGGTTGGCGCCCGGTGACCCGACCGAGTTCGGAATACCGCTGCTGCGCCGGGCCCGCTACCAGCCCGAGCGACTGGGACAGGCAGACGGGCCCTTCGTCTGGAAGCCGGCATTCGTCCGACGCTCCCTCGGTCTGGAGGTGGTTCGGGTCTGCGCCGAGGGCCGCTTCCGGGGTCCGGCCGCCGCAGTGGGGCCGGTGGCCGACCGGGCCATCGCTGAGTGGCTTCGCTCCGGGTATCGGACCTTTCATTGGGAGCCGTGGTTGGCCGGACTGGGAGCCGGCGCCCGGGCCGTGGTCCTGGCCGAGGCGGTCACGTGGGCCACATCGCTGTGGGCCTCATTCGACTGGCCGGCACTCAGAGGTGAGGCTGTCCTTGGAGGTTCGGACGATCGATGGTCGGGCCCGGGGTCCGTGGTGTTGCGAGGTCGTACTGAGGCCCGGATTGGGCCGTTGGGCGCGCGGCCGGTGTTCGTGTCGGTGGCCTCCGGTTGTCCGGGTGACGGCTGGCGGAGCGAGCTTGGTTTCCTGGCTCTGGTGGCGGCGCTTGCTGCTCCCGAACGGCTGGTGGCATCCCGGGTGGTCGGACTCTGGCCCGAGGCCGGGTACCGGCTGGCTGTCGAGATCGATGAGACGGCACTGGTTGCTGGCGTCGACCGCGTGGTCGACGCCGTTGCCGTCACTGCAGACGCACGGGCCACGGCGCCTGTGGCCGACGTGGCCTGATGTAGCTGACGTGGCTGACGCCGTCCACGGTTGGCGGATCGTGTCGGTTGTCGCCCGACGTTCACATGGCGTTCAGCGGGACGGCAGGCAATGGTTGCGAGTCGGAAGGGCACGTTGGCTACCACGGGCACATGACAACTTCCCCCCGGTCCCGTCCCATCCATCTTTGGCACCCGTGGGCCGATCGAACCGCCATCTGTTTGCCGGAAGTGCCGTCCTGGTTGCGACGCCGACCTGGGCACCCTGCTGTTGCCGTTGGGCCTGACGGGTGCAACTGACCCGTGTTGAACAGAGGGCCTCGGCTGCCTTGGTATCGGGTTTGCCGGCTGCGGTCAGCGGAATCTCGTTGACCAGGAGCAGCGTCCGGGGCACCTTGTAATCGGCAATGT
>JAYVYR010000240.1:0-18729 GCA_043784065.1 Acidimicrobiaceae bacterium
CCGGGCCGCTTCGAGCAGTTCGTGCTCGATGAGGGTGCGCAGACGTTCGGCTGTGGCCTCGGCCACGCCGGGCTCGGTGCTCTCGACCATCACCCGCACGACCGGCTCGGTGCCGCTGGGCCGCACGAGAACGCGCCCGGTGTCCCCCAGTGCGGCTGCCTCCTGCTCGACAGCCATGGCGATGGCCGCCACCTGCCCGTACAGGGAGGTGTCGACACCACGCACATTGACCAACGTCTGGGGCACGGCCTCGATGAAACCATCCAGCAGACCGACGAGCGACGAGCCGGTGCGGGCCAGAAGGTCGGCCAGCACCAGACCGGTGAGGAGGCCGTCCCCGGTGGAGGCCAGGCGACGGAAGATGATGTGGCCCGATTGCTCGCCACCGAGCGAGAAGCCCTCTTTGTCGATTGCGGCCAACACGTGGCGGTCGCCGACGTCGGTTTCCTTGACGTGGATGCCTAGCTGCTCCATGGTCCGGCGGAACCCCAGATTCGTCATCACGGTGACCACCACCGTGTTGCCGGCCAGCTGACCCCGCTCGGCCAGGTCACGGGCGAACAGGGCCAGAAGGGAGTCGCCGTCGACCAGGGTGCCGTTGCCGTCCACGGCGAGCAGGCGGTCGGCGTCGCCGTCGAGCGCCAGGCCGAGGTGCGCTCTGTGCTCGACGACCGCTCGGCTCAGCAGATCGACGGACGTCGAGCCGCATCCGGCGTTGATGTTGGTTCCGTCCGGGTCGCAGCCGATCGCCACCACGTCGGCGCCGAGTTGCTCGAACACGGCAGCCGCCAGCTCTGACGCGCTGCCGTTGGCACTGTCCACCACTATCCGGAGCCCGTCGAGCTGTCGCCCGTCGAGCACTCCGGTCAGATATTCCACATAGGCCGCTCCGAGCCCGGGCTCGGAGCGGATGGTGCCGACACCGTGGCCCTCGAGAGGACGAGGACCCTTGACCGTCGGGTCGAGGACACGGTGGAGTTCATCCTCGATGGCCAGCTCGACGTCCTCATTGAGTTTGGTGCCGCCCGCACCGAAGAGTTTGATGCCGTTGTCACCGAACGGGTTGTGGGAGGCCGAGATGACAACGGATGGGAGATCTCGCCGGACTGACAGCCAGGCCAGGGCCGGCGTGGGGAGGATCCCGACGTCGACCACGTCAGCGCCCTCGCTGGCCAGACCCGCTCCTAAGGATGCCTGCAACATGGGACCGGATTTGCGTGTATCGCGACCGATCAGGAACGTGGCGGCGGTGATGGTCCGTGCCACGGCTCGTCCCAGTGCCAGGACGAGCTCCGGGGTGAGCTCCGTGTTTGCGCTGCCCCTGACTCCGTCGGTGCCGAACCAGGTCCGGGCCACCGGACTACCGCTTGGAGTACTGGGGAGCCTTGCGGGCCTTCTTCAGGCCGTACTTCTTGGACTCCTTCTCCCGTGAGTCACGGGTGAGGAATCCGGCCTTCTTGAGGGCGCCACGCAGTTCGGGGTCGAGCTCGCACAGCGCGCGGGCGATGCCCAGGCGGAAGGCGCCAGCCTGTCCAGACACGCCGCCGCCGTCGATAGTGACGTCGATGTCCCACGACTCCGTGGTCTCGGTCAGACGCAATGGCTCGGTCACGATCATGCGGTGGGTAGCCGAGGTGAAGTACTCCTCGAACGTGTGGCCGTTGCAGGTGATGGCACCTTGGCCGGCGCGGAAACGCACCCGTGCGACAGCCTGCTTGCGGCGTCCGGTGGTCTGGCAGATAGGGGCAGTCACTGGTGGTTCCTTCGCTTCGTGCGGTGGTTAGGGGGTCCGGCGTCGCTTACGCGCCGCTGCGTGCGGACGCCGTCCGGCGCGCCCCAGGGATCTCCATCGGGACGGGGGCCTGGGCGATGTGCGGATGCTCTTCGCGGCGGTAGACCTTCAATTTGGTGCCCATCTGACGGCCGAGCCGGTTCTTCGGCAGCATGCCACGGATGGCGTCGCGCACGACGTCGTCGGCGCGCTCGACCATCAGGTCGGCGTAACTCGTGGCAGTCAGGCCGCCCGGGTAGCCGGAGTGCCGGTAGGACATCTTCGATTCGGCTTTGCCTGAGGTCAGGACGACCTTGTCTGCGTTGATCACGATGACGTGGTCGCCGGAGTCGACGTGGGGGGCGAACGTCGGCTTGTGCTTGCCGCGAAGTACGGCGGCGACCTCTGTGGCGAGGCGACCGAGCACCAGGCCGTCGGCGTCGACAATGTGCCAGGCGCGGGTGATGTCATCGGGCTTCGGTGAGAACGTGCGCAACGGAGTTCCTTGTTCGGTGGTGTCGGGTATCAGGGCACCTGGAAGTGCGGGGCCTCGGGAGTGGATGACTGGCCGGGGCTGCTATCCAGTTCCCAACCAGCCAGGATCCGGCCCGACGGCCCTTAACACTAGGTCGGATGAGAGCTGGCGGGCAAGCCGCCCGGCGAATCGTGTAGCCAGCCATCATGCTGGGCCGTGGGCTCGGTCAGTAACGGACAGCCATCAGAGTGAGCCCTTGGGGAGGCGCCGGCTGGCTGGCCCTGGACCGGTCGGCGGAACGGAGGATAGGAAGCATGTCGGACGGGCGCTTCTTTCCGCAGCCGACATCGACCAGGGTCCCGACCAGGGCGCGGACCATCTGATGACAGAAGGCATTGGCCTCGATCTCGAATGCCAGAAGGTCACCCACGACCGGGGCCAGAGCCGCACCAGTAGCCGCTCCCGATTCCGCCGCTCCGATGTCCGAAGTCCCAGCGGATCTGGCCGACGTCGGACGGCCGTCCAGCTTCGTCCATCGTGCGTCGAGCACTCGACGTGGGATCGGGTCGTCGGGCGTGGTACCCGGTACCCGGCGGCAGAACGCCCGGAAGTCGTGCTCGCCGAGTAGCGCATCAGCTGCGGCGGACATGGCCCGGATGTCGAGAGGATCGGGCACATGCCAGGTGAGGCCGGCCAGCAACGGGTCTGCCACCGGGGCGTTCACCACCAGGTAGCGATAGCGGCGAGCGGTGGCCGAGTGGCGAGCGTCGAATCCGGCGGGGGCGACCTCAGCCTCGCGGACGACGATAGAAGGTCCAATCTGGCTGTTGCACGACTTGATGAGGACTGCTGGATCGAGGGCTTCCGAGCGCTCTGTCGGCACGTCGAAGTGGACGACCTGGTCGAGGGCGTGGACGCCCGAGTCGGTGCGCCCGGCACATGTCAGGGTGACGGGCGTGCGGGCAACTCGAGACAACGCCTCGGACAGTGCACCGGCGACGGTGGGCAGCCCGGACTGGGCGGCAAATCCGTGGAAGCCAGAGCCGTCGTACGCCACCCGCAGACGCCACCGAACGGCCCCTCGGTCACGCCCCCCGGGATCGGGGGGCGTACTCACACCAGTTCGATGCGAGCCATCGGGGCGTTGTCACCGTGACGGTTACCCAGCTTCAGGATCCGGGTATAGCCGCCTGGGCGCTCCGCATAACGGGGACCGACCTCGTCGAACAGCTTGTTGGCCATGTCCTTATCGCGGATGAAGGCAACCACATGACGGTGACGCGCAACACCGCCCTTGGCGGCGGCGGTGATGACCTTTTCGGCCACCGGGCGCAGGGCCTTGGCCTTGGCCTCAGTGGTGACGAGGTACTCAGCAGCAATGAGCGATGCCACCAGGTTGCCCATCATCGCCTTCTGATGAGCGGCACTGCCACCGAAGCGGCGGCCCTTCTTCGGAGTTCCGAGCATGAGCTGGCCTCAGTCCTTCACACGCAGGGCCAGGCCCCGCTCGTCGAGCTTCTGGAGCACCTCGTCGAGCGACTTCTGCCCGAAGTTGGTGATGTTGAGGAGATCGTCAAGGGTGCGGTCGACCAGCTCGCCGATGGTGTTGATCTGGGCACGCTTGAGGCAGTTGCGGGGGCGCTCCGTGAGGTCGAGATCCTCGATGCGCAGGTCGAGGTCGGGCGAAGCCGACGACTGCGGGCCGGTGACGCTCAGCTCGAGGCCCATGGGCTCGTCCTCAAGGTCAGCCACGAGACCGACCAGGGTCCGCAGGGTGTCGCCAGCCGAGGCCAGTGCCTCACGCGGCGTGAGGGAGCCGTCGGTCTCGATCTCGATGACCAGACGGTCGAAATCGGTCGACTGCTCGACCCGCACCGGCTCCACCGTGAAGGCGACCCGGCGCACGGGCGAGAAGATGGCATCAATCGGAATTACTCCTATTGCGCCGGTGCCCTTGTTCTTGTCGGCAGAAAGGTAGCCACGGCCGCGCTCCACGGTCAGGTCGACCGCGATGTGGCCCTTCGAATTGAGGGAGGCGATGTGCTGGTCGGCACTGAGCACCTCGACATCCGAAGTGAGCTGGATGTCGCCGGCCGTGACCGCACCAGTGCCCCGCTTGTCGAGGCGGATGGTCACCGGCTCATCGCTGTAGACCTTGAACAGCAGGTCCTTCAAGTTGAGAATGATGTCCGTCACGTCCTCCTTGACGCCCGGGAGGGTCGTGAACTCGTGGAGGGCCTCATCGAAACGGACCTGGGTGATGGCTGCACCCGGGATCGACGACAGCAGCGTGCGCCGCAGGGAGTTGCCGAGTGTGTGGCCGAAGCCGGGATCGAGCGGGCCGACCGCGAACTTCTGTCGGTTGTCCTCTTCTTCGCCGATTGCTTCGACTGTGGGTCGCTGGATGATGAGCATGCGTGGGTGGCTCCTCTGCAGGTGGTGCGCAGGTTCGGTCTGGGTCGGTGTCTACGTCTGTAGGTGGTGCGGGTAGGCGAGGCCGTGGGGAGCTACTTGGAGTACAGCTCCACGATCAGCTGCTCCTGGACGGGCTCGTCGATGTGCTCGCGCAACGGCAGCGAGAACACCTTGACCTCGAAGCGGTCCCCCACCGTCTCGAGCCACGGCGGCAGCTGCCGGTCGAGCGTGTCCATATTGCGGCGAACGTGGAAGAGTTCACGCGAGGCTGGCTTGAGGGCGATGTTGTCGCCTTGACGCAGCCGATAGCTGGGGATCGTGACCCGCTTGCCGTTGACGAGCACGTGGCCGTGGCGCACGAACTGGCGGGCCTGGGAGCGGCTGGCACCCCACCCGGCACGGAAGGCCACGTTGTCGAGGCGGAGCTCGAGCATCACCAACAGGTTCTCACCGGTGATGCCAGGAGCCCGACTGGCCTCGACGTAGAGATTGTGGAACTGCTTCTCGAGGAGGCCGTAGATGCGACGTGCCTTCTGCTTCTCACGCAGCTGGCCGAGGTACTCTGACCCCTGCCGCATTCGATCGCGACCGTGCTCGCCGGGCGGGTAGGCGCGGCTGTGGCGGTCGGTGACCGCCTCAGAAACAGGGCATTTCATCGAGTAGCAGCGCTCACCTTTGAGGAAGAGCTTGGTGCGCTCCCGGCGGCAGAGCCGGCAGACGGGTCCGGTGTATCGAGCCATTGGTTTTCTAAGTTCCCTTCGTACCCGTCCCTACACCCGCCGCCGCTTCTTGGGGCGGCAGCCGTTGTGCGGGATGGGGGTGACGTCTTTGATGCCGGCGACCTCGATGCCGGCAGCGGCGAGTGAGCGGATGGCGGTCTCGCGGCCCGAGCCCGGTCCGCGGACCAGTACGTCGACGCGTTTCACACCGTGCTCCATGGCCCGCTTGGCGCACTGCTCTGCGGCCAGTTGGGCGGCGAACGGGGTGGACTTGCGAGAGCCCTTGAATCCGACGTTTCCAGCCGAGGCCCATGCGAGGACGTTGCCCTCTGGGTCGGCGATCGAGATGATCGTGTTATTGAACGAACTCTTGATGTGGGCGACGCCGAAGGTGATGTTCTTCCGCTCGCGCTTACGGGGTCGACGTGCCGCCCCAGGCTTGGTTGCCTTAGCCATTACTTGCGCACCTTCTTCTTGCCGGCGACGGTCTTCTTCGGGCCCTTACGGGTACGGGCATTGGTATGAGTGCGCTGGCCATGGACCGGCAGACCTTTGCGATGCCGGATCCCCTGGTAGCAACCGATCTCCATCTTCCGCTTGATATCCTGGGAGATGTCGCGGCGAAGGTCACCTTCGACCTGAAGGTTTGCGTCGATGTAGTTGCGGAGTCGGGTGACCTCTTCGTCGGTCAGGTCACGGACCCGGGTGTCGGGGCTGGTCTCGGTGGACGCGCAGATCTGCTGCGAGGTCGTCCGGCCGATGCCGAAGATGTAGGTCAGGGAGATCTCCAACCGCTTTTCGCGGGGGATGTCCACGCCGGAGATGCGGGCCACGTGTTCTTCTTTCTCTCTACTTGGTGCCGGTCGGCGTCAACCCTGCCGCTGCTTGTGGCGGGGGTTGTCGCAGATGACGATGACGCGCCGGTGCCGGCGGATCACTTTGCACTTCTCACACATCGGCTTGACACTGGGTCGAACCTTCACGTTGTCGTCCTTGTCTCGTACTGCAGGGCCGTCGGGCCCACCGGGTGACTTCTTGCTGGTCCCGTCACCGCCCGGGCGGACGGCGACCGGTCCGGCCTATTTGTAGCGGTAGGTGATCCGCCCACGGGCCAGATCGTAGGGAGTGATCTCCACTTGCACCTTGTCTCCGGGGAGGATGCGGATGCGGTGCATCCGCATCTTGCCGGAGCTGTGCGCCAGTACGTTGTGGCCGTTTTCGAGCTCCACGCGGAACATGGCGTTGGGTAGCGGTTCGACGACCGTTCCCTCCAGCACGATGGCATCTTCCTTGGGCTTGGGCAGGTGAATCTCCTAGTACTCTGTCGTTCTCGTCACTCATCGACCTACGGGTCGACCTGCGTCGTGGACCACGAGGATCGCCGTCCTGACGCAACCGCAGCCGGTGGCAGGCCAACGCTGCGCCACCTGAACGGGATCGGCACGCCACCACACCTCCGTGGTCAGCCGAAAACCCAGTCTAGCTCTTCGCCGGCAAATTGCCAGTCCGACCCTTCCCACCTGACCGTACATACAAGTAGGGGGTGTACGGCCAGGTCAGCGCCCTAGAGGATCGTGAAGATCTCCGGCCCGTCATCAGTGATGGCGATGGTGTGCTCGAAGTGGGCGGATAGCCGACCATCCGAGGTGACCACGCTCCAGCCGTCCTCGAGCAGGACGGTGCCCGTGCCGCCGGCGTTGACCATGGGCTCGATGGCGAAGACCATCCCCTCCTTGAGCGTGGGACCAGGGGTGCCCGGCCAGTAGTTCGGCACCTGGGGCTCCTCATGCATGGCCGTGCCGATGGCGTGACCCACGTACTCCCTCACCACCGAGAATCCGGCGGCCTCGGCTACCTGCTGAACGGCTCGGCCCACTTCGTGCAGGCGGTTGCCATCAGTGAGCTGGTCGATGCCGGCATACAGGCTGGCTTCGGTGATCTCCATCAGGCGGGTCGCTTCGGTCGAGACCTCTCCCACGGGGGCCGTGTAGGCCGCGTCACCGTGATAGCCCTCGATGATGGCACCGCAGTCGACACTGATGATGTCCCCTTCGACCAGTACGACGGATGGCGAGGGGATGCCGTGGACGATCATGGAGTTGGGCGACGTGCAGACAACCGCCGGGAACCCGTGGTAACCGAGGAAGTTGGAACCTGCACCCCGCTTCTCCAGTACCTGGCGTGCGACGTTATCGATGTCGCCGGTGGTCACACCGGGTCTGATAGCCGCCCGAGTGGCCTCGTGGATCTCGGCGACTACCCGGCCGGCCTTCCGCATCTTGGCCAACTCGTCGGCATTGCGTCTCATGGACCGGTCCTTACGGCGGCGCGGACAGTTGAGGCGAGAACAGCAACGGACATGACCGTCATCGTAGGGGTCGTATCACGTGAACCGTCCACCTTTGCGGTTGCGCCGCTCCTCGATGGCCCGGACGATCCGTTTGGTGACGGCCTCGGGCGAGCCCGTGCCAGGCACCTGGGTCAACTGGCCCCGCTCCTGATACCAATCGATGAGGGGTGCCGTCTGAATCTCATAGATCTCCAGACGGCGCGAGATGGCCTCTTCAGTGTCGTCCTTACGTTGGATCACCTCGCCGCCGCAGACGTCACACGTCCAATTGATGAGCGGTCGGGAGGTGAGCGAGTAGTTGGCCCCGCAGTCGACGCACACCCGCCGCGAGGCCAGGCGGCGCAGAACTTGGCCGGTCGGGACGGCGATGTCGATCACCAGATCGAGCGCGGCCGGGGCCAACCAGTCGGCCAGCATGCGGGCCTGGGCCACTGTGCGCGGGCAGCCATCGAGAATGAAGCCGCGGTCCTTGGTGTCGCTCTCGCCCAGACGACCCGAAACCATCTCCATGATCAGGTCGTCTCCGAGGAGCTCCCCCCGGTCCATGAGCTCTTTTGCCTTGTTGCCGAGCGACGTGCCCTGCTTGACGGCCTCGCGGAGCATGTCACCCGTCGAGACATGGGTGACGACATAGTGATGGGAGAGGGACAGACACTGCGTCCCCTTCCCCGCCCCCTGTTTGCCGAGGACGACGAGCCTGGCGCCGGCTACCACCTACTTGAGGAAGCCCTCGTAGTTTCGCATCATGAGCTGGCTATCGATCTGCTTCATCGTCTCGAGTGCCACACCCACTGCGATCAGGAGCGTCGTTCCGTAGAAGGGATAGCTTGTGATGTTCCACGCTGCCATCAGCAACGATGGCGTGACCGCCACCGCGCCCAAAAAGAGTGCACCAGGCCAGGTGATCCGATTGAGGATGTGAGCCAGGTACCGCTCGGTGGGCTGTCCGGGGCGGATGCCAGGAATGTATCCGCCCTGCTTGCGGATGATGTCCGCCTGCTGGTGCGGGTCGAAGGCCACGTAGACGTAGAAGAACGTGAAGAGCAGGATGAACAGGAAGTACGTGAGGATGTAGAAGACGCTCGTCGGAGTGACGTTGTGGTTGACCCAGGTCCTGAAGGCGGACGACGGGATGATGTTGGACAGGAGTACGGGAATGTAGAGCACTGAACTGGCAAAGATGATCGGGATCACACCTGCCTGGTTGACCTTCAGGGGGATATAGGTATTCGAGCCCCCATACATCTTTCGGCCGACCACCCGCTTGGCGAACGTGACCGGAATACGACGCTGGCCCTGGTCCACGAAGACGATGACGACCAGCAAAACGAGCGATACGAGGAGGATGGTGGCGAATTTCACGTTCCCACCCTCTTGGAGGACGGTATTGAGACCCGACGGGATGCCGGCCACCACGTTTGCGAAGATCAGGATCGACATACCCTGGCCGATGCCCCGCTGGGTGATGAGCTCTGCCAGCCACATCACGAAGGCGGTGCCGGCCGTGAGGGTCATCACGATGAATGCGCCCCGCCAGATTGAGTAGTTGAGGATCAGGTCGAGCTGCTGAGAGCTTCCGAACAGGCCGCCACCGCCCTTGTGGAACAGATAGACGAGGCCGGTCGATTGCATGAGCGCCAGGGCCACCGTCAGGTACCGAGTGGTCTGAGTCAGTTTCTTCTGGCCGACCGCGCCCTGGTCACGCCACTGCTCGAGCTTCGGGATCACCGTGGCTAGGAGCTGGATGATGATGCTCGACGTGATGTAGGGCATGATCCCCAGCCCGAACACGGCGATACGGGTGAGTGCGCCGCCGCTGAACAGGTTCAGAAATCCGAGCACTCCCGACGCCTTCGACTGGGCCTGGAGCTGGGCGATCTTCGAGAAGTTGACGAAGGGGACCGGCACATTCGCCCCAAATTGGTATAAGGCGATGATGGTCAACGTGAAGAGGACCTTCTTGCGAAGGTCAGGGATCCGGAAGATGTTGGCCAAGCTGGCAAGCATGGGACTCCTCGACGCCGCGTTCGGAAGATGCTAGCGGTTGGTGAGGGCGTTGCCCTTTGCGGGCGGGCGGTTGTTGCCGAATGGCAGCGGGACGATCGAGATCGTTCCGCCGGCACCGGTGATGGCTGCCTCGGCCGACTTGGAGAGCGCGTGCACCTCGACCCGCAAGGGGCGCGACAGTTCGCCGCCACCGAGGACCTTTACAAGGTCACCCTTGTGAGCCAGACCCGCCGTGACCAAGGCGGCAATGTCTGCGGTGTCACCCACTACTGCGCCAAGGGCGCCGACGTTCACGGGGGTGTACTCGACCCGGAACGGGTTCTTGAAGCCGCGCAGTTTGGGGATGCGCTGCATGAGGGGTAGCTGGCCGCCCTCGAAGCCCATCGGGATGGTGTCCCGGGCACCTTGGCCCTTGGTGCCGCGGCCGGCCGTCTTGCCACCCTTGCCAGCGATGCCGCGGCCGACCCGCTTGCGCGAGCGGTTGGACCCTGCCGGGGGGCGGAGCTCATGAACTTTCATGGTCAGCCTTTCTCGTCTTCGCCGGCGGACCTGACGTCCACCAGGAACGGGACACGTGCGAGCATCCCACGGATTTCCGGGCGGTCCGGCAGCACGTTGGTGCGCCCGATGCCACGGAGCCCGAGTGCGCGCAGGGTGCCACGGTGCTTTGGTTTGGTACCGATGGCCGAGCGGATCTGGGTCACCCGGATCCAGCCCGTCGTCGACAATGGTGTGTCCGTAGGGGATGCCATGTCATCTCACCTCCGTGAACAGATCGTTCTCGCGGCGCCGCTCGCGGTAAGCACGCAGCATGGCGGCAGGTGCCACCTCTTCGACCGGCTTGCCCCGCAAGGCAGCGATCTCGTCGGGGCGCTTCAGACCCTTCAACCCGGCGATGGTGGCGTGCGCCACATTGATGCCGTTGGAAGAGCCGAGCGACTTGGCGAGGATGTCGCGGATGCCGGCCATCTCGAGGATGGCCCGGGCGGCGCCACCGGCGATGACACCGGTACCGGGGGCGGCCGGCTTCAGCATGACCCTGCCGGCACCGCTTTCGCCCACGATGGGGTGGGTGATGGTCGATCCGGCCAGCGGCACGTCGAACATGTTCTTCCGGGCCTCTTCGATGCCCTTCTGCACAGCGAGGCCGGCTTCCTTGGCCTTGCCGTAGCCGAGGCCGACGCGGCCATTGCCGTCACCTACGACCATGAGGGCGGCGAAGGAGAACCGCCGACCGCCCTTGACGACCTTGGACACCCGGTTCACCCGGATGGTTCGCTCCTCGAACTGCAGCTCATTGTTGTTCACGGCCATCTCAGAACTCCAGTCCCTCGGCGCGGGCGGCATCAGCCAGCGCGGCTACCCGCCCGTGATAGGCGAACCCGCCGCGGTCGAAGACCACGGTGGTGATTCCGGCGTCCTTGGCACGAGAGGCCACTAGAGCCCCCACCGCCTTGGCCGCTTCGATGTTTCCTCCGCCGGTAGCCCGCAACGAGGGCTCGACCGTCGACGCCGAGGCCACGGTGCGGCCGGCAAGGTCGTCGATGAGCTGGGCGGTGATGTGCCTGCTGGACCGGAACACGGCCAGTCGCGGACGCTCGGCCGTACCTTCGACCTTGCGTCGCACACGCTTATGGCGGCGTCGGCGGAGTTCCAACTTGTGATCAGTGCGTGCCATTACTTGGCTGCCTTCCCGGCCTTGCGCACGACGCGCTCGCCCGCATACCGGATTCCCTTGCCCTTGTAGGGCTCGGGCTTGCGCAGTTTGCGGATGTCCGCGGCGACCTGGCCGACCTTTTCCTTGTCGATTCCCTTGATGATGATGCGGGTGGCAACCGGAACCTCGAAGGTCACGCCGTCAGGGGCGGTGACGTTGACGGGGTGCGAGAAGCCGAGTGCCAGTTCCAACGCGCCGGGGCCCTTCGGTATGGCGCGATAACCCACGCCGACGATCTCGAGCTCTTTGGAGAAGCCCTGGGTCACACCGACCACCATGTTGGCCACCAGCGAGCGGGTGAGGCCGTGGAGGGCCCGATTCTGACGCTGGTCGTCGGGCCGCTCGACGGTGAGCACGTCACCGTCCTGGTGGATGCTGATAGCTGGAGCGACCTGGCGGGCCAACTCTCCCTGGGGTCCCTTGACGGTGACACGGTGATCATCGTCGATGGCGACAGTGACACCGGTCGGCACGGTGATGGGCGAACGTCCAATACGGGACATCAGCGAGTACCTCCCACAGTCGGAACCACAACAAGCTCAGCGCGCAGCACGAAGCGGCTACCAGACATAGCAGAGCACCTCGCCACCCATACGCTTCTTGCGCGCCTCGCGGTCGGTCATGAGGCCCTTGGAAGTGGAGACCACCGCCACACCGAGCCCACCGAGCACGCGCGGGATCTTGTCGGCCCGAGCGTAGATGCGGAGTCCGGGCTTGGACACCCGCTTGATCCCGGAGATGGTCCGGGCACGATCTGGTGCGTACTTCATGGTGATCTGGAGCGTCTGTCCGGGCTTGCCCGGGGTGTCGCTCACCTGGAACCCACCGATGTAGCCCTCCTCCTTGAGGATGGCAGCCAGCGACTCCTTGAGCTTGGAGCCAGGCATCGACACAGTGTCGAAGTGAGCGGTATTGGCATTTCGGATGCGGGTAAGCATGTCGGCAATCGGGTCAGTCATCGTCATCGTTCGTCGCCTCCTCTCACCAACTGGCCTTCGTCACGCCGGGGATCTCCCCGGCATGGACCATCACCCGCAGGCAGATCCGGCACAGGCCGAACTTGCGATACACCGACTTCGGCCGGCCGCACCTGCGGCACCGGGTATACCCGCGCACCTTGAATTTTGGCGTGCGCTGCTGCTTTTGAACTAGAGCCTTCTTCGCCATGGGGTTACTGGTTCTCCTTGCGGAAGGGAAAGCCGAAGGCGGCGAGCAGTGCCCGGCCCTCGTCATCGGTTCGTGCGGTGGTGGCGATGGTGATGTCCATGCCTCGGGTGGTGTCGATGCGGTCGTAGTCGATCTCGGGAAAGATCAGCTGCTCGGTCACACCGAACGTGTAGTTGCCATGCCCGTCGAACGACCGGGGCGACAGGCCTCGAAAGTCACGGATGCGGGGAATGGCCATTGATACGAGCCGGTCGAAGAACTCCCAGGCCCGGTCACCCCGGAGGGTTACCTTGGCGCCGATCTCCTGCCCCTCGCGGAGCTTGAACGCAGCGATCGACTTCTTGGCCCGGGTCACGACCGGCTTCTGACCGGCGATGATCTCCAGATCCCGCATGGCCCCTTCGATGAGGGACTTCTGCTGGGTTGCCCGGCCGACACCCATGTTGATGACGATCTTGGTGAGGCGTGGTGCCTCCATGATATTGGCCAAGCCCAGAGTTTCCTGGAGCTCCGCACGCACCTTGTCGTCGTAACGCATCTTCAGACGCGGTCGCTCGACCGCCGAGGTGGAGGCCATCACAGGTCCGCCCCGCACTTGCGGCAGACGCGCAGTTTGCGCCCCTGCTCGTCGTAGCGCATGCCTATCCGGGTGGCGACACTGCACGAGCCGCACACGATGGCCACCGAAGAGGCATCGATCGGCATGAACTTGTCGATCACACCGCCCTGCATGGTCGCTCGGGTGGGCTTGGCATGGCGCTTGGCCACATGCACGCCCTCGACGATGACTCGGCCATCGGCAGGCATGGCGCGGACCACATGGGCCTGCTTGCCACGGTCTTTGCCGGACAGCACCTGGACCTTGTCGCCCTTCTTGATCTTCATCTAGAGCACCTCCGGCGCCAGCGAGATGATCCGCATGAAGCGCTTGTCGCGCAGCTCGCGGCCGACGGGCCCGAAGATGCGGGTCCCACGGGGCTGCTGCTGGTCGTTGATGAGGACGGCGGCATTTTCGTCGAAGCGGATATAGCTTCCGTCAGGACGGCGCTTCTCCTTCTTCGTGCGGACGACGACACATTTGACGACATCACCCTTCTTTACCGCAGCCCCCGGAATTGCATCCTTGACCGTGGCCACAAAGACATCTCCGATCGAGGCGTAGCGACGGCGCGAGCCACCCAGAACCTTGATGCAGAGCACTTCCTTGGCCCCGGAGTTATCGGCCACGCGAAGTCGAGATTCCTGTTGGATCATCGTGCACGCTCCAGCACTTCGGCCAGCCGCCACCGCTTCAACTTGGACAGCGGACGGGTCTCGATGACACGTACCCGGTCACCGATCTTGGCCGTGTTCTCCTGGTCATGGACGTAGAGCTTCTTTGTTCGCTGGACCGTCTTGCCATACCGCGGGTGGCGGACTCGTTCGATGACGGCGACCACCACGGTGGCTTCCATCGCATCGGACACCACGAGGCCCTCACGGACTTTGCGAGCGTTGGCCCGCTCCTCGGTGGTTCCATCGGCACTCTGCTGGTCGGCCATCAGTCCTTCTCCTCTGCGTCTACATCGTCACCATCGGCGTCGGTCGCACTCTCAGGGGCAGGTGCCTCGTCGACGACAGATTCCTCGGCTTCGGCCCGGGCCGCAGCCCGGCGTTCCGATGCGGTGCTCTTGTCCCTGCCTTTGGCCTCGTCCTCGTCGCGCCGACGAGCGACGGCCTTATGGGCCGGTAGCTGGTCGAGCGAGAGCCCGTCGGCCTCGGCGATCTCTCGATTCCGCAACTCGGTCAGCATGCGGGCCACGTCCTTGCGGGCGTTATTGAGCCGGGAGAAGTTGTCGAGTTGGCCGGTGGCCAGCTGGAATCGAAGGTTGAAGAGCTCACGCCGGGTCTCACCCAACTGACGCTCCAGCTCTTCCGTGTCGTACTCGGAGATTTCAGCGACGGTGGCCATCAGACCTGCACCTCCGGTGTGCCGTGGGTTCCGGGACGAATGACGAACCGGGCCTTGAACGGAAGCTTCTGGATAGCACGATCCATTGCTTCGCGAGCCAAGTCCTGATCGACACCGGCCAGCTCGAACAGGATACGACCGGGCTTGACCACGGCCACCCAGTGTTCGGGGTTGCCTTTACCTGATCCCATGCGGGTCTCCGCAGGCTTCTGCGTGACCGGCCGATCCGGAAAGACTCGGATCCAAACCTTGCCGCCACGCTTCACGTGGCGCGTCATGGCGATCCGGGCTGCCTCGATCTGTCGGGCCGTCATCCACGCCGGCTCGAGGGCCTGAATGCCGAAGTCACCAAAGGTGACTTCGCTCCCACCCTTGGCCTTGCCGGACATGCGGCCGCGCTGCTGCTTGCGGTGTTTTACCTTGCGAGGCATCAGCATGTCAGTCCACCTCCTTACGGAAGTGCGGAGTCTCGTGGTGCTCGCGTGTCTTGCGCTCGATCTCTTCGTCCTCGGTGAGGATGCGCTCGAGCTCATCGGGCACCGCAGGCGGGGCGGCGATGTCGGCCGGGGAGGAATCGACCAGGCCCTCGGGTATCTCGGTCTCCGTGGCGTCGGGGTCGAGGGTGACCACGCTTCCTGGAGCGCCCAGGCCGGCCATGCGGCGACCGCCACCGGCGGTGATGAGGCGACGGGGAGCTGTTTCGCCAGACTGGCCGGAGGTCTCACCGACGGCCATGGCGGCCTCACGGTTGATTTTTTCCTCAGAGGAGACCTTGTACGGAAGGATGTCACCCTTGTAGATCCAGACCTTCACGCCGATGCGGCCATAGGTGGTCTTGGCCTCACGGAAGCCGTAGTCGATGTCGGCCCGGAGCGTGTGGAGCGGCACCCGGCCCTCGCGGTACTGCTCCTTGCGTGACATCTCGGAACCGCCGAGGCGGCCCGAGCACTGGACCTTGACGCCGAGAGCGCCGGCCTTCTGAACGGTCTGGATGGAACGCTTCATGGCACGACGGAACGCCACCCGGCGGGCGAGCTGGTCGCAGATGCCCTGGGCGATCAAGGCAGCGTCGAGCTCAGGCTGCTTGATCTCCTGGATGTTCAACTGGATCCGGTTGTTGAGCCCGGTGATCTCTTCGATCTTCTTCTTCAGCCGGTCAGCCTCAGCGCCGCGGCGGCCGATCACGATGCCAGGGCGGGCGGTGTGGATGTCCACCCGCAACCGGTCCCGGGTCCGCTCGATCTCGATGCGGCTGACAGCTGCCGATTCGAGCTGCGACATCAGATAGTCACGGATCTCCCAGTCCTCGATCACGCAATTCTGATAATTGCGCTCTTCGAACCAGCGCGACTTCCAGTCGGTCGTGACGCCGAGTCGGAACCCGTAGGGATTTACCTTCTGGCCCATCTACTCAGCCCTTCTCTTCGGCGGTATCGCCGTTTGTCTCATCGGCGGCGGTGCCGCCGTCGATCGTCTCGATGTCAGACACCTCGAGGGGGCCGGCCTCCGTCGCCGTGAGGACGTCGTCTACGAGCACTGCGTCTACGGACCCAACCTCGGACCCGGCGACAGTGGTCGTCGTGACTTCTACGGCGGTGTCCGGCGTCGTGGTCGGCGGTGTCTCCTCGGTCCGCTGGCGGCGCGAACTGGCCACCCGCCGCGAACGTTGGGCGCCAGCGGCCGACTGCTTGGCTCGACGACGAGCGATGCGCTCGTCGGGCATACGACTCACAATGACCGTGATGTGGCAGGTGCGCTTCCGGATGCGCGTGGCACGACCTCGAGCCCGGGGACGCCACCTCTTGAGCGTGCTGCCCTCGTCGGCATAGCAGGCCGAGACGAACAGCTCCTCGGCATCGAGCCCATCGTTGTGGCCGGCGTTGGCGACAGCGGAGGCCAATACTTTACCCACCACGGCAGCGGCCTCACGGTCACCGTTGGCCAAGATTTCCGCAGCCAGGACGACATCCTGATCACGAATCAGGTTGAGCACCTGGCGGACCTTGTATGCCGACATGCGGCTGTGGCGAAGGACGGCGCGGGTGCCTTCACGTTCGTTGGTCTTCACTCCGGACACGTCAACGCCTCCCCGCCCGCTCTTGGCCGGCATGGAACCTGAAGGTACGGGTCGGGGCGAATTCGCCGAGCTTGTGGCCGACCATCGACTCGGTCACGTAGACCGGGATGTGCTTGCGGCCGTCGTGGACGGCGATGGTGTGTCCGACCATGTCGGGGATGATCGTGGAGCGCCTGGACCAGGTCTTGATGACCTTCTTGTCGCCGGCCGCGTTGAGGACATCCACCTTCTTGAGGAGGTGGTCGTCGACGAACGGACCCTTCTTGAGGCTGCGGGGCATATGTGTCGTTCCCTCTGTCTTCCCTACCGGCGCGCGCCGCGCTTGCGGCGACGTCGGACGATCATCTTGTCGGAGTCCTTGTTACGGGACCGGGTCCGGCCCTCCGGCTGACCCCACGGGGAAACCGGATGACGGCCACCGGAGGTCTTGCCTTCGCCACCACCGAGTGGGTGGTCGACCGGGTTCATGGCCACGCCGCGAGTTTGCGGGCGGACGCCCTTCCAGCGGTTGCGGCCGGCCTTGCCGATCTTGATCAGCTCGGCCTCCGAGTTGCCGACGGTGCCGAGCGTGGCCCGACAGTCGATGGGCACACGACGCATCTCGGTGGAGGGAAGGCGCAAGGTGGCGTAGGCGCCCTCCTTGGCCACTAGTTGGACGCTCATTCCGGCGCCGCGGGCCATCTTGCCGCCTTGGCCGACGCGCAGCTCCACATTGTGAATGGTTGAGCCCACCGGGATGTAGCGCATCGGCAACGCGTTCCCGACCCGGATCTCGGCGCCCTGACCCGACTGCAGGCGGTCGCCGACGCCAATGCCTGCCGGGGCCAGGATGTAGCGCTTCTCGCCGTCGAGGTAGTGGAGCAGAGCGATGCGGGCGTTCCGATTGGGGTCGTACTCGATGGTGGCGACCTTGGCCGGAATGCCGTCTTTCTCCCGCTTGAAATCGATGATCCGGTACTGCTGCTTGTGCCCGCCGCCGCGATGCCGCGATGTTTTCCGTCCGTGGTTGTTCCGGCCGCCGGTGCGGTGCTTGGGAGCCAGCAACGACTTCTCCGGCTTATCCGTTGTGAGCTCGGCGAAGTCCGAGACAGTCTGGAAGCGCCTGCCGGCGCTGGTGGGCTTGCGTGAACGAAGTGCCATGAGGGTTCCTGCGTCTCTCAGTTCTCGAACAGGTCGATCGAGTCACCATCGGCGAGGGTGACGATGGCCCGCTTGGTGTCGGGTCGGTGGCCCATGCCGCCGCCCTTACGGTTGCGCTTGGTCTTGCCCTTGCGGTTGAGCGTGTTGACGTTGGTCACCCGGACATCAAAGGCCTGTTCGACGGCGTGACGAACATCGATCTTCGTGGCAGACGGGTCGACCACGAAGACATAGACGTTGTTATCCATCAGGGTGTACGACTTCTCCGACACGACGGGCCGGATCAGGACGTTGTGGGGATCCCTCACGACTTGTTCCCTTCTGCCTCGTCGGCGACCTCGACGACTTCCGTCTCGGTGACGGAGTTCACCTCGCCCTTGTCGTCGAGCGTGATGTCGACCTGGCTTTCGACCACGGCAACTACGGCGCCACCGCTTCCGATGACCTCGTCTACCTCGGTCTCGATGATTTCCGTGACGTGCCCGTGACCATCGGTCACGTTGTCCACCTCGGTCTCGATGATTTCCGTGGCGTTGCCGTCTGCGTCTTCGACGATGTCGATCTCGACGGCCGAGATCACCTTCGGGCTACCCGGCAAGGTCTCGTCGGTGAAGACGACCCAGTCGTTGACCAGGATGTCGTAGGCGTTGAGCTCGTTGACCAACAGCGTCTGGGCGCCCTGGAGATTGCCGAACGAGCGGTCGGCGACGAAGTCGTCTTCGGTCAGCACGACCAGGACCCGACCCTCAAGATTCAGGGCGTTCAGGGCAGCGACGGCAGCTTTGGTACTCGGCGCCTCGAACGACCACTGATCGATCAGAGCCACGTGGCCGAGAGACGCCCGGTCCGACAGGGCAGAACGCAGGGCCAGCGCCTTCATCTTCTTGGGAGTCTTCTGGGCGTAGGAGCGAGGCTTCGGCCCGAGGGCGACGCCGCCGCC
>JAYVYR010000241.1:0-6243 GCA_043784065.1 Acidimicrobiaceae bacterium
ACATGGCCAACGACTCCTTCCTCCGCTTCGTCTTCTACGAAGCCGGCGACATCCGGGCCGTCTCCCACTTCGGGCGGACGATCAATCGCCATCTGCGCACCGCACTGGCCCATCGGGACCGGCGCTGTGTAGTGCCAGGCTGCAGCGTCTCCTACGGACTCGAGATCGACCACATCCAGGGCTTCGCCCAAGGCGGCCCGACCGAACTAGGCAACTTGGCCCTCTTGTGCCACCACCATCACTACCTGAAGACCTACGAGGGTTGGACCCTGGAACGGACCGGCCCCAGCGACGTCGACCCGCAGTGGACCTTCACGCCGATGCCACCGTTCGGACAGGAACCGGATCCACCGGACGAATGAACCCGGGTGGGGGACCTGGATTCGAGCGTGACACGACCTGGTCGGCCTCAACGAGGTTTCGTGCTCACTGGCCATGGCCGGCTACATCCAGGAGGCTGGTTCCGGGTGCTCCATGCCGAAACGGCCCGCCACTATCACTGAGCGAGTCCGTCTCACCCTCCAGGTACCATCCAGGGCGTGCCCCCCTTCGAGGTCGTCTCGCCCTTCCGTCCCGCTGGGGACCAACCCACGGCGATCGCCGGGTTGGTCGAGGGGCTCGAGCGGGGCGACCGGTACCAGACCCTGTTGGGTATTACCGGATCAGGCAAGACGGCCACGATTGCCTGGACCGTGGAGGCCGTCCAGCGACCTACCCTGATCATTGAGCCCAACAAGTCGTTGGCGGCTCAGCTGGCAGCAGAACTCAAGGAATTCTTCCCGAGGAACCGGGTCGAGTACTTCGTCTCGTACTACGACTATTACCAGCCTGAGGCCTATGTGCCCTCGTCGGACACCTATATCGAGAAGGACTCGTCGATCAACGATGAGATCGACCGGCTGCGGCATGCCTCCACCTCGTCGCTATTACTTCGGCCTGACACGATCGTGGTGGCCTCGGTCTCGTGCATCTACGGCCTGGGCTCGCCCGCCGAGTACCGGGACCGGATTGTTTCGCTCGAACCAGGCGAGGAGCACGACCAGCGTGATCTGCTGAAGCGCCTCGTTGAGCTCCAGTACTCCCGGAACGACATCACGCTCAACCGTGGCCAGTTCCGGGTCCACGGTGACACGGTGGAGATCCATCCGGCCTACGAGTCACGGGCTATCCGCATCGAGTTCTTCGGCGACACGGTGGAGCGGATCCGACCATTCGACGTCATGACCGGCGAGATCGGCGACGAGCTCGAGGACCTGGTCGTCTTCGCCAACACCCACTACGGCACGGGGGATGAGCGCATGCGCCGAGCCGTGCTCAGCATCGAAGATGAGTTGCGGGGCCGCCTGACCGAACTACAGGACGCTGGAAAACTGTTAGAGGCCCAACGGTTACGCATGCGTTGTGAGTACGACCTCGAGATGTTGGCCGAGACGGGAGTGTGCAGCGGGGTCGAGAACTACAGCCGGCACCTCGACGGACGTGCCCCGGGCGAGGCACCGTTCACCCTTCTCGACTTCTTTCCGAAGGACTTCCTGTGCGTCCTGGACGAGAGCCATGTGGCTCTGCCCCAGCTGCGCGGCCAGTATGCCGGCGACCGCTCCCGCAAGGAGACACTTGTCGACCATGGCTTCCGGCTGCCATCGGCCATGGACAACCGTCCGCTTCGCTTCGAGGAGTTCACCGAGCGGGTGGGTCAGGTCATCCTGCTGTCTGCCACACCCGGCCCGTGGGAGCTCGAGCACAGCACCAACATCGTCGAGCAAGTGATCCGACCGACTGGCCTGGTCGACCCCGAAGTCGACATCGTGCCGACGACCGGCCAGATCGACGACCTGCGGACCCGCATCGACACCACCGTGGCCGCCGGGCACCGGGTGCTGATCACCACGCTCACCAAGAAGATGTCCGAGGACCTGACTGATTACCTGGCTGAGCAGGGGGTCCGGGTGCAGTACCTCCACTCGGACGTCGACACCATGGCTCGCATCGAACTCCTGCGCGAATTACGCCTGGGCGTCTTCGACGTCCTGGTAGGCATCAACCTCCTGCGCGAAGGCCTCGACCTGCCGGAGGTGGCCCTGGTGGCCATCCTCGACGCCGATAAGGAAGGCTTCCTCCGCTCCACCTCGTCACTCATCCAGACGATGGGGCGGGCGGCCAGGAACGTCAACGGTCGGGTGGTCATGTACGCCGACCGTATTACCGACTCCATGACGGCGGCCATCGGAGAGACCCAGCGGCGACGGGCCCGCCAGATCGCCTACAACGAAGCCCACGGGATCGACCCGGTGACCATCACCAAGTCGGTTACCGACATCCTGGCACGGGTCCGGGGAGATGGCTTCGCCAGCGGCGGTGCCATGGCCGGCCTCACACCGGTCGGCGGCCCCCGGCGTAAGAAGGGGGCTCGCGGAGAGCGCACCAGCGTCGATCCTCGGGCCGTTGCAGCCGAATTGGCCCACGCACTGGGTCCCGACGCCGATGAGCTCTCCAGCCTCATTCATCGCCTCGATGCCGAAATGAACAAAGCCGCAGAGGAGCTCCGGTTCGAGGAGGCGGCCTTGATCCGCGACGAAGTGGCCGAGCTGCGGGCACTCCTGGCCCGGGACCCGGTGGACGGGAGTCCGGTCCTGTCCGGGGCCACAGCTGATGTCGACAGCCCCGCGTCAACGTGATCCCGTCGCCTTCGTGATCCTCCGACCGGACCCTGACGGCCCACCGACCCGGCACCGGTATCCTCACCGCAATGGCTGATCGATTGGTGGTGCGAGGCGCGCGCGAGCACAACCTCCAGGACGTCTCGCTCGACTTGCCCCGCGACCGGCTGATCGTCTTTACCGGGCTATCCGGCTCGGGCAAGTCGTCGCTGGCGTTCGACACGATCTACGCCGAAGGGCAGCGCCGCTACGTAGAATCGCTCAGCGCCTACGCAAGGCAATTCCTGGGCCAGATGGACAAGCCTGACGTGGACTTCATCGAAGGACTCTCGCCGGCGATCTCGATCGACCAGAAGTCGGCCTCCCGCAACCCACGCTCGACGGTCGGCACGGTCACCGAGGTCTACGACTACCTCCGTCTGCTGTACGCCCGGATCGGCAAGCCCCATTGCCCGACGTGCGGACGTCCGGTAGCACGTCAAAGTCCCCAGCAGATTGTCGACCGGATTCTGGCTCTCAACGAGGGAACGCGCTTCCTGGTCCTCGCCCCTGTGGTGCGAGGCCGGAAAGGCGAGTACGGCTCGCTACTGGACGACCTGGCCAAGCAGGGCTTCGCCCGCGTAAGGGTCGACAGTCACACGATCGAATTGGCCGACCGTGCCGACCTGGATCTCGCTCGATATGAGAACCACACCATCGAAGTGGTGGTCGACCGTCTGATCCTGCGGTCCGACATCGGACGCCGGCTGACCGAGTCTCTGGAGACGGCTTTGGGACTAGCCGAGGGTGTGGCAGAGATCGTGGTGGTCGATGCCGACGGGTCGGAGCAGGAGGCGATCACCTTCAGCCAACATCTGGCTTGCACCCACTGCGGCATCAGCTTCGAGGACCCGTCGCCTCGCAACTTCTCGTTCAATTCGCCTTACGGGGCCTGTCCTGCCTGTACCGGTCTCGGTACCAAGTACGAGGTCGATCCGGAGCTGGTCGTCCCCGACCCGTCAAAGTCGCTGTCCGACGGAGCGCTGGCACCTTGGTCCGGCGCCCGCAGCCAATACTTCGAACGGATGCAAGGGGCCGTAGCCGAACTCGGCGACTTCTCGGTGCACAGCCCGTGGGAAGAATTGTCCGAGGAGCAGCAGAAGTTGGTGCTTTACGGCACGGGTGACGAACAGGTCCACCTCAAGTATCGCAATCGGTACGGCCGGCAGCGGTCGTTCCACTCCACCTATGAGGGGATTGTCAGCTGGCTCGAACGGCGCCACTCCGAGGCCGAATCCGAGTTCCAGCGGGACAATCTCGAAGGCTATCTGCGCGAAGTTCCCTGCCCTGTGTGCGGGGGGGCCCGCCTGAAGCCTCAGTCGCTGGCCGTGACCGTCGGTGGCTTCAACATCCACGGACTCTGCTCGCTGCCAATCGGTCGGGCCGTCGAGGAGGTCGGGAAGCTCGAATTGTCGGACCGGGACCACATGATTGCCGATCGAGTGTTTCGCGAGGTCCAGGAGCGGATGCAGTTTCTGCTCGACGTAGGCCTCGACTACCTGACCCTTGCCCGGTCGGCCGCCACCCTTTCGGGGGGCGAGGCCCAGCGCATCCGTTTGGCCAGCCAGATCGGATCGGGCCTGGTCGGCGTGCTGTACGTACTCGACGAACCGTCCATAGGGCTCCACCAGCGGGACAACCAGCGTCTCATCGGCACGCTCGAGCGACTGCGCGACCTCGGTAACACCGTCATCGTGGTCGAGCACGATGAGGAGACCATCAAGATCGCCGATCACGTCGTCGACGTTGGCCCCGGGGCGGGGGAGCATGGCGGCCGCATCGTCCACTCCGGCCCCGTCAACGGCCCCGATGGGATTCTGCAGAACGCCGAATCATTGACAGGTCAGTACCTGTCGGGAGCAAAGTCGATCCCGGTACCCCAGTTTCGCCGGCCCGGAAGGGGCGATCACCTGGTCGTTCACGGCGCCCGCGAGCACAACCTGAAGGACGTCAGTGTCGATTTCCCGCTCGGGCAACTGGTGGCCGTCACCGGTGTGTCGGGGTCAGGCAAGTCGACACTGGTAAATGACATTCTCTTGCGGTCCTTGGCCAAACAGGTGCATCGGGCCAAGAGCCTCCCCGGCCTGCACCGGACCATCAGTGGCGTCGAGTTCATCGACAAGGTCGTCGACGTCGACCAGGCCCCGATCGGACGTACGCCGCGATCGAACCCTGCCACCTATACCGGTGTGTTCGATCACATCCGCAAGCTGTTCAGCCAGACCAACGAGGCCAAGGTGCGCGGCTACCTGCCCGGCCGGTTCTCGTTCAACGTCAAAGGCGGTCGGTGCGAATCGTGCTCGGGAGACGGGACAATCCGCATCGAGATGCATTTCCTGCCCGATATCTACGTGCCGTGCGAGGTATGCCATGGGGCCCGGTACAACCGAGACACCCTTGAGGTGACGTTCCGGGGCAAGACCATCGCCGACGTCCTGGATCTTTCGTGCGAAGAGGCGCTCGGCTTCTTTGCCGCCCAGCCGCCCATCGCCCGGCACCTGCAGACGCTGGTCGACGTGGGCCTCGGCTACATCCGGCTCGGTCAGTCGGCTCCCACGCTATCTGGCGGCGAGGCCCAGCGGGTCAAGTTGGCCTCCGAGCTGAGCCGCCGGTCGACCGGCACCACGTTGTACGTCCTCGATGAGCCGACCACCGGGCTCCACTTCGACGACGTGCGCAAACTGCTCGATGTCCTCAATCGGTTGGTCGATCAGGGCAACACGGTAATTGTGATCGAGCACAACTTGGACGTGATCAAGAGCGCCGACTGGATCATCGACATGGGCCCCGAGGGTGGTGACCAGGGGGGCTCGGTGGTGGCCGAGGGAAGCCCCGAACAGATCGCGGCAGTGAGCGAAAGCTACACCGGTCAGGTCCTCGCTCCGATGCTCGGGGTTCTGCCCGGCATTGCTGCACCTATGGTCCCGCCGGCCGCCAACAGCAAGACCGGCAACAGCAAGACCGCCAACAGCAAGACCGCCAACAGCAAGACCGCCGAGAAGGTGCCGGCCGAGAAGGTGCCGGCCAAGAAGGCTGCTTCCAGCACCTGACCGCGGTGCTGATCGGTTGAACCCGCCGAGTCAGATCGTGGCGAGCATCCGTTCGAGGGCAACCTTGGCCCATCTGGCGGTCCCGTCGTCGACCACGATTCGATTCCTGATCTCGCCCACGACCAGTCCTTCGAGCACCCATGCCAGGTGAGCGGCATCGATGCGGAACATGGTCGAGCACGGGCAGACCAGCGGGTCGAGCGAGACCACAGTCTTATCCGGCGACTCGTCGTCGAGCCGCTTCACCAGATGGATTTCGGTGCCGACTCCGATCACCGACCCGGCCGGGGCCTCAGCAACCGCCTTGATGATGAAGTCGGTGGATCCCACCAGATCGGCCACTTCGACCGTGTCGTGCGAGCACTCGGGGTGAACCACGACAATGCCTTGCGGGTGGTCGGCCCGGAAGGCCTCCACGTGGGACGGCCGGAACCGCTGGTGGACCGAACAGTGGCCCTTCCACAGCAGCAGGGTGGCCGACTTGAGCGTATCGTCGT
>JAYVYR010000242.1:0-3455 GCA_043784065.1 Acidimicrobiaceae bacterium
CCCAACTGGACCAGTGTGTGGACGAGAGCTGCGGACTCTGCGGAGTCACCGAGCCCCGACACGAACGATCGGTCGATCTTCAGGACGTCGATCGGGAACTGCCTCAGGTAGCCGAGCGAGGAATACCCGGTGCCGAAATCATCGATGGCGATGCGCACGCCGAGTTCCTTGAGCAACTGGAGACGAGCGGCAGACGAAGTCGCGTCGTGCATCAATGCCGTTTCGGTGAGCTCCAGAATCAACATATCGGGTTGGAACCCGCTCATCTGCAACGCTTCCTGGACGTCGCTGACGAGTCGATCTTCGTCGAGCTGTCTGCCGGAGACATTGACAGAAACAGTGAATCGGTACCCCTGGCGCATCCATGTCGCGCCTTGGCGGCACGCCTCGTGGAGCACCCAGGCTCCCACCGGCATGATCAGGCCGCTTGATTCGAGCGCGGGAATGAAGTCATCAGGCTGGACGACCCCCCGTTCCGGATGCCTCCAACGCAACAGCGCCTCGACCCCTGTGAACTCACCCGATGAGAGATCGACGGTGGGTTGATACACCAACAGGAACTGTTCCGTTTCGAGGGCACGGTCGAGGTCCACCTCGAGGTGCCGGTGGTCATCGACTTCCGCCTGCATCGACGGAACGAACTTGACCGCACGTCGTTTGCCGGTGGCCTTGGCCTGATACAAAGCGATGTCGGCGTCCTGCAGCAGTTCTTCGGGGGTCGCCCGGTCGCCTTCGGCGTAGCCGATACTCGCCGTCACCGTCAGAGGAGTGCTGCTGCCATCAATTTCGAACGGCGTCGCCATCACATCAAGGATTCGGGCGGCGACCACCTCAGCTCCTGCTGCCAACGACGCACCTTCGGTGAGGACGACGAACTCGTCACCACCCAGACGTCCGGCAGTATCGGCTTCACGAATGGCGGAGGCCAATCTGACCCCGACGGCCCGGAGCAGCTCATCGCCTGCTCGGTGTCCGAGCGTGTCATTGATGTCCTTGAAGTTGTCGAGGTCGAGAAAGAGCACGGCTACCGGGCCGAACTGGCGCCTACCGCGTGCCAGCATCTGGCCAATTCTGTCGAGGATCAAGGCCCGGTTGGGAAGGCCGGTGAGTGCGTCGTGCAGGGCCTGATGGCGCAATTCACCGTGGAGGCCAGCCATCTCGGCGTCGTATTGCTTGGCCATGCGAACCAGGCTCACCTTGCAATTCTTGACCACATTGCTGGTCGCCTCTTCCAATATCCCGCGGCCAATACCCAGGCGGCCAGCCTCTTCGGCCAGGACCGCGCAAGTCTTGTCACTCCACCAGAAGTTGAGTTTGGTGAACAGGGCCACCGAGAGCTGCTCGACAACTTCCTTGGACGGTGCTCGATCGCCCGCTACCGCGCTGGCCGCATCACCACGGTCCACGGGAGTCGATGTCAATTGTTTTCCGGCCACAGACCCAAGCGAATCGATCCGAGATCGGACGCTGTCGCCCACCGTGTCTCCCGTGGAGAGCCAATCAACGATGGCCTGGACAGCCAGAGACAGCATGTCCCATAGAGGCACAGCCGCCACGTCCTCGAACGATGCTCCCTCGATCTGGCCCAGACACTTCAACTGACAGTGGAGGACGATGTCTGCTTCTCGAAGGCCAAGGGCCGTTCCGAGGGCGATCCTTTCGGCAAGTTGGACGGACGATAGAAGCGATGAGGCCTCAGCGGTCGGTGTCCCCCCTTGAGCCGTCGACTCTCCAGCATCACCATTCATCTACGAGGTGTCGGCCGAAGGGGAACCGATCTTGAGCGGAAGCTCACATGCGGCTGCTTCAGACCTGTATGCGAACGACGACCAGGACTACGAACGCACCGGAGCCCTCAGTGCCCGATCAGGTCGTCGGCTGAGGGAACGGTAGAGCGCCAATGTACTCGGGTGGACCGACTCGATCGGCTCGATCTCATCCGCGACCACCCGGACCAATTCGGCCATCACGGATTCGACGCCGCCCGGGTTGCCGGCCGCATCGGCGGCACGGAGCAGCATCCGGTAGAGACGTTCGTCGTAGGGACTGACCAGCAGTCCTCGGCGAGCCGACCACTCGGCCCCCCGGGGGTCACCTGACCGCAGCCGGGCGCCGGCTAGCCGGCCACTGAGGTCGACCACCGCCGACTCGATGGCAGGTGCCGTGCCGTCGAGGATCGACCAGTCCGTCGACCGCATCCCCTCGAAGGGACGTCCACGGACCAAGGTCAGGGCTTCGCGCCAGCACTCAAGATCGTCGGATAACGCCAGGCACTGGAAGCGGTCCCAGTCGGAGCCGACCGAGCGAGCCAGCTCCAGCCGACCGTGGGATCGCGGCAGGTGGTCCGACCCGTCTAGGGCGGTACCCAACGACCGACGGGCGACCGACGCCGTCGAATGCAGGCTCGACGGAGCCATCAGACGCTCGGGCCACAGTGCAGTAGCCCACGTCTCGTTGGATGCGCCGCCCGGATGCATGGCCAGGTAGATGACAAGTTCAGGGGCCCACGCTCGGGTGAATCCTCGGGCCGCCCCCCGGATCTCCACGGGGCCGAGCACCGCCACTTCTACCTCGCTCCGGCCCGACATCTGCGTCTCGTCTGCCATACCGGAATCGACGGGTGCCAACACTCGATCAGACGTGCGGCGGAGCGTCGTCGCAGATCCTGCTTCGGTCGAGATGGCAATCCGGGTCACCGTCCGCTCGCCAGGGACCACGTACGACGTGATCGCGCCACTCGGGAGACCCTCGGACCAACTGGCCTCGGTGGAGGCCGTGCACTCGGCGTCCAAAAGTTCGTCGTGCACTTCGTCGCTCGAATCGCCTAGCACTGCGGCCGCCTCGATGACAGAAGCAAGTTGACTTGCCTCTTCCTCCTCGAGACGCTGAGGAGACACCAGTGTTCCGAGCACCTCCGAACATCGCATGGGGTCGGCGTCATCAGGCCGCACGACGACGGCACCCTTGAACGGCGGGCCACCGGGCCCGCAGATGGCGATGATCCCGATGCCGCATCGGCCGCCCTCACTTACAGCCAGGAGCGCCTCGACGTCGGCTACCGCCACCCCCGGCCCACAGACGACGACGACCGGCTCCCAGCCGCCTCCGCTATCGAGGTTCCGGGCGGCATCAACCGTGGCCACATCCAACTCATCAAGTCGCATCCCCGTGGTCAATCTCCGCCAGGAAAGGTCTGCCAGCACGGGGCCGGCCTCGGCCAGCACGGTCACCCGCTCGCACCGCTCCATGCCCGCTCCGAACCCGATCAGAACCAGATCGAAGCTGGACGCCCACCTCGACGTGGCCAGTTCGAGGGCCATCGCCCGGCCCACCGACTCATTGGCCAAGTCGTCACCGGCGAGCACGAGGGAGCCCACGCCCTCGAGGTTCGCCATGAGCAGTTCGCCACCAGTCCGCCCCACGGTGACCAACGTGGGGGCGGGAAAGCGCTTCCG
>JAYVYR010000243.1:0-9253 GCA_043784065.1 Acidimicrobiaceae bacterium
CGTGGAGCGCAGAATCGACGAGGTTGTCCAGGTACTTGGCCTCTCGGATCGCGCCGACTCTCTCGTTGGGGAGCTGAGCAAGGGAATGCGGCAGAAGCCGATATGGTCGTCCCGTTCATCCTCTGCGGAGTCGGCATGACCTTGTTCTTCGTGCCTCTGGCTTCAGTTGTGCTCGGAACTCTGCCCAAGGCGCTCGAGGGAGTGGCGTCGGGGGCCAACGCCGCCTTCCGTGAACTCGGCGGTGTGCTCGGTATCGCCGTGCTGGGCGCCGTGTTCAGTTCGAACGGTAGCTATTCCTCCAGTCAGTCCTACGTGTCGGGTCTGGTGCCGGCGGTGGCCGTCGGTGCGGCGGTGGTGGCCGTCGGTGCCTTCACTGCCATGGCTCTCCCTCGCCGGAGGCAGCTGCAGGCACCCGTCGACGCCTCGGACGTGCCGGTGCTGCTGCCCGAGCCGGCTGAGCCGGCCTTCAACTGAAACGTCGCGGTTACCGCGCGATGACCTGGTCTGTCCAGCTACCGGCAACCAGCGGTGAGCGGGCCAGGGCGGCGGCCAGGATGTCGGTGGCCTGAGGGCGGAGTTCAGATAGGGGCCGGTTCCTGTGGACCCGCACCCCTAGATCAACCTGGGCGATGGTTTCGACGCCGAAGTGCGATGCCACATCGATCAGCAGGGCCAGCTCCACTGCGTACCCGTCGGCCATGGTGCACTTCTCGAATACCCATCGGGGTGCGGCCGTCTCGCCGGCCAACGGTTGGCGAACGACGGCCAGCGCGGGAAAGAGCAAGTCGATGACGGGGCGGGCCATGAGTTCGGTCACTCGTCCGCCCCCGTCGGCCTCACCGTTGAGCGGGCGCTGATAGAAGCCCTTGACCACGGTGATGGCGTCATCGGTCAGGAGGGGACCGAGCAGTCCGGTCACGAAATGTGGCCCGAAGTTGGTCACATCGCCGTCGATGAAGGCGAGGAGATCACCATCGGCCTCGCGCACGGCGACCCGCATGGCCTGGCCCTTGCCTCCGCTGGCAGTCTCCCCGGTTATGACCCGTGCACCGGCCCGGGCGGCGATAGCACCGGTGTTGTCAGTCGAGCCGTCGTCGACCACGACCACCTCATCCACCAGAGGTATCCCCCCACCGGCGGCGGTGAGCGCGGCCACGATGATCTGGACGATCGGGCCGATGGTGGCGGACTCGTTGCGGGCCGGAATGCACACCGAAACCGTCCGACCGTCCTTGGCCGCTGCCAACTCGGCCGCATCGAATTCGTCGTGGACAGAGATGCGAACCTCGTGGTCGTCCGGGCCCGGAGCTGCCATGACCCCATCTTCCCTCACCGGGCAGCCGTCCGTAGCGGGCCGTTCATGGCCGTCAGCGTAGGGGGAGCCGACCGGACGGCCGACCGGACGACCGACCAGGGCCCCGTTGACGGACCGCCCCGCTGTCGGCCTACAATGGAGGGCATCATCCAGAGCAGCTGAGGGACCGGGCCCTGTGACGCTGCGGCAACCAGAGCGCTGACGACCGCCAACACGGGTTCGGAAGGCGTGCCAGGTGCCAATGCCCGAGCGATGAGGAGACTGCCGTGGATTTCGTTTCTGGCTTGCGCTGTCGTGAGTGCGGCCGCACCTACCCAGCCGAAGCGCTGCATGTGTGCGACTTCTGCTTTGGACCCCTCGAAGTCACCTACGACTACGAGAAGGTGGCGGCCACCATCAGCCGCCAGCGCATCGAGGCCGGACCCCGGTCGATCTGGCGTTATGCAGACCTGCTTCCGGTGTCCGACCCCGCACCGGTCGACCTCGGCGCCGGATTCACCCCGCTGGTCCGGGCCGACCGGCTGGCCGCCGAATTGGGCCTTGGCGAACTGTGGATCAAGGACGACACCGCCAATCCGACCGGTTCGTTCAAAGACCGAGTGGTCTCGGTGGCGCTGACCAAGGCCCGTCAGCTCGGTTTCAAGATCGCCGCCTGTGCATCGACGGGGAACCTGGCCAACTCGGTGGCCGCCCACGCCGCCCGGGCTGGCATGGACTCGGTGGTGCTGATCCCCCACGACCTCGAGCAGGCCAAGGTCACCATGACCTCCGTCTACGGCGGCCGGGTCTTCACTGTGCAAGGAAGTTACGACGACGTCAACCGGCTGTGCGCCGAACTGACCAGCGAGCAACCCGAATGGGCGTTCGTCAACGTCAACGTACGCACCTACTACGCCGAGGGATCGAAGACTTTGGCCTTCGAAGTGGCCGAGCAGCTGGGCTGGCGTGCCCCTGACCATGTCGTGGTGCCGATCGGCTCTGGTAGCCAACTGACCAAGGTGGCGAAGGGATTCAAGGAGCTCTACCAGGTCGGCCTTCTCGACGAGGAACCATCGGTGCGGGTGTCCGGTGCCCAGGCCGAGGGCTGCGCCCCGGTGGCGACCGCCTTTGCCGAAGGGACCGACGTCATCCGACCGGTCAAGCCGCACACCATCGCCAAGTCGCTGGCCATCGGCAATCCGGCCGACGGCTGGTACGCGCTGGACACGATTAGGAAATCGGGTGGCTCATGTGCCGCGGTAACGGATGCAGAAGTGCTTGAGGGCATCCGGTTGTTGGCCCGTACGGAAGGTATCTTCGCCGAGACGGCTGGCGGGGTCACCATCGCCACTCTGGCCAAGTTGGCCGCCCAGGGTGTCGTCCGCCCCGACGAGCGGGTGGTGGCCATGATCACCGGGCACGGCCTCAAAACTGTGGAGGCCCTGGCCCACGACGTCGGCCCCACTGCCACCATCGCCCCGACTCTCGACTCGTTCGCCCAGGCCATGGCAGCCGATGCCGCAACCACCCAGAGGAGCCCCGCGTGATCAAGGTACGGATTCCCGCACAGCTGCGCACGCTGACCGGAGGGATCGGCGAAGTCGCCATCGAGGGATCGACGGTCGGTGACGTGTTGAAGGCCCTCGACGCCGCCCACTCCGGCTTCGGCGAGAGGATCTTCGATGCCGACGGCGGTCTTCGCCGCTTCGTCAACATCTTCCTCGATGAGGAGGACGTCCGGTTTCTCGACGGATTGGCCACGCCGGTCACGGCCGGCCAGACCCTCTCTATCGTCCCGGCGGTTGCCGGGGGATGATCGCCGAGGGATGAACTGCGTGGTCCCGCTCGAGAGGGTCCTGATCGCCGGGGTACTGATCTGCGGCAGACCCGGCGTCGGCCTGGGGCCGGGTGCCATTCTCCGTGGTCCGCCGGTACACTGGTCAGGCATTCGAACAACTCAGGAGCGGCCATGACCTCGACCAACGGACCCACCCCCGGTACCCCGCAGAGCGGAATGCCGACAGGTGGCACAACCACGAAGACCCGGTCCACCGGCGCTTCGTTCGGCACGGTCTCAAACTTCAACCGCATGGTGACCACGTTTCCGGGGTCACCGATCACGACCCCTGCCAACTGGAAGCAGCAGCCCGACGGCAACTGGTGGGTGTGGGATGGTTCGGTCTGGCAACTCCAGCCCCAAGGGCCGCCTCCGACGCCTCCGGTGGCCGGTGCGACCAGGCGATTCACGGCGGACGGAGCGCTCAATAAAGCCGGTCTCCTCGGCCTCGTGGCCCTGGTCGTTGGGGCCATCGCTTTCGTGGCAAATCCCCCTGTGGGATTGGCCTGGGCCGGCATGTTCGTCGCTCTGGGCGTGGGCCTGTGGTGCGCGTTCTCTCCCCGCCGGGCACCGGTGCTCGCTCCGATCTTCGCCGTGGTCGAAGGTTTCGTGCTCGGGGTCATCTCCCGCTTCTACACCGGTCAGAGCACCCATGCGGTCCCTCTTGCCATCGTTGGCACCCTGGCCGTCGTGGCCGGCGTGTGGGCTGTCTACCGGACAGGCCTGGTCAAGGTCGGCCCCCGATTCTTCCGCATCACACTGGTAGCCGGCATCGGCATGATCGCCGTCATGCTCACCGCCATTCTCACCGGGTGGGGCCTGACCGGCGTCGGTGGCCTGCTGATCTTCGGCGTGCTGTACCTGATCCTCGGCGTGATGAACTTGTTCGTCGACTTCAGTTTTGTGGACCAGGCTGAAGCCGCCGGGCTCGATGCCGACGCCGAATGGTTTTCGGCCTTCATGATCCTGCAGGCGTCGATGATGGTCTACCTGGCATTGCTACGTATCTTCGGCGGCCGGAACTAGGGTCTCCCGGTCATCGATTCCTGACCTCCTTGGACGGTGGAGTGGACCGAAATGGGCGGGATGGTCGACTCGATGCTCCGGTTACCTGCCGGATACATGAGCAGTCCGGACGGCAGCTTCCGCTGAGGCGCTGCGGACGCGGAGTCGCACGAGTTCGCGATCGAACTCACCGGGTCGATCGGCACCTACCTGGTAGACCGCTCCCTGTGCGAAACAAGGCGCTTCCGGGAGGCCTTGCGTTATGTGCTGGACCAGCCGCCAACGGCATGGCCGTTGCGCGTTACGGGAATGCGGCCGACGTGTAGCTCCGGGTGGACACAGCTACCACCTGCCGACCACTGGAGGCTCAGGCCGCCAGGCCGTGCAAAAGGAACTGGGCCACTTCTGCCGCAGCTTGCCCGCGAGGAATCGGCGCCGGGTCCTCGGCCCGGACTGCCATCGCCCCGTAGACCTGCTGGCCGATCAACGTGGTGGCCTGGTCAAGATCCATCGGACGGAATTGGCCGCGCTCGATCCCCTCTGCAACGAGGTCCTGGATGAGCCGAGCGATGGAGAGGCTGATAAGGGCCAATTCGTTCCCTACGGCCTCGGCGCCCCGGGCCGGCGTACCTTGGGTGACCAGGGCCAATCGGAAGAATGTCGGGCTGTCATCCACCCGGGCCAGCAACTCCTCGATGAGCCGCTCCAGCCGGAGGGCAGGCTCGGCCTCCTGCATCCAGGTCTGGGCGATGCCCTCGGCCAGCTGCTCGTGCATGCGTTGGAGGCAGGCCCGCAGCAGCTCGTCGCGATTGGCGAAGTAGACGTAGACGGTCGATCGGGCCACGCCGGCTTCTGAGGCGATCTCGTCCATCGAGACGTCGGTGGTACCGCGCTCGCCGAAAAGCCGGCGGGCCACATCGATGACCTGGTCCCGGCGGAAGTCCCGGATGACCTCTTTCAGGTCGTCGGAGGTCTTGTGTCCAGGCATCTACCCGGCAACGACCCGGGGGCCGGCCGGGAAAGTGATCGGAATGTGCTTGACCCCGCTGATGAATGCCGACTGCAGGCGCTGCACGTCGCCGGCCAGCTCCATGTCGGGCAGCCGGTCGAGCAGGTGCTCGAACATCACGCGGATCTCCATGCGGGCCAGGTTGGCGCCAAGGCAGAAGTGTGGTCCGCCTCCGCCGAAGGCAATGTGCGGGTTGGGGTTCCGGGTGATGTCGAACGTCTGGGGATTGGCGAATACCTGCTCGTCCCGGTTGGCGGAGATGTGGAAGAACACCACCTTGGTGTCGGCTCCGATCTGCTGGCCGCCCAGTTCGAAGGCGGATGCCGTCTGTCGGCGGAAGTTCATGACCGGGGTCACGAACCGGAGCATCTCCTCGACAGCGTCGGGCAGGAGGGACCGATCGGCCCGCAGCTTCTCCCATTGCTCCGGATGCTCGAAGAAGGCGGCCATGGCCCCTGAAATCAAGTTCCGGGTCGTCTCATTGCCGGCCACAGTGAGCAGAAGGAAGAAGAGCTCGAGTTCGAATGACGACAACTGCTCGCCTTCGATGTCGACTTGGGTGAGAACACTCATCAGGTCGTCGTGGGGATCGATCCGCTTCTTGGCGAAGAGTTCCGAGGCGTAGGCATACAGCTCCATTGACGCCATTTGGGCGGCTTCGCCGGCAGTCTGGTACTCGGGGTCGTCGCTACCGATCATGCGGTTGGACCAGTCGAACATGCGGTGGCGGTCGTCGTTCGGCACGCCCAGCAATTCCGCGATGACTACCAGTGGGAGCTCGGCGGCGATGTCGGTCACGAAGTCGGCGGAACCGGTCTCGATGACGTTGTCGATGATGGCATCGGTGGCAACGTGGATCCGCTCGTGCAGTTGGTTGACCATGCGGGGGGTGAACCCTTTGTTGACGAGTCGGCGGTAGCGGGTGTGCAGCGGCGGATCCATGTTCAGCATGATCAGTTGCTGCTGGGCCAGATCGTCATCGGACATGTCCCACAGGTAGGTGGCCTTGCGGGCCGACGAGAAGTGCTCGTAGTCGCGGTTGACCAGCGTGGCCTCGGCGTGGGTGGTTACTGCCCAGAATCCGGGACCGTCCTGCTCCTCCTGCCACCACACAGGAGCGTTCTTGCGGAGGAAGGCGAACCACTCGTGGGGGACCCGTTCGGCGAAGACGGTCGAGTCGAGGAGGTTGATGTCGGCGAAGTCGACGTCGGTGATGTCCAGTTCGGTCTGACTCATGTCGGACACTCCCTCCTCGTAATCGGACAGGGTGTCCGATGAGGTGGATAGTACGTCCGTCAGTAGGGAGTGTCAATGGAGCGTGGGTCGGGCCCCCGTTGGAACCGACTCTGCTCGGGCCAGGCGGCTAGGCCGACCAGTCGACCTGGCCGTCGATGATGATCCTGGGCTGTTCGGTCAGTACGACCTCCAGGCAGTCCGTGTCGAGGAACGTTGCGATGTCCGCCATCATGGCCGGAAAGTCGTCTTCCCCCATATGGGCGTAGTACGCGTCCATCGATTCGAACCACTGGACGGTCACTCCGTCGTAGCCGGACCGATCGTCATCGTCCCGGTAGTCGTCGAGGGGCCGCCCGTTCTGCTCGTAACGGATGACGTACTTCGCCGCGCTGGAGTTGGCGATCAACGGACCGTGGTGATCCTTCCAGTACGCGTGGAACTCGGCGGGCGTCAGCCCTTCCTTCCGCCGCAGCAGACAGGTCAGTTTGATCATCGTCGATGTCCTCCCGTAGTGGTGGGTCCCGATGGCCGGTGGAAGGCGCCCGGTCCCGGGGCCCAGAGGCTGCACCCCAGGGACCGTCGGAGGCAAGCCCGATCCGGCGGAGGCTGGTCGGACCTCGCCTGTTCAGGCGATCCGGGCGCAGAATTCGTCGGCGATATCCGGCGGCAGGATCGGTTCCTCCAACCCTGCCGCCAACGCGGTGACGTCGTCGAGAATGGCTCGGCGCCGCTCCTCGGGCAGGACGGAAATGTAGCTCCGCGATGCAACCTGCTCGACGAACGTCGTCCTGTCGACCGCCTGGGTGAATTGGAACAGCGTGCGATCCACGGGGCCGAAGGCACCGCTGGCCTCGATGACCGAACCGAAATCCATGCCTGCGGGATAGGGCTGGTGGACGTCCCATTTGCTGGGTCGGGTGAGTTCAGCGACAACCGGGTCGGACTCGTCACGCCCGTTCCACACCAGGGCCAGGCCTCCCCCGGCGCTGAGGATCCGCGCGCGTTCGGCCAAGGCTTGTGGCGCATCGATGCCGACGGCTCGGAGGCAACGACGTACGCTCCGGCCGCTACCAGGACCCGGATCAGCTTGCCGGTGCCGGCGCCGAGGTCGAGCACCCGGGTCGTCGGGCCGATGCCCAGTGCATGCAGGAGGTGGTCCGTGGCCTCGTTCGAATAACCGGGACGGTCCCGCCGGTAGCGGTCGGCGCCAGTCGCGAACCCGGACCGCCCGAGCAGGGCCTTGTCAGCCAGCACCCGGTTGGTGTCGTCGTAGGCCCCAGGTCGTGGCCCGGAACCGTCTGCTGACGATCGGAAGGCGGCACGCGGCCTGGGGACATCCATGCCGTCATCGTAGGGACACGGGTACGGGATCACCCGGTACCGGATGGGTCAGATACCGTCTCGGGGTGAGCGCAGGCAGTCCGTACCCCGACAACGGGGCTGAACCTCTACCGATCGGCGGCGGCATCCGACCGGTACCTGGGCTCCCCCCCCACCCGGGCGTGTCATCGGCGCGTGACATGCGCCGACTGCGCCATCGGATGCTCCACTCGGTCATTCATGCCGGATGGGACTGGATAGTCCGCCACGGGGCCACCGGACCCGGCGACCGCCTGGCGGACCGGTTTGGCGCCTTCGGGCGGGGGAGCTGCCTGGCCTTTCCGACCGGGGCCATCTTCGGCGAAGAGTGGATCCGCATCGGTCGGGACACGTTGGTCGGCCCCTTCGTGAGTCTGTCGGCCGGCATGGTGCCTGGGCAGGCGATGGTCACTGACCCCGTCGTACGGATCGGTGACCGCAGCATGATCGGCCGGGGCAGTCACATCGTCGGCCATTTCCAGATCGACATCGGCAGCGACGTCCAGACCGGGCCCTACGTCTACATCACCGATCAGAACCACGGCTACGAAAACCCGGACGAGGTCGTCCACGTCCAGTGGCCCCATGACGTGCCGGTCATCATCGGTGACGGAAGTTGGCTGGGTACCGGCGTGGTCATCCTGCCGGGTACCGAGCTCGGGCGGAACACCGTGGTGGCAGCAGGCGCCGTGGTGCGGGGGACGTTCCCTGATCACTGCGTGCTCGCCGGCGTGCCGGCCAAGATCGTCCGGCGCTACGTGCCCAGGTCGGGCTGGGTGACGGGCTCGGCGGCTGCACCTGAAGCCGATGCAACCTCGGACGGCGGGGGCGGCAAGGACTGATCCGGACGCCCGGAGTGGCCGGATGGGTCGATCTGGCCGGGCACCGGTCGGGGTCCTGCGGACGGCCCCGACCCCGTCCCGTCATCAACCTTGCCGGGCCCGTCGATGCCGGGGCCGGCCTGCGTCGGCAGAGGCGCTGCCGGGTAGGGGATCGTCCCGAGGCCGTAGCGCCGGACGATTTCGGAGGCCTCGGTCCGACCGAGAGCGATCAGGTGCTCAGTGGTGGAGAAGTCGTCGAAGTCTCGGGTCGCCCCTTCGGGTCCTGCGCACAGGATCACGTCGACGCCATCGGGCAGGTGGGACATGTCTCGGACGAAGCGGGCGTGGATGGCGATGAGAAGTGCATTGACCATGCCTTCGACGGGTCGCCGGGACGGCGGCGGCGCTACGACCGGGGGCGAGCAGAGCAGAATGACGATACGGGTCGCTCCGGCGTCGATGGCCCGTTGGAACGGGACGTTGTTGACGATGCCCCCGTCGATGTACTTCTCGCCATCGATCTCTACGGGCGGGAAGATGGCGGGCATGGCGGCCGAGGCGAGGATGGCCTCGATGGCGGGGCCATGGGTAAACCAGCGCTCGCCCCCGTCCGTCAGTGAGGTGGCCACCACTTCAATGGGAAGGACCGCCTCTTCGAGGCGTGCAAAAGGGAACCCCTTCTCGACGATGGC
>JAYVYR010000244.1:0-21314 GCA_043784065.1 Acidimicrobiaceae bacterium
CCACGCGTAGGACGGTAGGCCCGAGGCTCGACCTTCTCGTCGATACAAGAGCGCCCCGGCCCCGTCACCGACCACAGTCAGGTGGCCGTCGCCGACCATTCGGACGACCGGGCCGGACGCGGTGCATTCCAAGGCCGCCGCATCGGCTCGGTTCCCCACCAGGAGATTGGCGAGACTGAACGAGCGCAGGTCGGCTCCACCGGCGGCCGGTACACCCAGGTGGGCCCACCCCCGGCGCCCGCCGTCTTGGATGGTGGTGGACAGGCCGGTCTTGAGGACCTCGAGGCACCGGCCATCTACCCGGATCATGGGTCGCACGTCTCCATCCTGACGGCGGGGGAGTGACGCGTCGCCCTGTGTGAATCGGATCCTATCGCCGGGAGCGACTCGGCAGAAGGGAGGGATGTCGGGGTCGAATAGCGACTCGGTGGTGCGGCCGAGCAGGTTCCAGCCGTCCGGGGTGGACTGCGGGTAGACCGAGGCGAATCCGGCCGCCACGGCCACCGAACCGGCCGGGACCGACGTTCGGGGCGTGGCCCTGCGACCAATGCTGGCGAGCTCGGTGGGCAGGCCGGTCAGGTAGGGGAAACCAGGAGCGAAGCCCACGAAGGCCACCTCGAGTTCGGCGGAGACCATCATCTCGATGACCCGGCCGACCGGTAGGCCCACGGCGGCCGCCACTTCGTCCAGATCGGCCCCATCGAATACGACGGGGAACAAGTGGGAGCGTGGCAACTTTCCGCATGAGGTGGACGCGGTGGACGCGGTGGACGCGGTTCGGGCGGTCTCGGTCACCCACGCGGCACAAGTCACGGCGTCTCCCGGCCCGATCCGGGGGTCCAACACCACGAGGACGCTGGCCCACCCGATCACCAACTCGTCGACGCCGGCGGGGGCGTTCCCGATGCCGTTTCGCGCCTGCAGCGTCCCGGCCAGGGCGTGGGCGGAGGCCACGTCGGCCGTCTCCACCAGAAGGGCCCGATCCCCGAACGGGACGATGCGACCGACCGGCTCCCTCATCCGGTCACCCGTCGTTTCTCGGTGCAAAGGCCTGCACGTCGACGCCGGCCACCACCAGTGCGTCCCGCACGACCCGGCCACGACGATCCGCCCCCGGTTGGTCTCCGTGGAGACAAAGTGTTCGCACAGACAGGTTCTCCCAGGTCCCGTCGACGGAACGGATACGGCCATCGGTGGCCAGCGACCTTGCCCGCTCGCCTGCCTCCGTGAAGTCTTCGATCAGGTCACCCGCCGCGCTGCGCCGGACAAGGTGGCCGCGGGCGTCGTAGTCCCGGTCGCAGAACCCTTCGGGTACCACCTCCAGTCCGGCCGCTGCGGCCGGACCGACCAGCGCCCCACCGGGTTGACCAACGAGGATGGTGCAGTGCGGCGCCAGGGCGTCGACGACCGTGGCTGCCACGACTGGATCCGTGGCCATCAGGTGGGGGAGGGCGCCGTGCGGCTTGACGAAGGAGACGCTGCCGCCGGCCGCCGACACTTCGTCGACGAACGTCTCCCACTGCTCCACGACGTCTTCGGCCAACCGCTCGGCCCGGACTTGCAGGGCCCTTCGGCCAAAACCCTGACGGTCGCGGAACGAGATGTGAGCGCCGATGGCCACGCCACGCTCAAGGCACATTTCGCCCGCCGCCCGCATCACCGTTCGGTTGCCGGCATGGAACCCGCAAGCCAGACTGGCGCTCGTCACCACGTCCACCAGCGCCCGGTCGACCAGGGACAGCGCGTCGCCCTCGGCCAGGTCCGCGTTGAGATCCATTGCCGGTACCTCACCAGTATCGGCGATCCGGCGAGCGGTCTGTCGTCCGGCACACCGGCACCCGAACTCCCGATCGTCAACCGGGGTCCTGGGGCGCGTCGGCCACTTCGGATGACCGCTCGCCGTCGAGGCGCTATCGTTCCCGCCATGCCGCAACCGCCTGCACTTACGCCCGAACAGCGCCAGGCCGCCCTGGCCAAGGCCGCCAGAGTCCGCCGTGAGCGGGCCGAGGTCAAAGAGAAGCTGAAGCTCGGTTCGATCGACCTCGGCGAGCTCCTCGTCATGGCTGATGGGAACGAGACCGTCGGGAAGATGAAGGTTCTTGCGGTGCTCGAGTCGCTGCCCGGCCTGGGCAAGGTCAAGGCCCGGCGCCTGATGGAGACGGTCGGCATCTCGGAGAGCCGACGCCTTCAGGGCCTCGGATCCAACCAGCGTCAGTCGCTCCTCCGGGAAACCGCCCGCTGACCGGAGCGACCCCGGCGTCAACTCCGGCCGCCGACGACTCCCGGATCTTCGTCCTTTTCGGCCCGGGTGGCGCGGGTAAGGGGACTGTCGCCCACCGACTGGTGGCAGCTGACCCCTGGTTGCGGCTGAGTCGGTCGTGGACGACTCGGACCCGTCGGCCCGGTGAGGCCGAGGACGCCTACGTCTTCGTCGACCGTCCCGCGTTCGAAGCCAAGGCCGCAGCCGGCGGTTTCTTCGAATCGGCTGAGTTCATCGGCAACCTCTATGGCACTCCTGTCCCCGAGTCCGGCGATGGTCGTGACGTCTTGCTGGAGATCGACCTCCAAGGGGCGATCCAGGTGCGCAAGCTCCGGCCCGACACCACGTTGATCCTGTTGCTACCGCCCTCATCCGAAGTCCAGGCTGACCGCCTGCGGGGCCGTGGCGACGATGAGTCTCACGTGGCGCGGCGCTTGGCCGAGGGAGCGGAGGAGGAGCGGGCCGGACGCCGGATAGCCGACCATGTGGTTGTCAACGATACGGTTGCACAGGCCACTGCCGATGTGGCCTCTATACTGCAAGTGCGTCGCTCGGGAGCCTTCTAGGTTCCGACGGCTTGCTCGGCCCGGCAGGTTGTGCCGGCTCCCACTACTCGACAGCACTGAAGGATCGTGATGGCCCAGAACCCGATCACCCTGATGGACCCGCCCATCGAGGATCTCCTTGACAAGGTCGACTCCAAGTTCACCCTGGTGGCGCTGGCCTCGCGTCGGGCCCGTCAGGTCAACAGTTACTACAACTCCCTAGGCGAGGGCATCGGCGTCGTCGTGCCGCCCCAGGTCGCTTCGGCCTCCGGCAAGCCGCTGTCGATTGCTTTTGAGGAAGTCGCTGAAGGCAAGGCCACATACAGCCGCCCGGACCCCGAAGAGATCGCCGCCGATGTGGCCGCCGAAACGGCCGCCTTGGCGCTGATCGAGGGTGCGGTCGAGCTGGCCGTCGAAGAGGCGGTGGCCGAGGCCATCGCCGCCGATAAGGTCGAGACCACCGAGTGACGCTGTGCCCCGGCCATCGTGCCGGGGCCGGTCGGACCGGGGGAGGACCGTGGCCAAGATGACATCGCACGACGTGGGTTCCCCGGACAGGGATAGGCCGTTCGTGGTGCTCGGCGTGTCGGCCGGCATTGCTGCCTACAAGTCCGTCGAGATCTGTCGCCGGCTGGTCGACGCCGGGGTGCACGTGGCCCCGGTGCTGACCGAGCGGGCCACCCGGTTCGTGGGCCGTGCCACTTTCGATGCTCTGGGCTCCGAGCCCACCCAGTTGACGGTGTGGGACGAGGCCTCGCCCATCCCTCATACCCGGCTCGGCCAGAAGGCCGACCTCATCGTGGTGGCCCCGGCCACCGCAGACCTGCTGGCCCGCTATGCGGCTGGCCTGGCCGATGATCTGCTCACCACCACGCTGGTGGCGACCACCGCACCTGTGGTGGTGTGTCCGGCCATGCACACCGAGATGTGGGAGCACCCCACAGTGACGGACAACCTGGCCCGCCTCATGGCCCGCGGCGTGACGGTGGTCCCACCCGACGTTGGCCGTCTGGCCGGAGGCGATGTGGGATCGGGCCGGATGGCTGAGCCGGCCACCATTGTGGCCGCGGTACTGTCCATGCTCGCCTCCTCGTCGCCGGCCAGTGGGGATCTGACCGGTGTGCGGATGCTGGTTTCGTCCGGCGGCACCCGCGAAGCCATCGACTCAGTTCGGTTCATCTCCAACCGCTCGTCGGGCAAGCAGGGCCACGCCCTGGCCGCGGCGGCCCGCCGTCGGGGTGCCGACGTGGTGCTGGTGACCACCTCCAGCCAGCCCCGTCCGACTGGGGTCGACGTGGTCGAAGTCGAGACTGCTGCCCAGATGGAAGAGGCCATGCTGTCCCGCGCCGCCAAGGCCGACGTGGTGGTGATGGCCGCAGCTGTGGCTGACTTCCGACCCAACGTGGTGATCGGGACCAAGCTGCACAAGGCTGATGGGATCCCCGAACTCGTACTCGAAGCCACCAATGACATCCTCGCCGAACTGGGTCGCCGACGGACCTCCGGCCAGGTTCTCGTCGGGTTCGCCGCGGAAACCGACGATGTTTCCGAACGGGCCCGGGCCAAGCTCGTGGCCAAAGGTGTCGACCTCATGGTGGCCAACGACGTGTCGGCTCCCCTGGTGGGATTCGACCACGACACCAACGCCGTCACCATCTTCGGGGCCGACGGGATGGTCGTGGCCGTGCCTCTGGCGGCCAAATCTGACATAGCCGACGCCGTGGTCGACCAGATCGTCCCGCTGCTCGTCGCTCGCCGGTCGTAGCGTCCATGCCCACGCCGCGGGTAGCGTGGGCTGCCGTGCCCGGGGGACCCTCGGGGCCGGACCGCCCCGCATGGGGCGACTCAGGCCGATCGCAGCACCGCCACCCCGAAAGCATCACCGACCGTCGACGCCGCACAAGTGCCCGACGACCAGACCACAGAGGATGGAATCAGCCGTGAGCAGCCAGTACACCTTCACTTCGGAGTCCGTGACCGAGGGGCACCCCGACAAGATGGCCGACCAGATTTCGGACTCGGTCCTGGACGCGCTGCTTGCGGACGACCCTGACAGCCGTGTGGCCTGCGAGACCTTGTTGACCACCGGCTTGGTGTTGGTGGCCGGCGAGATCACCACCACCACCTACGTCGACATCCCAAAGCTGGTCCGCCAGACAGTCCTCGACATCGGCTATGACGACGATGCCTATGGCATCGACGGCAACACCTGCGGCGTCATCGTCTCGCTTGACGAGCAATCGCCCAACATCGGCCAGGGCGTCGACAAGGCGTTCGAGGTGCGGGCTGGCACTGGCGGCGAGGATCAACTCAACGCCCAGGGCGCCGGCGACCAGGGAATGATGTTCGGCTACGCCTGCGACGAAACCCCGGACCTGATGCCACTGCCCATCTGGCTGGCCCATCGACTAGCTCAGCGCCTGGCCCAGGTCCGCCGGGTGGGCACGCTTCCCTACCTGCGACCCGACGGCAAGACCCAGGTCTCGGTGCGCTACGAGGATGGTCGCCCGGTCGCCCTCGAAACCGTCTTGATCTCGACCCAGCACGACCCGGGCATCGACCTCGAGACTCTGCTGCTGCCGGACCTCAGGACCAACGTCATCGACCCGCTGTTGCCCCCGGAACTCGACGCCTCGAACCTGCGGGTCCTGGCCAACCCGACCGGCGTCTTCGTGCTGGGCGGCCCCCACGCCGACACCGGCCTCACCGGTCGCAAGATCATCGTCGACACTTACGGCGGCATGGCCCGCCACGGCGGCGGGGCCTTCTCGGGTAAGGATCCGTCCAAGGTCGACCGCTCGGCCGCCTACGCAGCGCGCTGGGTGGCCAAGAACGTGGTGGCCGCCGGTGCCGCCAGCCGGTGCGAGGTCCAGGTGGCCTACGCCATCGGCGTCGCCCGTCCAGTGTCGGTGCTGGTCGAGACCTTCAGTACCGAGAAGGTCGACCCGGTCGCCATCGCCAAGGCAGTCGACGAGGTCTTCGACCTCCGTCCGGCGGCCATCGTGCGCGACCTCGACCTCAAGCGCCCGATCTATCGCAAGACCGCGGCCTACGGGCACTTCGGCCGTTCGGACAAGGACTTCACCTGGGAGGACACCGCGCGTGCTGACGATCTGAAGCAGGCACTCGGGCTCTGAACACCACACCCGACCCGTCCGAGCCCTCCGGCGGGAATGGTACGACGCGGGAGGCGATGCCCCACATCGTCCGGGTCGTCCCCGATGTCCCGGCCATCCGCAAGCGGTTCGACTACTCGGTTCCGGCGGCACTGGCCGACGTTGTCGAGGTGGGGAGTCGCGTCCGGATCCCGTTGCACGGGAGGCGGGTGGGCGCTTGGGTGGTGGAGGAGAATGTGATTCCGGACGAAGGGATCCGTCCCATCGATCTGGCCGGCTCGAGCGGAATCGGGCCCCCACCGGCAGTAGTGGACCTGGCCAACTGGGCGGCATGGCGCTGGGCCGGTCCCGTCTCCTCGTTCTTGGGCACCGCATCGCCGGCGAGGGTCGTACGCAGGTTGGCCCCGGCCCCGGCCTCGCTCGACGGGCCGATCTCACCCGGCGGCGGCTCGGTCGTCCTGGTGGACGAGGCCCTGGGTGTAGTTGGTGCCAAGGTGGTCACCCCGTCGGTGGTGCGTCTGGCCCCAGCCCTCGACTCAACCCTCCTCATCCAGGAGATCGTCCATCGGATCGGGTCCGACGGCGTGCTGGTGGTGGCCGCTTCGCGATCCCGGGCCGAACATGTGGCCGACCGTCTGCGCTCGATCGGGGTGCATGTCGCCCTGCTGCCCGACGAGTGGGCGGCCGCCCGACGGGGTGGTTGCGTGACGGTAGGAACCCGGGGTGCAGCCTGGGCACCAATCGAGCGTCTGTCGGTCGCGGTGGTGCTCGACGCCCACGACGAGGCCCACCGGGAGGAACGTTCGCCTACATGGTCGTCCGTCGACGTGGTGATCGAGCGGGGCCGGCGCGACGGGGCCCCGGTGGTACTGATCTCTCCTTGCCCGCCGCTCGTCCTCACCGAGGGGCGCCGTTCGGTGACCACCGACCGGGCCCTCGAGCGCCGAGGGTGGCCGGTCGTCGAGGTCATCGATCGGACGGGTGACGACCCCCGGACCGGACTCTTTTCCGAGCGGTTGGCGGCGGCGGCCCATCGCGAGCTCGACCGGGTCGATGGCCGGGTGGTCTGTGTGCTCAACCGGACCGGGCGCGTCCGGGTATTGGCCTGCCGCAACTGCGGTGCGCTGGCCCGCTGTACCCGGTGTGGCGGCGCCGTGGCCCAGGCCGAATACGACGGCGAGTTGGCTTGCGGGCGATGTTCCGAGCAGCGGCCGGCTGTATGCGCGGTCTGCGACTCCACCAAGCTCAAGGCGCTGCGGATCGGTGTCGCCCGGGCCACCGAGGAGTTGGCCGCCCTGTTGGCCACGCCGGCTGTGGAGTTGACCGCCGGGACAGCACCCGATGGCGGCGAATCACGGGCCCGACTGGTGGTGGGTACCGAGGCTGCCCTCCACCGGGTCGACCATGCCGGACTGGTGGTATTTCTCGACTTCGATCAGCACCTTCTCGCCCTGCGGTTCGGGGCCGGCGAGGAGGCGTTGGCGCTGCTGGCCCGGGCCGCCCGGGTGGTCGGGACCAGGAGTGGGGGAGGCCGGGTGCTGGTGCAGACCCGGGTACCTGGCCACGAAACTCTGGCCGCCGCCGTCCATGCCGACCCGGGCATACTGGCCGCCGCCGAGCGCCCGGTGCGCCGACAGCTCGGGCTACCGCCGTTCGGAGCCCTGGCACTGATCCGGGGGCAAGGGGCGCCGGCATATGTCGAAGGGCTCCGCCGGGTCGGGACACTCGAGGTGTCGGAGTTGGAGCCTGAGCGGTTCCTGATCCGGTCCGAGAACCACGCGGCGCTGGCCGACGGACTGGCTGTCGTGCAGCGGCCGACGGGGCGGCTGCGGGTGGAGGTCGATCCCACCCACGTCTGAGCCGAGGCGCGGATTCCGGAATTCAGCAACTGACGGAGTGGCACCCGTGGCCGGGACGGGTACCTGCTGCCGTAGACTGTTGCTATGTCCTACGTAGTCCGCACCTATGGCGACCCTGTGCTCCGCCAGGTGGCCAAACCGATCGAGAACGTCGACGGGGCTCTGGCGCAATTGGTCGACGACATGGTCGAGACCATGTACGAGGCCCAAGGTGTGGGCCTGGCCGCACCCCAGGTCGGCATCCAGCGGCGCCTCTTCGTCTACGAGCTTGACGATGGGCCCAAATCAATCGTCAACCCCGAGATCGTGGAATCGAGCGGCGAGCTCTACCACGATGAAGCTTGTCTCTCCATCCCCGGTTTGAGGATCGGCATCGTCCGTCCCGAAACCGTGCTGCTGAAAGGCTTCGATCTCGACGGCAACGAGCTGACGATCGAGGCCGACGACTTCATGGGCCGTATGTTCCAACACGAGGTGGACCACCTCGACGGCGTGCTCATGGTGGAGCGCCTCGATGACGATATGCGCAAGCAGGCCCTGCGGGTCCTGCGCGACCGAGCCATGGGCCTCGACACCTCGGCCATGGAGGCCAAACTGGTGTCGGCCGGTAGCGACCGACCAGTCTGAGGTGGTCACCTGAACGGGTCCACCGGTTGAACGGGCCCACCTGTTCCATCGGTTCCTGGGGCGTGGCCCGCTAGCGTCGCCGTCATGCCCCGACTGGTCTACCTCGGCACCCCCGAGGCCGCCGTCCCTCCGTTGCGCACCCTGGTCGCCGCCGGCCACGATGTGGCCCTGGTGGTGACGCGACCCGACAAACGGCGGGGCCGGGGCGGTCAGCTCGTTGCGAGCCCGGTCAAGGCGGCCGCCCTCGACCTCGGCTTGGCGGTGACCGATGACCTGGCGGCAGCCACCGGCGTGGGTGCGGAGCTGGGTGTGGTGGTGGCCTACGGAAGGATCGTGCCGGTGGCCGTGCTCGATGAGCTCACCATGGTCAACCTGCACTTCTCGCTCCTGCCGAGGTGGCGGGGAGCCGCCCCGGTGGAGCGGGCCATCCTCGAAGGAGACGCGGAAACCGGTGTTTGCCTGATGGCCGTCGAGGCCGGCCTCGACACCGGTCCTGTCTACGCAGAAGAGGCGACAGCCATCGACCCCGAGGAGACGGCAGACGAGCTCCGGGCCCGACTGGTGGTCATCGGTTGCCGGATGTTCGAGGAACACCTGGCTGCCGGCCGGTTCGGACTGCCTGTGCCCTACGAGCAGGCCGGCAATCCGAGCTACGCCGACAAGCTGGCTGCCCACGAACTCGAGCTCGACTGGACGCGTCCCGCCGTCCACTTGGCCAGGGTGGTCCGGCTCGGCCGGGCATGGACGACGTTCCGGGGCAAGCGGGTCAGGGTACTGGCCACCGGCCCTCCTGCCACGGCTTCCGTCCTCCTCCCGACTCCCGGCGATTTCTCCGCAACGCCACCGACCCCTGGCGAGATTCGGGGCACTGTCGTGGGGGCCGGCAACGCCACGAGCCTGGTGCTGCGCACCGTCCAGCCCGAGGGGAAACAGCCCATGGTGGCCGAGGCCTGGCTCCGTGGAGTGCGCCCCGACCCCGACGACCGCCTCGGGGCCTGAGCGGCGACCGGTAGGCTGAGTGGAGATGGTCACCGTGGACACCGCCGCTCCTCACGCGCCCACCTTGCGGGTCGCCCCGTCGATCCTGGCCGCCGACTTCGGCAGCCTGGCCGCGGCAGTCGACCGCATCACCCCGGGGACGGACTGGCTCCACGTCGATGTCATGGACGGGCACTTCGTACCCAATCTGACCATCGGGCCTGCGGTGGTTGCATCGTTACGAGCCCACAGCAACCTGTTCTTCGACACCCATCTGATGATCACCGACCCGGCCAAGTATCTGGAGCCATTTCGCGAGGCCGGTGCGGACGGCTGCACGGTGCATGTCGAGGTGGGAGAGACATCGGCGCTCATCACCCAGATGCGCGACCTCGGCCTACGGGTGGGTCTGGCCGCCAACCCGGACACCCCGTTCGAGGCACTTGAACCGTTTCTCGATCAAGTCGACCTGGTCCTGTGCATGACGATCTTCCCCGGATTCGGTGGCCAGCTCTTCATGGCCGAGGTCCTGCCGAAAATTGCTCGGGTCAGGGCTGCCGCTACCGCTGCCGGTCTGACCCTCGACGTCGAGGTCGACGGTGGTATCGATGAGCACACGGTGATCGATGTGACCCGGGCCGGAGCCAATGTGTTCGTGGCCGGTTCGGCCGTCTTCAATCGGGAGGACCCGCTCGGGGCGGTCGGCGGGATCCTTCGGGCCGCCACCGACGAGCGGGCCGGAATGACACCCTGACCGTTCCCGGGGTCGCCGACACCGACACCGCCTGGATGATGCGGGCCGTCGACGTTGCCGAGCGGGTCCACGGGCGCACCTCGCCCAACCCTTGGGTGGGCGCCGTGGTCGTCCCGCCGGCGGTCGAGGGCACCCCGTCGGTCTGGTTCACAGGAGCAACGGCACCAGCGGGAGGTCCTCATGCCGAGGTCAATGCCCTGGCCGCCGCCGGCGACCGGGCCCAGGGCGCCACCTTGTACGTAACCCTGGAGCCCTGCTGTCATCATGGGCGTACCCCGCCCTGTGTCGATGCCGTACTGGCAGCAGGTGTAGTTCGGGTGGTGATCGGCATCACCGATCCCGATCCCCACGTCAACGGCAACGGGATCGCCCGACTGCGGCAGGCGGGTGTGGCGGTCGAGGTCGGAGTGGCCGCCGAGACGGTGACGGAACAACTCGCCCCCTACGTGGCCAACCGTCGCACGGGCCGGCCCTGGGTGGTGCTCAAATTGGCCGCCACGCTGGACGGACGAATTGCCGCGCCAGATGGGAGCAGCCGTTGGATCACCGGTGAAGAGGCGCGCGTCGACGCCCATCGTCTACGGGCTGTTTCCGACGCGGTCATGGTGGGCGCGGGTACCGTGCGGGCCGACGACCCGACCCTGACCGTGCGACTGCCCGATGGCGACCCCTGGTTCCGTGGCTCCGACGAACAGCCGATCCGGGTCGTCCTCGGGGTAGTACCTGACGGAGCGGCCGTGGCACCGGCCCTCGCACTCACGGGGGCGCCGGACGACATACTCCTTGACCTGGGCGAACGGGGCATGCTGCAAATACTCATCGAGGGTGGCGCGGCAGTGGCCCACGATTTCCATGCTCGGGGCCTCGTCGACCGGTATGTGCTCTACCTGGCGCCCGCCCTGTTCGGAGGCGACGATGCCCGTCCACTCTTCGCCGGGCCCGGCGTGGCCACCATCGCCGACCTTTGGCGGGGGGAGGTCCGCTCGGTGACTAGCCTGGGAGGCGATATCCGGGTGGAGTTCGCTCCTCCCGGCCGGATTTCCGGCCTCACCGTATGACCCGACCGCTCCGACAGCGGGACGGATACGACAGCCCGGCCGGATGGCCGGGCCAGGACGCGCAAGACCACGCCGCCTCACGGGCGCAGGGCACCACCAAGCAGTATCGGACAACACGAGGGAGACACGGGTTCCATGCCCTTCTCAGCAGTCGAAGACGCGATCGCGGCAGTCGGGCGGGGGGAGATCGTCATTGTCGTCGACGACGAAGACCGTGAGAACGAGGGCGATCTGATCATGGCCGCCGATGCGGTCACCCCGGAGAAGATCGCCTTCTTCCTGGCGCACACCTCGGGCCTGATCTGCGTACCGCTGACCCCGGAGCGGGTCGAGCAGCTCGACCTCCCGCTGATGGTTAGTGCAAACACCGAGGTCCAGCGCACGGCGTTCACGGTGAGCGTCGACTACCGACACGGCACCTCCACCGGGATCTCGGCTGCCGACCGATCGGCTTCCATCAAGGCCCTCGTCGACCCCCATACCCGGCCGACCGACCTCAACCGACCGGGCCACATCTTCCCCCTCCGCTATCGCCCGGGCGGCGTACTGAAGCGGGCCGGCCACACCGAGGCCGCCGTCGACCTGGCCCGGGCCGCCGGCATGTCGCCCGCCGGCGTCCTGTGTGAGGTGGTGAGCGAGGACAAGGCCAGCATGGCCCGCCTGCCTGAGCTCGAGGCATTCTCCAAGAAGTACGGCCTCCACCTGATCTCGATTGCCGACCTCATCCGGTACCGCCGCCACAAGGACAAGCTGGTCCGGCGGATCGCCGATGCCCGCATCCCCACCGACTTCGGCGAGTTCACCGTCTACGCGTATGAGTCCGTCCTCGATGGCGAGCACCACGTCGCGCTTGTCAAGGGGGACATCCAGGGCCAGGCCAACACGTTGGTCCGGGTGCACTCGGAGTGCCTGACAGGCGACGTGTTCGGCTCGTTGCGGTGCGACTGCGGACCCCAGTTGCACGGCGCTATGTCGGCCATCAACGACAACGGCAGCGGCGTGGTCGTCTATCTGCGCGGCCACGAGGGCCGGGGTATCGGCCTTGCCCACAAACTGCGGGCGTACAACCTCCAAGAGGAGGGCTTCGACACGGTCGACGCCAATCTTGAACTGGGTCTGCCGGCCGACTCGCGTGAGTACGGGATCGGGGCGCAGATCTTGGTCGACCTGGGTGTCACCACCATGCGCCTGATGACCAACAACCCCACCAAGTACGGCGGCCTCGAAGGCTTCGGCCTCGACATTGTCGAGCGGGTCAACATCCAACCGATTCCCACGCCGGAGAACATCCAGTACCTCCGGACCAAGCGCGAGCGCATGGGCCACCTCCTCGAGGGACTCGATGACGTCCTCTGACGAGACCATGCTGCCCGGAAACGCCAAGTCTCGGGCCGCCGCCCGAGTAGGCCACTCCTTCGATCCGGCGGAGCTGGCGCCGGGTCTGGCCGCGGAGTCCCGGGTGGGCTTCGCTTGCGCGGAATTCAACGGCGGCATCACCGACCGCATGCTGGGCGCAGCCCTGGACGAGCTCGAGTCGGCCGGCTGCGACTTGACGACGGTGGTGGTGTCCTGGGTACCCGGTGCCTTCGAGCTGCCGCTCGTGGCTCGGGGGATGGCCGCCTCGGGACGTGTGGACGCCGTTGTGGCCCTGGGAGCTGTCATCCGCGGCGATACCGGCCACTACGATTTCGTAGCCGGCGAGTGCGCGTCGGGCCTACAGCGGGTGCAGCTCGACTCGGGCCTGCCCGTGGTCTTCGGTGTCCTGACCACCGACACAGTGGAGCAGGCGTTGGTTCGGTCGCTGCCCGACGCCACCAACAAGGGTGCCGAAGCGGCCCGCACGGCGCTCGACACCCTCTCGGTCCTCCGTGGTATCGAACGCTTGGCCGGTGCCGGTCGAGTCGGGTTCACTTCGGGCGGTCGCTGACCGTGCTCCGACTTGTGCTGCCAAAGGGCTCGCTCGAGAAAGCAACACTTGACCTGTTCGCCGAGGCCGATCTCAGCGTCAGCCGGTCCTCAAGTGTCGACTACCGAGCCTCCATCGATGACCCGCGAATTGCCGACGTGCGCATCCTGCGCCCCCAGGAGATCCCGCTGTACGTAGCTGACGGGCTATTCGACATCGGCATAACCGGCCGGGACTGGATCGAGGAGCGGGGGAGCGACGTCACTTCGCTCGGCACGTTGCAGTATTCGAAGGCCACGGCCAACCCGATTCGGGTAGTGCTGGCGGTACCGGTCGACTCACCTGTCAGTTCGGTGGCCGATCTGGCCGCCAGTGCCACCGGTTCAGGGGGTGCACTTCGGGTGTCGACCGAGTACCCGGAACTGACCGGGCGCTACCTCCGGTCCCACGGCGTGGCTGCCCAGGTGAGTCTCTCCTACGGCGCTACCGAGGCCAAGGTGCCCGACATCGCCGACTGCGTGGTGGAAATCACCGAGACGGGACGGGCCTTGCGGGCCGCCGGGCTCAAGATCGTCGAGACCCTGCTGATCTCGCACACCGAGCTCATCGCTAATCCTGAAGCTTCCGCCGACCCGGCCAAACGCCATGCCATGGAGCAGCTCCTGACTCTGTTGCAGGGCTCGCTCGAGGCCCGGGGCAAGGTGCTGGTGAAGCTCAATGTGGTGGCCGAGCAACTGGCCGGCGTCATCGAGGTCCTACCGTCGCTTCGTTCGCCGACGGTGTCCGAGCTGTTCGGCGGAGGTGGGTTCGCGGTCGAGACCGTGGTCCGCAAAGCGGAGATCAATGTCCTGATTCCCGAGCTGCGCGACCGGGGGGCCACCGACATCATCGAACTGGCCCTGTCGAAGATCGTTCATTGAGGCGGACCCGGTGACTCCTCCGCTCCCAACCGGTCCTGGCGACCTGCTTCCCGTTGGGCAGGCCTCGTTCGTTGGCACGGTGACGGCGTTCGACGATCGGCGGGGCGTGGGAGTCGTGCGTTGTGCCGACCGCTCGGTAGCGTTCCACTGCACGGCAATTACGGACGGAACCCGGTCCATCGGCGTCGGCGCACTGGTCGCCGTGCGTATCGGTCCGGCTCGACTCGGCCGTATCGAGGCCCGGTCGGTTCGCCCGCTGCCCGATGGTCGCGCTCCTGACGTCGACCTGGCAGCTGGCGACAGGTCGGAAGTCGATGCAGAGGTTCACGATGACGCTGCCATCGATGACTCCGGAATCGAGCGGCCCCGAAACGACGCCGAGGCCAGCAGTTATGTGCTGCCGATCTCTGTTCCGGGATCGGTGGCGCCGGCACCAACATCGCCGTTCGCACCGATCCCTGTCATGGAGCCCCCACCCGCACCTGATGTTTCTCCGGGGTCCGAGTCCTCAGTCTGGTCACCCGAGGGGGCCACAACCCCGGTGTCGGGTACGTCTGCGGTGGCCGATGCGCCGACGTCCGGTACCCGAAGAGGGACTGGCCCAGTCCAATCTGACGAAGCTGGCCCCGAAGGCGATACGGGCATCGACGAGTCATCGCCCAGGCCCAACTTCTGGTCGCCGTTCTCGAGTTCACCGACCGGCCCGCCGCCAACCTGGTCGACACCGGTCACGCCGAAGGAGCCCCCGGCCGACGGTTCCTGACCGTCACCGGACGGTGCATTGGCAGGTGCAGGGGCCTCCGGCTCGTCGAGGTCCTCATAAGGATTGCCCAGGATATTGCGGGCCATATCCACCACTACAGCACTGTCGGCGTCGTCCTCGGTCACCACGCCGAGAAGAGGGGCGGCCAGCAGCCCAGCCACAATTCCTGTTTCCGACATGGCCTCGGCTTGGACGATGGCCCATTCCCACAGCCGTTTCACCATGTCCGGGCTGGTCGACCGGCGTACTGGGTACTTGAGCCAACAATTCACCAATGCCTGGAGCAGGCCGGTGACGGCGGGAAACAACCAGATCAACCGGTAGTTCCCCGTGGCGTCCACGGTGACCGCGGCCAGGTAGGCCAGCAGCACGCTGACCAGGTTGAAAGGGGAGAGCAGGGCTCCGAGCCGTTCGCCCAGCCCCCCGGCGCGTGGCAGGAGCCGCAACAGCAGCGGAGCCATCACAATGAGGTAGGCCCCGACGAACGGTGCTCCGATGTAGCTCAGCACCACGGCTTGCCACAGGTGGGTGTCGAAGTACTGCACCCCGGCCAGCACCGATCCGACCAACGGGGCGCCGATGGCTAATTGCATGGGAGTGAGGAAGCGGCTGAGGGGCACCCCGAGAGCGATTCCGATCATGAACACCGGGATGCCGGTGGCCAGTCCGGCGACGGTCTGGGCGCTGGCTCCGGCATGGAGGATCTTCTGGAAGAACAAGATGGCCACATAGGCCGTCGATCCGGTTCCGGCCCAGAAGAGCAGCGAACCCGTCACGAGCACTTTGGCGTTCGGGCCTGCCAGGATGTCCCGCACTTCGTCGCGAGCGGGGCGGGCTCGCTTGGTGCGGTCGGCCTCCGCGCCGGCGGCAGCCGTAGGTGCCTCGCGGACAAGAGCCAGCACGGCCAGGCCGGTGACGGCCAGGATCACGGCGGCCACCTGAAAAGGTAGGTTCCAGGTGGACGGGTCGGATTGCTTCCAGGTCGTGATGACCGTCGCCTTGATGGTCCAGCTGGCCAGGGTTCCGAGCAGGGTGGTGAGGAGAAGGGCCTTCAACCACCGACTGCGGCCGAACACCTCGGGTACCACGGCCACGTTGGTGAGGGTGAAGACGGCGGCCGCCTGGCGGGCGATGACGATGAACAAGACGAGGGACCAGTAGCCCGACACCACGGTGAACATCCAGGTGGCCGCTCCCATCAAGATGAGGCTGCACGCCATGTACGGCGTGCGGCGACCGACCCGCGACTTGGTCCGGTCGCTGAGTCGGCCTGCCACCGGGTAGGTGATCCAACTGAGCAGCCGGTTGGCGGTCAGGGCGAAGGTGACGGCCAGCGCTCCCGAGGCCCGTTGCTGCACGAACAAGGTGATGAGGACACCCGAAACGGCCAGGTTGGCTCGCGGGCCGACCAGTCCGATTGACAAGCCGATGAAGCTGCGGACCCGGGAGGGATCGATTCCTGCGGTAGCGGAACCGCTGGTCGGCTTGGGAAGCCCGGTTGAGCCTTCTGGTGGTCCGCTCACCCGTCGTCGTCGCCTGGACCGCTGTCGCCAGCTACCGGATCAGTGGCCACGCCGACCACGCCGGCCACGTCCGCCCCGGCCCGCTGAGCACCGTCGATCTGCACGTAGGCCAGACGAAGGTTGGTGAGACCCTCCTTCAACGGGCCTTCGCCTTCACCGAGGCGACCGTCCAGCCCGTCGACCAGGCAGCCCAGGGCATCGATGGCCAGGCGGGCTTGATCGACCAGGGGTGGTTGTTCCGACAGGTAGACGGCGGCCAGTTCGAACAGGCCGTAGCAGTGGTTGGCCACGACGACCTCGACGGGGGCCGCCGCCAGTTCGGCCCGCATGGCCTCGACCCGTTCGGCGAGGCCGTCATCGTCGACCAGGGCATCGTCAGAGTCGAATGGGGAGGGGGCGTCGAGGGGCTGTCCGGCGGCCCCGGAGGGGGGTGCCACGGGTCGTTCGCCATTTGGTGTCCAAAGTGAGTTCACGACTGATAGCCTAAAGCAACTGATAGACGAGGAAGCGGGGCTTCGCGATGCGAATCCCCCACCCGGCCACGTTGGCCTGCCTTCGGGCGCGGCGTTCGTGCGACGGGTCGATGGGACCGGTGGCTGACACGATGTCGGTCGTCCCGGTGCAGGCTCCGCTCCTTCATCGTCGGCCACGAGCAACCGTGGCCATGAGACAGGGAGCGAAGTCGAATAGCGACACCCACTACCACCGATCCTCGCATCAATGACCGCATCCGCGCCCGCGAGGTGCGCCTTGTCGACCCTGACGGCGAGCAGCTCGGCATCAAGCTCCTACCCGAAGCTCTCGCAATCGCCCGCGATCTCGATCTCGACCTCGTCGAGGTGGCACCCGGAGCCAACCCCCCGGTATGCCGCATCATGGATTTCGGCAAACACAAGTTTGACGAAGCCCAGCGGGCCAAGGAGTCCAAGCGTAAAGCCGTCCACGTAGGGATCAAGGAGATGAAGTACCGGCCGAAGATCGGCCCGGGCGACTTCGACACCAAGACCCGCCAGGTGGCCAAGTTCCTGGATGAGGGCCACAAGGTCAAGATCACGATCATGTTTCGCGGGCGCGAGGTCTTCCATCCTGAATTGGGCAAGAAGATCCTCGACCGGATTGCCGACCAGATGGAGGGCCTCGGAAAGTCCGAGTCGATCCCCCGTCTCGACGGCCGGAACATGGTGATGGTCCTCGCCCCCGAGAAACGGGCGAAGCCGGCCGGGTCCTCCAAGTCCAGCGGATCGAAGGGTGGAGCCCTGGCAGCGCCGGCAGCCGAGGCACCGGCAGTGGCACCGATACAGATCATTCCGGAGGGTTCAGCGCCCGAACCGGAGCTGATGGCAGCGGCCGTCCCGGCGGCCCCGGTCGCCACTGAAGCAGCGGCGGCAGCAGCCGCCCCGGTGGGGGAGAATGCCCCGACCGCAGAGTCGATTGAAGGAGAGGGATAGCCACGATGCCCAAGATGAAGACGGACAGCGGCGCCAAGAAGCGAATCAAAGTGACTGGATCCGGGCGGCTTCGCCGCCGCAAGGCATTCCGGTCCCACCTGCTCGAGCACAAGTCGGCCGCCCGCAAGCGCCAACTCGGCCGTGAGACGGACTTCGCCCCGGGCGACGAAAAGCAGATCAAGAGGATGCTGGGGATGTAGTCCGGGCGGCCCACCGGGGCCAGCCCATACCGAGCAGTCCGACCAACCGCAATCGGCCGACCACGCAGCGGCCCGAAACACAAGGAGTTCACCATGGCCCGAGTAAAAGGCGCCGTCCATGCCAAGAAGCACCACCGCGCCATCCTCGAGCAGGCACAGGGCTACTACGGCAACAAGAGCCGTTCATTCCGCGCCGCTAACGAGCAGGTCATGCACTCGGGGCAGTACGCCTACCGGGACCGCAGGGCGCGCAAGGGCGACTTCCGCCAGCTCTGGATTCAGCGGATCAATGCTGCAGCTCGGCTGAACGGCATGAGTTACAGCCGCTTCATCGCCGGTCTCCATCGGGCCGATGTCGAGGTGGACCGCAAAGTACTGGCCGACTTGGCCGTCACCGCGCCCGAGGCTTTCGCTTCGCTGGTTCAGGTGGCCGAGGACGCACTGGCCGAGAGTCCCTCGAGCACCGAGGCCGGTTCCTGACCCAGACGGGGCTGCCCTTCACCCATCAACGGGTGCGGCGACTGCGCCAACTCCTGCGCAAGCGCGGATTGCGAGCAGCAGAGCGAGTAGCGGTGGTCGAGGGTGCGGAGCTGCTGTCGGTAGCCTTGGCCGCCGGTTCATCGATCGAGGCTGTCTATGTGGCCCCCGAGGGGGCCACTGCGCCTGCAGTGGTCGATGTCACCCAACGGATCCTCAGCCAGGGTGGACGGGTATTCGACCTCGCCCCGGGGGTGATGGAGCGGGTGGCGTCGACCGTCTCTCCCCAGCCCCTTCTGGCCGTTGTGTCCTATGCCCCGGCGCCGCTCGACGCCCTGGCCGGTGCCACCCTGGTGGTGGTGTGCGTTGATGTGCGCGACCCGGGCAACCTCGGCACCGTCATCCGCACTGCTGACGCCGCTGGTGTCGATGCCGTCATCTGCTGCGACGGCACGGTCGATCCGACCAATCCGAAGTGCGTGCGGGCCACGGCCGGCTCGCTGTTCCATCTTCCTGTCGTCGATGGTGGAACCGCGGCTGCCGCAGTGGCGCACTTGTCGTCACGGGGATTCACGACTATAGCGACGGTCGTGCGTGGGGGAACGGACTACGCCTCGTTCGACTGGACTGGTCCCGTGGCTCTGGTGCTCGGCAACGAGGCCGGCGGCCTGCCCCTCGACCTGGTGGCTACAGTCGACGTCGGCGTGACCATTCCCATGGCCGGCCGGTCGGAGTCGCTCAATGTGAGCGTATCGGCGGCAGTGTTGTGCTTCGAGGCGTTGCGGCAGCGCCGTGCCCCGACGTCGTCGAGGTCCGCCGCCGTCCGCTCTACGATAACGGCTATGGACGAGGTGGCACAGGATGCGGACGGCGGCGGCGGCGGGTTGACGGCGTGAGCGGGTCCGTCGACGTCGTCGCCCTGGTGGCCGAGGCCCGGACCGCCATCGAGTCGGCCGACACACTGGACACCATCCGGCATGTGGCCGCTTCGGTGTCGGGCAAGAAGTCGGCCCTGGCCGAGGCGTCCCGAGCGCTCGGATCGATGGATCCCGAAGCCAGGAAGGAGCTCGGTCGCCAACTGAATGAAGCCCGGACCACTGTCCAGGAGCTACTCGAGTCAAAGCGCTCCCAGCTCCGCTACGCCGAATTGGCTGCCGAAATGGCGGCCTCCCGTCTCGACCTGACCGAGTACGTTCCGGGTTCGGTGGCCGCCCCGCCCGCCCGCGGCCACCTCCACCTTGTCTCGCAGACCCGCGATGCACTCGAGGACGTGTTCGTCGGGATGGGCTTTGATGTGGTCGAGGGCCCCGAAATCGAGACTGACTGGTACAACTTCGGTGCCCTCAACATCCCCCCGGCGCACCCGGCCCGGGGCATGTGGGACACCTTCTACCTGAACCTGGGCGAGCCCGAGTCAACGTTGTTGCGTACGCACACGTCGCCCGTGCAGATCCACCTCATGGAGCAGGCGGTGCTGGATGGCACGCTGCCGATACATTCGGTCATGCCCGGCCGCTGCTACCGCCGCGATACTCCCGACGCCCGGCACCTGGCCGTCTTCCATCAGATCGAGGGTCTGGTCGTCGACCGGGGAATCACCTTCGCCGACCTGGCCGGCACCATCGAAACCTTCACCTCCGCCTACTTCGGGCCGGACATCCACACCCGCTTGCGTCCGGCCTACTTTCCGTTCACTGAGCCGTCGGCCGAATTCGAGGTCACCTGCGCCATCTGCACGGGAGAAGGTTGTCGGACCTGCTCCCAGACGGGATGGATCGAGCTCGGAGGATGCGGCATGGTCGACCCGGCCGTGTTCGCGTCCGTCGGCATCGAAGCTGACGTGTGGACCGGATTCGCCTTCGGATTCGGTATTGACCGGTGTGCGCAGATGCGCCACCAGATCGCCGATATGCGGGCCCTCATCGAGAACGACATCCGGTTCCTGCGCCAGTTCTGAGGCGCACACCCCTGAGAGGACTGCCGTGCGAGTTCCCCTTTCCTGGTTACGAGATTTCGCACCCTTCACCGGTGACGCCGCGGCCATAGTCGCGACGTTGGACGACCTCGGGCTGGTGGTCGAGGGCATCGAACGCACCGGCGAAGGCCTGGGTGATGTCGTGCTCGCCCGAGTCGAGGAGATCACGGCGATCGAAGGAGCCGACAAGATCCGACGGGTGGTTGTCGATTGTGGCACCGGGCAGGTCGAGGTGGCCTGCGGTGCGACGAACTTCGCGGTCGGCGATCTGGTACCGCTCGCCCCCGTGGGTGCAGTACTGCCTGGCGGATTCACGATCGGACGCCGGAAGATGCGGGGCATGGTGTCCAACGGGATGCTTTGCTCGGGTCGGGAGCTGGAGCTGGGGGACGACCATGCTGGGCTCCTGATCCTCAACGACGTGGCCGCCACCCCGGGCACCCCCCTGACGGAGGCACTCGGCATTGAGCCCGACGTCGTAGTCGACGTGGCTGTGGAGGCCAACCGGCCTGATGCCTGGTGTATCGCCGGAGTGGCCCGCGACCTGGCTGCGCGGCTCGGACTGGTGTTCACGATCCCGTCGACGACTGAGCTGATGGCCCAGGTCGTTCCTGCGTTCGCGGCCTCAGTCGGTCCGGCCGCAGGACCTGCCGTCGATTCACTGGCCTCGGTCCAGGTCGACGACCTCGAACTCTGCCCCCGGTTCACCGCCAGGGTGCTGACCGGGGTGACGGTGGGCGAGTCCCCCGAGTGGATTGCCCGTCGGCTGGTGGCCGCCGGGATGCGCCCGATCAACAACGTGGTGGATGCCTCCAACTATGTGTTGCTGGAGCTCGGCCAGCCCACCCACCCTTACGACCTCGACAAGTTGGCCGGCGGCGGGGTGCTGGTGCGTCGGGCCGGAG
>JAYVYR010000245.1:0-2699 GCA_043784065.1 Acidimicrobiaceae bacterium
ACCTGCTTCCCGCACTTCCGCACGATGGAACGGCTCGATCAACAGCACCTCGGCCAGTCCCCCGGTGGACTTGACCAATGCCAGACGTGCCGCCAGCACGCGGGTGTCGTTGACCACCAGGACATCGCCAGGCCGGAGGAGGCTGGCCAGGTCGGCCATCCTGGCGTGCCGGGGTGCGGGTCCATCGGCGACTCCGGGACCGACCAGCAGGCGGGCAGACGAACGGGGCTCGACCGGCGCTTGGGCGATAGCCGACCGGGGCAGCCCGTACTCGTAAGCGTCCATGGGCGTGCGCTCGGCGACCGATGCCGGTGGATCGAGGGCTGACGACACAGTCACATGGTGCCAGACGCCGCTACCTGTCTCGCCCGATCAGCCCCGGTCCGATCAGGTCCGGTCCCATCCAGGCCGGTCCGTCAGAGCAGAGTCGCGTCGAGCGGGGTCAGGCCCAGGTGGGTCCAGGCCCTTGGTCCGGCCATCCGACCCCGCGTGGTGCGTTGCAGCAGGCCCTGCTGGAGCAGGTAGGGCTCATAGGCGTCCTCGATGGTGTCGGGCTCCTCGCCGATGCACTGCGCCAGAGTCGTAAGCCCGACGGGACGACCTGAGAACCGCACGCACAGCACGTCGAGAATGGCACGGTCCACCTTGTCGAGGCCCAGTTCGTCGACGCCGAACACATCAAGCCCGGTAACGGCGGCCTCGGCGGTGATCGAGCCCTCGGCCCGCACCTCCACATAGTCGCGCACCCGCTTCAGCAGGCGATTGGCGATACGGGGCGTCCCACGCGACCGTTCGGCGATGTGCCGGGCCCCTCTGTTGTCGATGGGCACGCCGAGGATGCCGGCCGAACGCACAACGATGGACTCGAGTTCGAGCGGATCATAGAGGTCGAGGCGGCCGACAAAGCCGAACCGGTCGCGCAGCGGGCCGGCCACCAGACCGGTGCGCGTGGTGGCGCCGACTAGCGTAAAGCGGGGCAGGTCGAGGCGGATGCTCCTCGCCGTCGGGCCCTTACCGATCAAGATGTCGAGCTTGAAGTCCTCCATGGCCGGATACAGGATCTCCTCCACCGATCGGTGCATGCGGTGGATCTCATCGATGAAGAGGACGTCGCCTTCCTGCAGGTCGGTGAGCAGTGCGGCCAGGTCGCCGGCCCGCACCAGTATCGGGCCGGACGTCACCCGGAGCCCGACGCCGAGTTCAGCGGCCACGATTCCGGCCAATGACGTCTTGCCCAGTCCGGGGGGTCCGGCAAACAGCAGATGGTCGGCCGGCTGTTGGCGTTTGATGGCTGCCTCGATGACGATCTTCAGGTGCTCGGTCAGCTGGCCCTGGCCCACGAACTCGGTCAATGTACGCGGCCGCAGGCCGACCTCGTCGGCTTCCTCGGCCGACACGGCCGCCGGGTCGACGGTCCGTGACGGATCGCGCTCTACCCCGGCGTCCTCCTCCCCTCCGACTGCAGGGTCGATGCCACGGGGTGCCACCACCTCCTTGCGGGCCCCGGGAGTCAACGCTTGCGCACCAGTTCATGCAGCGCGGACCGCACCATCTCCTCCACCGGAGCGTCACCGTCGACCGACTCGAGGGCACCGGCGATCTCGTCGGGGCCATAACCGAGTTCGGCCAGGGCAGCCCGGGCCTCGCCTCGAGCCGAGCCGGTCGTCGGGGCGTTCGAACTGCCGCCACCGAGTGACGGAAGATCCAACCGGGCCTTCAGCTCGAGCAGCAGTCGGGCCGCCGTCTTCTTGCCGACTCCGGGAACCAGACAGAGGGTGTCGAGGTCATCCTCGACTATGGCCGTCGACAGGGCGGCCGGCGAGAGCGCCGAGAGGATGGCCAGTGCCAACGAAGGTCCGACGCCGTGTGCCCCGAGCAGTGCTTCGAAGCTGCGGCGCTCGTCGGCATGGGCGAATCCGTACAAGATGATGGCGTCCTCGCGCACGTGAGTGTGCACATGTAGGAAGACGGCAGTGCCGACCGACCCCAGTCCAGCCAGAACTGATGTCGGGACGGAGACGCGGTAGCCCACGCCGCCTACTTCCACGATCACTTCACCAATGGTGGGGCGGTCGAGCACCGTCCCCCGCAGTGAGCCGATCATCGGGCCGCCACGTCGCCCGCGGGCACGGAGGCGGCATCGACGGCCCGGCGAAGCGAATTGGTAGTGAGGTGACAGGCGGCCAACGCCAGGGCATCTGCCACATCGGGCGGCCGGGGCGGCTCCGCCATCCCGAGGACCTCCGCCACCATCCGCTGGACCTGATCCTTGGTGGCCGAGCCGTACCCGACGATGGCCTGCTTTACCTCGTTGGACGTGTACTGAGCGACCTCGCACCCGGATTCGGCGGCGGCCACCAAGGCGACACCGGCGGCTTGGCCGGTGGCCATGGCCGTGCGGGCGTTCACTTGAAAGAAGACCCGCTCGACCACCACGGCATCCGGGCGGAACTCGGCTACGAGGGCACGCAGCTCATCGGACAGCGTCCGCAATCGCTCAGGCAAGGGCATGGAGGGTGGCGACGAGATGACCCCTCCGGCCACGGCGGCCAGCTTCCCGTCCCGCCGGGTGACGACGCCGTAGCCACAACGCGACAGTCCGGGGTCGATACCGAGGACGAACATGCGTTCGATCCTAACTCGCCGACCCGTGGCACGGGGTGATCCCGGGCACATGCGGCAGCCAAGGAGTTCAGCCC
>JAYVYR010000246.1:0-11387 GCA_043784065.1 Acidimicrobiaceae bacterium
CCGCTCGGTGAACCGGATGGGACGGAACGCATCGAACGGGCTGGATCCGGCCACTGTTCGACCGTCCCGGGTATCCAGCAGAGCCACCACCTCGTCAGCCGTAGCCGGTGCCAGCAGGATGCCATTGCGGTAGTGGCCGGTGGCCACAAGCAGGCCATGGACCGGCGTCGTACCGACGATCGGCCCGTTGTCCAGGGATCCTGGACGTAGGCCAGGGGCCAGTTCGAGGACCGAATACTCGTCGAGGGCAGGGACGATCCGACGGGCGTCCGCGATGAGATCGGCCAGACCTCCGAGGGGCACGTCGAGAGCGGCGCCATGCTCCTCCACTGTGGCTCCCAACACGAGTCCCTCGTCGTCCCGAGGAACCAGGTAGCAGGACCGTCCGTGGACGAGTGCCCGCACGGTGCGGCGGAGGCGCGGAACGCCATGCCGGGCCAGCATGCGAACGGTTACTCCGTGGACCGGCCGCACCGGCGGTCGCCATTCCTCCGGGAGGCCGGCGATCTCGCCGGACCGGCTGCCGGCCGAGATGACGACCGAAGTGGCGGCGAGGGCATCGCCTATCTCCAGCGTCACACCCTGCACCCGCAGTCCGTCGTCCGGTCGCGCTCCTACGTCCACCCGGACCACTCGATCGGACACCGTCGTCACCCCGTCGACCCGGCAGGCCTCGAGCAAGGCTGTGACTACGGCCCGGTTATCGACTTGGCGGTCGTCGGGCAGGTCCACCCCTCCGCTGATTCCTGGCGCCAGCATCGGCTCGGCCTCTCTGCAGGATTGGGCCCCGAGGCGGACGGCCGGGAGGCCGATGGCCTGATGGAAGCCGAGCACCCGGTCAATGGCCATGCGGTCGGACGGATCGCCGGCCACAAGCAGTGTGCCGTCCGATCGGAAGTGGACGGCCATACCGGACGAGGCTTGCAGTTGGGCGGCAAAGCCGGGCCGGCGGCAGCTCCGACCAGGTTGAGCGCGGCCAGCGCTTCCTCGCCGAAGTGCGCCTCGGACACGGGGGCCAGCATGCCGGCCGCCGCCCAGGTCGCGCCCTTCCCCAGGTCGGGATCGACCACGGCGACATCGCGTCCGGATTGGGCGGAGCGCCGGGCGATCGCCAGGCCGATGATTCCGCCCCCGACCACTACGAGGTCGTAGTGGTTGCTCACTCCGGTGGGGCCGCGGTCGCCATAGGCACATGCTCCGGCTGGGGGAACGCTCGTCCCGACCGGGTTGTCGTCGTGTCGGAGCGGTCGGGTGCCAGAAATCTCAGTTCGAGCTCGAGTGGTATGTGATCTGATACCGGTTGCCGCCCGATGGTATGTGATCTGATACCAGCAGGACCGGTTTCGATTTTCCGGTCATCGGAAGCCCTGACCCGGCCGGGTGTGGAGAAGCTTCGGTACGACCGTGTAGAGTTGTCGGACCACGCAAGGGCCAACGTCGTCCCGCGCGGGGAGATCCACATTCTCTTATGGAGCGACCCGATGACGACTGTTGCACCCACAGCTGACGGCGGCGCCACGACGTCCGCGACCCGTGTTCCGGTGTCCATCCGCACGACCGCCACGACCCGCATGGCGCCCACCTCCGGTCTCTACGACCCTCGCTTCGAGCACGATGCCTGCGGCGTGGCCTTGGTGGCGGACTTGCGAGGGCGTCCCAGCCATACCCTGGTGCTCCAGGCGATCAGCGCCCTTGAGCATCTGGCCCATCGCGGTGCCACTGGCAGCGAGGAAGACAGCGGCGACGGCGCCGGAATCCTCATCCAGGTACCCGACGATTTCTACCGCCAAGTGGTCGACTTCACGCTGCCTGACGGCGGCCGTTACGCCACCGGCATCGCCTTTCTGTCGGCCGACGAATCGTCTGCGTCCGAGGCCCGGACTGAAGTGGAACGACTGGCCGGCGAAGAGGGCCTCGTCGTGCTCGGGTGGCGGGCCCTACCGGTCGACCCGGCCACGCTCGGCTCGATCGCAGAATCGGCTCGTCCTGGCATGCATCAACTCTTCGTCGCCCCGGCTTCGGGGACACCCGTCAGTACCGGCGATCCCGCAGTGGCAATCGACCGGCTGGCGTTCGTCCTGCGTAAGCGGGCCGAGCACGAGATCGAGGAGTGCTATTTCGCCTCGCTGTCGTCGCGCACCGTGACCTACAAGGGAATGCTCACCTCCCATCAGCTGGCAGCGTTCTATCCTGACCTGGCCGACGAACGGTTGGTCAGTGGACTGGCCCTTGTGCACTCTCGGTTCTCCACCAACACGTTCCCGTCGTGGCCGTTGGCCCACCCCTACCGCTACATGGCCCACAACGGCGAGATCAACACGTTGGCCGGAAACCGGAACTGGATGCGGGCCCGAGAGGCACTGTGCGCAACCGACCTGATGCCGGGCCTGGAGCGGGCCTTTCCGATAGTGACCCCTGGAGCCAGTGACTCGGCCTCGTTCGACGAGGTCCTTGAGCTGCTCCACCTGGGTGGCAGACCGATCCACCACGCCATCTTGATGATGATTCCCGAGGCGTGGGAGAACCACAGCACGATGGACCCGGCGAGGCGCGCCTTCTACCGTTTCCACGCCTCGCTCATGGAGCCGTGGGACGGGCCTGCCGCCGTGGCGTTCACTGACGGTTCGGTCATCGGGGCGGTGCTCGACCGCAACGGCCTGCGTCCGGCACGCTACTGGGTCACCGACGATGACCTGGTGGTATTGGCTAGCGAGGTGGGTGTTCTCGACGTCCCACCGTCCAAGGTGGTGCGCAAGGGCCGCCTTCAGCCTGGCCGGATGTTCCTGGTGGATACCGAGGCCGGCCGGATCGTCGACGACGATGAGATCAAGTCGACCCTGGCCGCTGAGCATCCCTACGCCACCTGGTTGGAGCAGGGTCAGATCAACCTCGACGAACTCCCGCCCCGCACCATGCTCACTCCACAGCACGCCTCCGTGGTGGGTCGCCAGCAGCTGTTCGGCTACACCGACGAAGAGCTCCGACTGATCGTGGCTCCCATGGCCCGGACCGGGGCCGAACCGATCGGTTCGATGGGCTCGGACACCGCAATCGCAGTGCTGTCGCAGCGGTCACGCCTGCTGTACGACTATTTCACCCAACTGTTCGCCCAGGTGACCAACCCGCCGCTCGACGCCATCCGCGAGGAGCTGGTCACCTCGTTGTTGTCTACCTTGGGTCCGGAGTCGAACCTGCTGGAGCCGTCGGCCGACTCGTGCCGCCAGATCGTCCTTCCCATGCCGGTCATCGACAACGACGACCTGGCCAAGCTGCTGTACGTGAACGAGGACGGAAGCACTCCGGGTTTCCGGGCCTTTGCCGTCGACGGCCTGTTCGAGACGTCGGGCGGCGGCGATGCGCTGCGGGCAGCCATCGAGGACGTCCGACAGCGGGTGACCACGGCCGTCGAGGACGGGGCCGATGTCATCGTCCTGTCCGACCGGAACTCGACGCCGGCTCTGGCCCCCATCCCCTCATTGCTGCTCGTGGCCGCCGTGCATCACCACCTTGTGCGAACCAAGGCACGGACCCGGGTCGGCCTGGTGGTGGAGTCGGGCGATGCCCGCGAGGTCCACCATATGGCTCTCCTCAAGGGGTTCGGAGCGGCCGCCATCAACCCGTATCTGGCCTTCGAGTCCATCGACGACATGATCGCCAGCGGTCTGCTCGCCGGAGTCACCCCCCGCCAGGCTCAGAAGAATTACATCAAGGCGGCCTCCAAAGGCATCGTAAAGGTCATGTCCAAGATGGGGATTTCGACCGTTGCCTCCTACACCGGTGCCCAGGTCTTCGAGGCTGTGGGTCTGGCCACCGCGGTGATCGACGAGTACTTCACCGGGACGGTGTCGCGTATCGGCGGCGTCGATCTCGACGTCCTGGCCGGCGAGGTGACTTCCCGTCACCGCCTGGCTCACCTTGACCGCCCGACCGAGCGGGCCCACCGGGAGCGTGAGGTTGGCGGCGAGTACCAGTGGCGGCGCGAAGGCGAGATCCACCTCTTCAACCCGAGGACGGTGTTCAAGCTCCAGCATGCCACCCGCTCCAAGCGCTACGGAGTCTTTAAGGAGTACACGCAGGCCGTCGACGACCAGTCGGAGGCCCTGGCCACATTGCGCGGCATGATGAGCTTGCGTACCGGTGTCCTGGCCCCGGTCCCGATCGACGAGGTCGAGTCGGTGTCGGCCATCGTGGCCCGGTTCTCGACGGGCGCCATGTCGTACGGATCGATCTCGGCCGAAGCCCACGAGACTCTGGCCATTGCCATGAACCGCCTAGGGGGCAGGTCCAATACCGGTGAGGGCGGCGAAGATCCGGACCGCTTCACGCCGGACGCCAACGGCGACTTGCGGCGGAGCGCCATCAAGCAGGTGGCCTCGGGACGATTCGGGGTGACGTCGGAGTATCTGGTCAACGCCGACGACATCCAGATCAAGATCGCCCAGGGGGCCAAACCCGGCGAGGGTGGTCAACTGCCCGGCCACAAGGTCTACCCGTGGATCGCCAAGACCCGGTTCTCGACCCCGGGCGTGGGTCTCATCTCACCTCCGCCCCACCACGACATCTATTCGATCGAGGACATAGCCCAACTCATCCACGACCTGAAATCGGCCAACCCGAGGGCACGCATCCACGTGAAGCTGGTGGCGGAGGTAGGTGTCGGCACGGTGGCGGCCGGCGTGGCCAAAGCCCACTCCGACGTCGTTCTCATCTCCGGCCACGACGGAGGCACCGGGGCCACCCCGCTGACCTCACAGAAGCACGCCGGCATTCCGTGGGAATTGGGTCTGGCCGAGACCCAGCAGACGCTCATGGCCAACGATCTGCGCGACCGAATCGTGGTCCAAGTCGATGGCCAGATGAAGACCGGACGGGACGTGGTGATCGGCGCACTGCTCGGCGCTGAGGAGTACGGCTTCGCCACCGCACCACTGGTGGTGTCGGGCTGCATCATGATGCGGGTTTGCCACCTCGACACCTGCCCCGTCGGGATAGCCACGCAGAATCCGGTGCTTCGAGAGCGGTTTTCCGGCACGCCGGAATTCGTCGAGACGTTCTTCGAGTACATCGCCGAGGAGGTGCGTGAGTACCTGGCCGCGCTCGGCCTGCGCACCATCGAGGAGGCCGTTGGCCGGGTCGACCTGCTCGACGCAGCCAAGGCGGTCGACCACTGGAAGGCGTCGGGGCTGGATCTGGCCCCCATCCTGATGGCTCCCGTTGTTCCTGAGGGAGCTGTGCGCCACCGGGTGGCCGACCAGGATCATGGGCTCGACAAGGCCCTCGATCATCAATTCCTGGAACTGTGCCGTCCGGCCTTCGAGGACGGTACTCCGGTGACGGCTGAGTTGGATGTCACGAATGTCAACCGCACGGTCGGTACCCTGCTCGGCTACGAGATCACCCGTCGTCACGGCGGGGCCGGCCTACCTGACGGCACCATCGACCTGACATTTCGGGGCTCGGCGGGCCAGAGCTTCGGAGCCTTCGTGCCGAAGGGCGTCACCATGCGGCTGATCGGCGATACCAATGACTACCTCGGCAAGGGTCTGTCGGGCGGTCGCATCACGGTGCGCCCGGCCGAGGACGCCCCGTTCGCCGCCGAGGAGAACATCATCGCCGGCAACGTCATCCTGTACGGCGCCACCGCCGGCGAGGTCTTCCTCCGGGGTCAGGTGGGGGAGCGGTTCTGTGTCCGCAATTCCGGGGCCATCGCCGTGGTCGAAGGCGTCGGCGACCACGCCTGCGAGTACATGACCGGTGGCCGAGTGGTGGTTTTAGGGCCGACCGGCAGGAACTTCGGGGCGGGGATGTCGGGCGGCATGGCCTTTGTCTACGACCCCCACGGTGAGCTGGCCCGGGTCTACAACAACGAGATGGTCGAACTCGAACCGCTCGACCACGACGATCGGCTCTGGCTGCGGGACCGGATCCACCTGCATGAGCAGGAGACCGGCTCGGAGGTGGCCACCCGGCTGCTGGCCGACTGGACCAACGAGACGGACAAGTTCGTCACCGTCATGCCCCGGGACTACCGCCGCGTGCTGGAGGCCACCGAACTGGCAGTGGCCGAAGGCCGCTCTGTCGACGAGGCGGTCATGGAGGTCTCCCGTGGGTGATGTGACCGGATTCTTGAAGTTCGACCGTGAGCTGCCTGACCGGAGGCCGGTACCGGTCCGGTTGCGGGACTGGAAGGAGGTCTACGAACCGTTCCCGGCCGAGGCCGCCTCCGTCCAGGGGGCCCGCTGCATGGACTGCGGCATCCCCTTCTGCCACGAGGGCTGCCCGCTGGGCAACCTCATTCCCGAGTGGAACGATCTCGTCTACCGCGACGACTGGACCGAGGCCATCGAGCGGCTCCATGCCACCAATAATTTCCCCGAGTTCACCGGGCGCCTGTGCCCGGCGCCGTGCGAAGGCGCCTGCGTCCTCGGGATCAACGACGACCCGGTGGCCATCGAGCGCATCGAGTACGAGATCATCGAGCGGGCCTGGGCCGAAGGCTGGGTAGAGCCTGTCCGGCCCGCTGCGCCGACTGGCAAGCGGGTGGCGGTGGTCGGCTCCGGTCCTGCCGGCCTGGCCGCCGCGCAGCAACTCTGCCGCGCCGGCCACTCGGTCGTCGTCTACGAACGGGCCGAGCGCCCGGGCGGCCTTCTGCGCTACGGCATTCCCGAGTTCAAGATGGAGAAGGCCGTCCTCGACCGCCGTCTTGCCCAGATGGAGTCCGAGGGCGTCGAGTTCCGGTGCAGCATCTCGGTGGGGACCCCTTCTGCGGATGTCCCCTGGGCCGTGGCCGCAGGGGCGACAGTGCTGGTGACCGCCGAACTGGTGGCCGGGTACGACGCAGTGGTGTTGGCCGGAGGTGCCACCTTGCCCCGCGACCTGCCCACCTCTGGCCGCAATCTGGACGGGATCCACCGGGCGATGGACTACCTGAAGCCTTCGAACATGGTCCAGGAGGGCTCATTGACCGAGGCGCCGATCACAGCTCAGGGCAAGCACGTGGTCATCATCGGCGGAGGCGACACCGGGGCCGACTGCCTCGGCACCGCCCACCGCCAGGGGGCCCTCAGGGTCCACCAGCTCGAGATCATGCCCGAGCCACCGGATCATCGGGCCGAAGATAACCCGTGGCCGACGTGGCCGTTGATCTTGCGGACGTCGTCGGCCCTCGAGGAAGGTGGTGACCGGATCTTCTCTGTCACCACCGACGAGTTCATGGACGGCGGGACGGGCACTGTCGCCGGATTGCGGGGCCATGAGGTCGAACTCACTTCCGGTACGGACGGTCGACCGTCCTTCCGCGCCGTCGAGGGGAGCGAGTTCGAACTGCCCTGCCAGCTGGTGCTGTTGGCCATGGGGTTCCTCGGGACCGAACCGGACGGCGTGGTGGCCGATCTGGGCCTCGAGCTCGACGTTCGGGGCAGTGTGGCCGCCGACGAGCACTGGGCGACCAATGTCGACAACGTCTTCGTATGCGGCGACATGACCCGTGGCCAGAGCCTCATCGTGTGGGCAATCGCCGAAGGGCGCTCGGCCGCCGCGTCCGTCGACCGTCACCTGATGGGCGACACTGCACTGCCGGCTCCGATCCGTCCGGGACAGCTGGCGTTGCGCTAGGAGGGCCGAAGTGGGAGTCGTCCGATCCGGAATCCACCATGATGGGGGAATGGACGCCCGACGTGCCGGACCCGACGACCTACCGGCAGTGGCCGCCACACTCGCTGCTGCGTTCGATGCCGATCCCGCGTGGACGTGGGTGTTCCCCGATCCTGAACGCCGACCCGATCAGCTCCGGGCAGTCTGGATGCTGCTCCTTGAGGGTGCGGTCGACCTCGGATGGGTGTGGACCACCCCCGGTGCCGGGGCGGCCACGCTGTGGATCCCGCCGGGCGAGCCGGAGTTGGCGCCGACCCAGGCCGCCCGGGAAGGCGCGCTGTGGGAGGAGCTCCTCGGTCCCGATGTCTGGCGGGCGACCCTGATGGGCGAGGCCTTCGAGCGTGCCCATCCACAGGTTCCGGAGCACTACTACCTCAGTCTGTTCGGGACCCGGCCCGACAAGCGAGGCCAGGGACTGGGCATGTCCCTCCTGGCTGACAACCTCGCCCACATCGACGCCGAGGGGGCACCCGCCTATCTCGAGTCCACCAATCCGGCCAACCTCGACCGATACCGGTCGATCGGCTTCGAGTCCCACGGGGAGTTCGAACTGGGCGAGGCCGGTCCGATCGTCACCACCATGTGGCGTGAGCCGCATCCCCCGGTGTGACCCTGGCGGTCGATCCGCGTCCGCCGACTCCGGCGGTCAGATCGTCCGAACTGGTCGACCCCTCTGGTCAGCTTGGTCGGGTGGCTCCGACCAGATCCGTCCAACCGGCTGACTCCACTCGCACCAGGGCTCCGGTGTGGGGTGCGTCGACCATCAGCCCGGATCCGACGTAGATCCCCACATGGTCGACGCCGGCCGTCCCGCTCCCGAAGAAGAGTAGATCGCCCGGTTGGACGGTCGCTCCGAGAGTCAATGAGGGTCCTGCGTTGAACTGGTCCTGGGCCACTCGGGGGAGGGTGACGCGGGCGCGTGCGAAGGCGGCCTGCGTGAGCCCCGAGCAGTCAAAGCCACCTGGACCCGTGCCGCCCCACAGGTAGGGAGTGCCGAGTTGGCGACCGGCGAACGAGAGAGCGGCAACCACGCCGACATCGGCTGTCGGGTCCTCTGCGAACGCCAGCGACAGGGTGAGGACGGTGTTCACGTAGGTGATGTCGTGGTTGTAGGCGAACACCGCCGCCCGCAGGCCGGAGGCCGAACCGGCGCCGTCTGCGCACAACATGGCTGCTGCCGTGAAGACGGCGTCGACCGGGTCATACGGGCTGGCTGGACTAACTCCGCCTGGTCCGACTGTGGCATAGGCAGCGAACGTTTGCGGCTCGAACTGCATAGGGCCCTCGGCGCCGGCGACATTTGTTCCTGACGCGACTCCCGGGGCGGTCGACCGGCCGCTGTCCGACTCGACGTTTCCAATGGCTGCTAACACCGACCACGGCAGGCCGGGACAGGTGGCAACTGCCCTTTGGTCGAGGGCGGCCCAGTCGGCCGGAAGGGCCGGCAAGTGATAGGCGCCGGCGCTTCCCACGACTCCGCTCACCCCGGGGGTGGATGCGCCTGACGGCGATGACGGGCCGCTGACCACTGCCGATACCAGGACGGCTACGGACAGGACTGCAGCAATACAGCAAAGGGCTACTGCGCCCACCAACTTGCCCATGGGGCTCCTCAGGTAGAGGGGAAGTGGTGAGCTAGGGGCTCAGAGGTCGGAACAGAATCGACGGCGGGTTCGGAGAGGAACCAGATGCCCAGTTCATCACGGGAGCTGCCGTGAATCAAGGGGTGATCTAGGCCTACCTTGAAGACGATGCCGACTGGCGGGTGGAACTGGCTGCCCCGGGCCAGCGAGAGGAGGCACCCCAGTGGTCCCCTCTGTGAGGATGACCACATGTCCCTACGTGCACTTGCGGCTCTCCAAGCTGGCCAGCGTCAAGTACGCCACCCGAGGCCGTCTTCGGGCCAGCCCGTTCAACTATGGCTGGCTGACCGAACTCGGCATCTATCGACTCACCGGAAAAGTCAAGCGTTGGGAGCCTGTGCATGCCTGACGATGAACGGTGTCGGAAAGCCGTGTGCGGGAGAACCGCATGCACGGTTTGATAGGGGGCCGCTGGGGAAGCTGACTCACCCTCCGGGGGCTGCTGGTTCCAGGCCGGTGCGCTGAAAGATGCCACCACGATGGCCTGGTCGGGACCTCAACCGCAGAAGTGATCTGTCGAACCAGCGGCCTACCTCACCACCCGGTGGCACCGAATGCTCAATAGTCGACCCGAAAGCCTCCTATGAAGGTAATCCTGTTGCCATCGGGGTCGTTGATACTTGCAGTCCGGACACCTTTGTTGGCTGTCTGAATGTTGTCGAGCACCAAGCCCCTCGCCGCGAGTTCAGCGGCCTGCGCCTCCAGATTGTCGACGGCAAAGTTGAGAAGTGTGGACCCCGCTCGCTCCGGGTCACGAAAGACCTGCACCCAACCGGTTTCGGTGACTCTCCACTCGACCAGCGAGTCCATGGGGTGGTTGTCTTCGGGACGACCCATGAGATCCTCGTACCATCGCTGCGACGCCTGGATGTCTGAAACGGGGACTACGGCAAGGACGTGATCAATGGTCATGTACGAGATCCTTCCCGATTTCAGCGTCGCCGAACCGCCTTCGCCGGACAGCAGCACCTGTCGGCCCTGATTTCAGTCATGAGGCTCGCGGCGTGTTCGACCCGATTGTGCTCGGACTTTCAGTGTTGTGAACTCTAGGACACCAAGTAAGGAGGTGGGTCTGTGCCCCAAACTGATCAGACAGACCTGTTGGACGCCTACGACCGAGCGAGTGGCTGGACCGCCGTCAAGGTCAAAGGCGCAACCAGGAAGTTGGAACGACAGACGCCTTGCGACGAGTGGGATGTTCGTACCTTGCTGAACCACATGCTCGACACTCAGCGGTACTTCACCGGCGCTGCTCACGGCGGGGACGCACCGCCGCCGTCACCGGAACCCCCCAATCTCCTCGGCGATGATCCTGTGGCGACGTGCGAGCAGTCCCGGGCTGACCTCATGCGGGCCTTCCGAGAACCCGGAGCGATCGAGAAGACCGGCCCGGCGCTGGGGATCGCATGCGCTGACCAACTGCTGCACGGATGGGATCTCGCCAAGGCGACCGGACAGGACGCAACCATGCCGGAGGGTCTACCTGCCCTCGCCTATGACATGATCCACGGACGCTTCAGCGATGAGCAGCGCCAAGGTGTCTTCAAACCAGCGGTGAAGGTTGCGCCGGACGCCTCCGCACAGGACAGGCTCCTGGCATACACGGGACGGGACCCTGCTTCCTGACCCTCCCGAAACGGGACTTTCGACGCATGGGCGGAAGTCCATCCGGGCCCGGTACCTGGCCCATGACACGCCGCCACTGGGCGGCCTGGGGCGTCACATAGGTGTTGTTCGGGGGCAGTCAGTTGCGGACATCAGAGCATCGCAAATCCATCTTCAAGATGGCTACGGATTGGACCCCGAATTCCAACTGGGGGCGCACGATCTCCAAACGCAACATCGGTGCGTCGTCGCTTCCTTCTCCGATCCGATTACTACGACGTGGCTGCAACACGCGGAGTAAGCACGCGGAGCACGGTCAAGGCCACCAACCTCGGTACAGCTAACGGACACCTTCCGTCAACTGTGAAGAACGCTGAAAAGGACCAGCCCTAACTCTCAATCGATGGCCGGTGAGGTCGGGTCGTCGACGACGATGATGAGGGCTCCGTTGGGGCAGGCCGCGGCGGCTCTGCGGGCCCGCTTCAG
>JAYVYR010000247.1:0-3926 GCA_043784065.1 Acidimicrobiaceae bacterium
ACCGAAATGCCGGCCGGCCAGCTGCGGTCGGCCGCCCCGGGCGAGTCGGCCTGCTGCAGCTCCCGACCGGAGACCGTGGAGGCCGCGGCCAGCGCGAACTCGTGCTGCTGATCTGTCAACGACGCGCTCGCTGAGGTTGCGAGTGAGCGATGTGATCTCCGAACAGGCACCGGTCGAGTCCGAGCACATCGAGCCGATGGTCGCACGCTTGTCATTCCTCGACCGGTTCTTGCCGGTCTGGATCATCTTGGCGATGGCGCTCGGCCTGGTGCTCGGGCGGGCCATCCCCAGCCTCAACACGCACCTCAATGCCGTCCACGTGACCACGGGAACCTCACTGCCGATCTTCATCGGGCTCCTGGTCATGATGTATCCGGTGCTCGCGAAGGTGCGCTACGACGAGCTGGGTACTGTCACCCGGGACCGGCGGACCCTGGTGTCGTCTCTGGTGATCAACTGGATTATCGGGCCGCTGATCATGTTCACGTTGGCGTGGTTGATGCTGCCGGACCTCCCCGCCTACCGCACCGGGTTGATCATCGTGGGCCTCGCCCGCTGCATCGCCATGGTCCTCATCTGGAACGACCTCGCACTCGGGGACCGGGAAGCCGCGGCGGTGCTGGTGGCGCTGAACTCGCTGTTCCAGGTGGTGGCCTTCGCCCTGCTGGGCTACTTCTACCTCAAGGTGTTCCCGGGCTGGCTCGGCCTCCACACCGTGGGGCTCGAGCTGTCGATCTGGCGGGTGGTGGAGACGGTCGCCATCTTCCTCGGGATCCCGCTGGTGGCCGGCTATCTCACCCGGACCATCGGCGAGCGAGCCCGAGGTCGGGAGTGGTACGAGGCCAGGCTTCCACCACGGATCGCCCCGTTCGCCCTCTACGGGCTGCTGTACACGATCGTCATCCTCTTAGCCCTCCAAGGTCACACGATCACGTCGCACCCGGCGGACGTGGCGCGCATCGCCCTTCCACTCCTGGCCTACTTCGCCATCATGTGGTTCGGGACGTTCGCTTACGGACGGGCGATCGGGCTGCCCTATGAGCGGACCGCCACCCTGTCGTTCACGGCGGCAGGCAACAACTTCGAACTTGCGATCGCCGTCGCCATCGGGGTGTTCGGTGTGACCAGTGGCGAGGCCTTGGCCGGCGTGGTCGGTCCGCTGATCGAGGTGCCCGTTCTGGTCGGCCTCGTCTACGTGTCCCTGTGGGCGAGGCGTCACTATCCCTCGAAGTCCATCCAACCAACCCTCGAGGGAGCGAAGTGAGCGATAAGCCGGTGGTCTTGTTCCTCTGCATCCACAACTCGGGACGCAGCCTTGCTGCCCGCGCACTACTCGATCACTACGCCGAGGGCGGCATCGACATCCACTCCGCCGGGCCCGAGCTGGCCGATGAGCTGATCCCTTCGGTCGTTGCCATCCTCGAGGAGCGTGGTCTCGATCCGACCCGGGAATTCCCCAAGCCCCTGACCGACGAGCTGGCCAGGGAGTCGGACGTCATCGTCACCATGGACTGCGGAGACACCTTCCCCGTGTATCCGGGCAAGCGCTACCTCGACTGGGAACTCGACGACCCTGCGGGCAAGCCGGTTGATGCCCTCCGACCGATCGTCGATGACATCGATGGACGCCTCCGCGCTCTGTTCGCAGAGCTCAGCTAGCGAGGTTGGACAAGGCCAGGTCACTTCGGGAACGGGTGCCACCCCGGCCCAGGTTGGGCATCTAGGCCGGTCTGCCGCTTCCGAGGGTCTCGACGACGGCCTGCAGCCGCTGAGCGACTTCATCGGTCAGCTCGCTGAGTTGGACGTCCGGCATCAGATCACGGGGATCGGCAATGGCGACCCGGGTCGCCCCTTCAACGTCCTCCAGGACGACGTTGCACGGCAGTGCCAGAATGGCAGTGCGATCGATGTCAATCGCCCGGTGGGCGAATCCGGGATTGCAGGCACCGAGGATCTTGAGCGGGGCCCGTTCGATCCCGAGCTTCTCCTTGAACGTGGCGGCGACGTCGATCTCGGTCAGGACACCGAAGCCCTGCGCTTGTAGAGCGGCCCGAACCTCTGCCTCGGCCAGTTCCAGTGATACGTCAAGTACGACGTCGAACGACTTCATGTGGCCTTCTTCCATCGGTGGGCATGTCCTATCGGGTGACCGCACTTCTTTGCTGGCCCGCGCGGAACCAGCGCCGCACGGACGGCACGTCGACCGCCAGGGTCACGATGCACCGGACGGCACCGACTGTTGATCCACCTGGCGGCGCACCTCGTCCATGTCGAGCGCTGCAGCCTGGGTGATCAAGTCCTCAAGGGCCGGTGCGGGAAGTGCGCCGGGCTGAGAGAACACCAGGACCTGGTCCCGGAAGATCATGAGCGTCGGAATCGAACGGATACCGAATGAACTCGCCAGCTCGAACTGGATTTCTGTGTCCACCTTTGCGAACACGACCTCCGAGTGCTGTTCGGAGGCTGCCTCGTACACCGGAGCGAACGCCCTGCAGGGGCCACACCATGATGCCCAGAAGTCGACGAACACGGTGTCATTTGCCCGTAGCACTTCCTCGAAATTATCGATTATCAGTTCAATCGTCGCCATCTGCTTCTCCTCGTCGCGTTCTTCACGTGGTCCAACACCGATACCCCATAGGGTATTTCACGCCGGCTCGTCCCGGTCGTGCGGAGGCGAAGCGTCAGTGGTGCAGCGATCCCGACGACCGGGCCTGCATCAGCCCGATTCGAGACGCCTGCCGCAAGCGCTCATCCGATCCGTCGCGGACGCAAGTCTTACCCGATCTGCGATGAGCCGCAGTGGATTCCACCCCAGTCGTCGTTGCGCCGCACCCACATGATACCCTTAGGGGTATAGTATCGGACAACGAGCTACGAGGAAGTCCCGATGGGACTCGGATGGCACAACGACGCAATGGGCAGTGGCTGGTGGGTCCTGACGGCTGTCGGGATGCTCGTCTTCTTGGCCGTCCTCGCCATCGGTGGCGTTGTCCTCGTCCGCCACTACGGCCAGCTATCCGGCAACCCCGGAACGCGGAATCCGGCCATCGACTTCCTCCATCAGCGATTTGCCCGTGGTGAGATCTCCGAGGAGGAGTACACCCGTGACCTGGCACTGCTCAAGGGCGAATCGTGAGCTACTGGGCGGCAGTATGGATGGTGGTCATCGGGGCGATCGGTGTGTTCGTCCTCGGCACCGCTCTGACTGTCGGCATCGGGCGGGACCGACTTGGCGGTGGTCGGTCGTTGGCGGTCTCGAACTGCGAGCCGACTGCCACATCCGGAACTGTGGTGAACGTGACCCTCTCCGATCGAGGGGCGGGATGATGGGCGGTGGTTCAGCAATGACGGCCTCGCTGGCTGCCGTTCCTGGAACAGCGTCGAGTGGGCAGTCGCGTTCGTCGCCACGAACACCGGGGCGCTGAACCACGAATTCCCTGTCCTCCCGTTGCCCTCTGACGGAGCAGGAACTCGACCCGTTGGAGCCGAAGGCAAGATCGAGGAGCAGTCGAGCCCAGGAGAAGCCTCGACTTCATGCGGTCGTGGTCCTGGTGACGGCTGTCCCCTGGAACCCGCAGCTGGATGACCGTCAGCTCGGGTCTGGGTAGGTACGAGCTGCTTTGTGACGAGCCGTGGACGATGCAAGCGGCATGTTCACGCAGTTCACTGTCTCGTAGGTGCGAAAGGGCTACACCAACGCTCACGGCCATTTCATAGTCACTCCCACACGGCTCTGACCTGCGGCGTTGGTTTCTGATTGGCGCGCCTCGATGCCTCGATGCCTTGGTGTTACGTGTAGCGGGTGCGAGATGCGTGGTTAACGCGCCTGAGCGTTGCCCCGATCCAGGTTGGTGAGACAGGTCGCTTCGACACGGAACTCGATGAGCACCACTGGCTGGGTCACCGGATGGTCGGCGAGACGA